>PLDW01000254.1:7714-8092 GCA_003136315.1 Gemmataceae bacterium | reverse complement strand
TCACCGATCACGTGATCCACTTCTGCCTCGCACTCGTCCGCCAGACCCGGGTCGGTGAGCCAGGAGTGCCGAAATTCGTCCGGGAGTGGCTGAGTTGGGGGGCTGGCCCGCGTGCTGTTCAGAACCTGATCCTTGGGGCCAAGGCCCGGGCTCTGCTATACGGCCGGGCGCACGTCACGACCGACGATATCAAGGCCCTCGCCTTCCCAGTCTTGCGGCACCGCATCCTGACAAACTTCACCGCTGCGTCCGAGGGCGTGTCCACCGACACGGTCATCAAGAGAATCCTCGCCGAAACCCCGGATAAGGAAGGCGATCTCACCAAAGATGAGCGATTCAAGAAGATATTCGTTTCTTAAGTGTTCAGTGTTCAGTGTT
>PLDW01000254.1:0-7606 GCA_003136315.1 Gemmataceae bacterium | reverse complement strand
CACCAAACACCAAACACCAAAAAATACCCTCCCAAAGAAGACATGGCCATCCGTAGCGAAGACGACCCGAAGCGGTTCTTTGACCCGAAAACGATCGCGAAGATCAGCCAGCTCGATTTGCGAGCCCGGCAGATCGTCGAGGGGTTCCTCACCGGGATGCACAAGAGCCCGCTGTTCGGCCAGAGCGTGGAATTCGTCCAGCACCGGGAATACGTACCGGGCGACGATCTTCGCCACGTCGACTGGATGGTCTGGTCCAAGACCGACCGATACTACGTCAAGCAGTACGAGGCCGAGACCAACCTACGGGCGTACATTGTCGTCGATGCCAGCGAGTCGATGCTCTACGGAGCCGAACGCCACCGGACGGCCCGCACCCTCCACAAGTACGAGTACGCAGCCACCGCCGCGGCCTGTCTCGGTTATCTGACCATTAAGCAGCAGGACTCGGCTGGGTTGATCACGTTTGACTCGGATGTTCGCCAGGTGCTTCCGCCCCGCAGCTCGCAATTGCATCTGGATGCATTCGTCAAGGCCCTGCATGTGAGTAAGCCCCGGGAAAAGACGGACCCGTTCAAGATCATGCGTCGTGTCGCAGAATCGCTCCCAGCCAGAGGTCTGGTGGTCATTTTCTCCGACCTTCTGTGCGACCGCGAGCCGTTGTTCCAGGGGCTCGAAATGCTCCGTCACCGTCGCCACGACGTGATGGTGTTCCATATCCTCGACGACGACGAACTTCTGTTCCCGTTCGGAGGGATGACCCGCTTCGAGGGCCTTGAAGAACTCCCCCACCTGCTCTGCGATCCTCGTGCGCTGCGGGACGGATATCTTGAAGATCTTGAAGAATACCTGACCGAAGTTCGGCGAGGCTGTACCAAGATCGGGGTGGAATACCATCTGGTCCGGACAAGTGACTACCTGGACGCGGTGCTGTCGCGGTTTCTGTTCCAGCGGATGTCGTCGCGGGGCTCGCCCGCTCGCCGTTAATCCCAGCCCAATGGCCCCCGTCTGCCGACCCGCACAACTGTGATTTTCCGACCCCCCCCGACGGGGTCGAACATCCCGGGCGTCACCCCCGGATTTTCCCGAGACAAGGCCGCGATGGAAGCCCTGTTCACCAATCCGTTGACGATGCTCGCCGGGGCGGCCCTGGTTAGCTCCCCGATCCTCATCCACCTGATCAATCGGATGCGGTTCCGGCGCATCCGTTGGGCAGCGATGGAGTTTCTGCTCAAAGCGCAGAAACGGATGCGCCGGAAGTTGATCATCGAGCAACTGATTCTCCTGCTCTTGAGATGCCTCCTCGTCGCCCTGGTCGGCCTGTTGCTCGCCCGGTTCAAGTGGTTCAGCTCATCTGATGGGACCGAGGGACGGGCGACCGCCCATGTCGTCATCCTGGACGATACCCCGAGTATGGCCGACTCATTTGCAGCCGAGGGCCGTCGGACAACGGCATTCGAGCAGGCGAAAACCCAGGTGACCGAGAAGATCGCCCCAGCAGCCGCTCAGGCCAATACTCCTCAGTCGCTCGACATTCTGCTCCTCTCCGACCTGGCGACTCCCCGGGCATTCGACCGGCTCAATGATACCTCAATCCAGGACGCCCGGGCGTATCTGGCCCCACTCCGACCATCGGCCGTTCGGGTCAGCCTGATTGATGGGCTCCGAAAGGCCAAAGAGGTGTTTGAGCGAAAGCCAGATTCGGACGCGGCCAAGGTGATTCATGTCGTCTCGGACCTCCGGACGGTCGACTGGGTCGAGGATGGGGAAGCACTCAAACAATTGATCACCGAACTCACCGCCGAAGGGATCCGTATCCACCTGATTGATGTGGCCCACCCCTACCGAAAAGAGACCGACCGCCAGCCCCAGTCCAGCGATAATCTGGGTATCGTCGAGTTCCGCTCCACCTCTCGTGTCGTCGCGCGGTTCCAGAGAGTCGAGTTCGAGCTCCGGGTCAAGAACTCCGGGAGTACCGAACAGAAAGATGTGAAAGTTCACTTTTTCCTGAATGGTCGTGGGAATATCCTCCCGACTGTCACGATCCCGAGTATCCCGGCAAACCAAGAGCGAACAGAATTGGTGATCGTTCAACAATTCGATCGAATTGGAACGAAAGACAATCCACTGGATCGATTCAATCTGGTCACTGCCGTGATTGCCGATGATGCGGGCGCGCTCACAGCCGATAACGTGAGGCACGCAGTGGTTGAGGTTCAGGAGCGTCTGGCGGTGTTGGTCGTTGAGGGCCGGGAGCGGGAGCGAGACACTCCGCAAGCCGATGGATTTTTTCTGCGGCGGTTATTTGAAAATGCCACCGGCGAACTGGTTGGGAAAGTTCAGTGGGTCGCAGGTCGACTGGCGGACCTTGAGAAGCAAGATCTCCGTCAATACGTCGCCATTTATCTGCTAAACGTGCCTGGATTGTCCGAAAGCCAGCGCGACAAGTTGGAGGGATACATTCGTGACGGTGGCGGGGTCGGCGTGTTCCTCGGACCTGATGTCCGCGCTGCGGATTACAACAAAATTCTCTACCGCAGTGGGGAAGGAGCTTTCCCTGTGCCGCTGCCGGATAAACCCACTGATCCCCCGACAGAAGAGCAGCGGAACAAAATCGGCAGGGCCTTCAGCAAGAAGGTGCTGACCCTTGGCCCGGCGGTCAAGTCCCACCCTGCGGTGATCGGGTTCTACAAAGACGACCGCGGAGCAGCCGTCAAGGATCTGGAAGTCGAACGGTTTTTCATGTTCCCCAAGATCGACCAGTACTGGCCAGTCAAGCGGTTCGGGAAATGGCTCGACGATAAGGCCATCCAGGAACTGTTCTGTCTGCCGAACGAGCAACCGATGGCTCAGTTCCAGGGATCGGCTCGAGATCTTCTGGACAAGCTCAAGGCGAAAGCAGCCGAGCCCAAGTTCGAGAAATACCGCCAATACCTCGATCCGCTCGACAAACGCATCCGGTCGACGACAGCCGACGACAGCCAGCCACTCTCGGTTCTCGCCGATCATTACGACAGGCTCCTGTGCGACCAGATCAACGATGGTGACCCGAGCGAACCAATCCTCCGCGAGTTCTGGGGGCAGCCGGAGTTGATCGACCTCCGGGCCGAATTCCAGCGGGAGCGGAATCGCGTCAAGTTCGGCGACCCCCTCTATGTTGTCAAGCAGTTCGGCAAGGGCCGGATGGCGGTGATGTTGACTGACGCCGGGGCCTTCTATCCATCCGGTCGCTGGACCGACTGGCCCTCCGGTGCTGGGGCTGGTGGATGGAGTATCGTGGTCACCGAGTTGCAGAAGTATCTGTCATCCGGGGCGGTTGAAGTGAACCGATTAGTCGGGTCGCCGGTGACCGCAAACCTTGAGGCTACGAAGTACAAGCCCAGCGCCTCGCGCGTGTTTGTATCAGCCGATCCTGCCGCAGCCGACAAGACCGGGAACATCCCAGTGACTGTGAGCAAACCCGAGACATTCCCGCTGGAAGCGACCGGGGGGAGCCTGGCCTTCCGGCACCCGGGGTCGAGGGAGGTCGGAGTGGAATTGTGGACCTTTATTGCGCTCAGCGGCACCAACGGTGAAATCGAGAAACCGGAGTATGTGGCCTACGCCTATAACCTGGACTCCCAACGAGAAGGCGATCTGCGGCGAGTCACCCGTGACGACCTCGCCCAATATGCTCCGAAAGTCCCGCTGTATTCCCCGGATGACACCTCCTGGATGAACAACCTGAAACAGAAACGCGACGACTTCTCGACCCGGCGTTGGTTGTACCTGTTCATCCTGCTGGTGCTGGTTGCCGAGCAGGCGATGGCGGTGCGGCTGAGTTTCCATGCTCGCCCAGAAGACGTTGAAGCCCACGCCCCGAGTGCTGCTGCCGCGTATGCTCGCGGGACGGCACCAGTCGACCCTGCGGATGCCGATGTCGCTCCGCCGGTCGAGACCGCATCCGTTTAGGACGAGCGGAGAGAGCCTAACCGCCCAACTCCCTTCCCCAAGAAGGTAAGGGGGAGCCAAAGGGCGGAGAGAACCTGACCGCCCAACCCCCTTCCCTGAGAAGGAAGGGGGAGCCGGAGGGCGGTTTGACTCCCCTCCGCCGCCCAGTCGAGGGGCTTTGTCCGCTGTTCCTGAACGGTCACCTGTACCTATAAAGTCGATCCCGTGTTCCAGCACCTGATGAGCAGCCGATGAACCCGACGACCGAAGCGGTCCAAACCCAGGAGTTGGTCTTCCTTCGGCTAGATCAGTCGTTTGCCGACTTCTTCTGGTCGCTTCTGCCAAACACACTTTGGCAGATGATCCCCTATGCCGTGCTCGGTGTGTTGGCTGCGGTCATGGCTCTCACCTGGTTGACCCGGCTCGTCATCCGGTTCACCAGTGCCGACCCCCACTGGCGGGGGCGACCTGGACCGGCTGGCCAACGGTTGTGGGCGGCGTGTGTCGCCAGTTGGGTTGCCTTTGGAATCTGGTTCCTCCTCGTTTTTTTTCTCAACGACACCTACCCCAAATCGACAGGTTACGGCGGCGATGTCGCTGCGACCAAGCGGACGACCAACAACGTCCTTTGGTTCGTCTTCGTCGGGGCGGCCTTTGCGTTGGGAGTCTCCTTCACGATCGCGATGTACGTGAAAGACAGCCGAACCGCTCGATGGTATTGGTCGTCTCTGCTCGCCACTCTCCGGATTATTGTTTACTTCGCGCTGTGCGTGGTATTCCTCTTGCCGGCATTCCAGACCCGGGAGCGCACCGAACGGCGGTCACGAGTCCTCATTCTTCTCGATGTCTCCCCGAGCGTCGCGAAGGTGAGCGACGAGATCGGCTCGGCCCCCGGTAAGAAGCTGAAATCCCGGCTCTCCACGATCATCGACTTCCTGACTGATGAGAAGGTCGCGTTACTGAAGACCCTGCTCGACAAAAACCCTCTCCTCGTTTATCGATTCGGCACCCGACTGGATGAGGAGCCCCAGTCATTCAATCGTGACAGTACCCCCTGGACAGCCTCCGACTGGGAGGGATTTGCAACCTACGACTTCAAGCCGTTCTTGCTTCGTGGCCTCTCGCCGGATGGGGCCGAGGCGGTCCGCAACAGCAGCCCCTGGGGCGGGACCGGCCCTGGCACTCCCGAGTGGGCCGCTGCGTGGCTTGCCCGACCCGAAGACGATGTTGTCCCCCAAAACATGCTGCCCGAAGACAAGGTGAAGCTGAAGGAAAACCGTGGAAAGCTGGACCGCCGACTCGATGTTGCCAGGACCATCGCAACTGGGACAAATGTCCCGGATGCGATTACCGCCGCAGTCAACCGCGAGGCGGCGAACATGGTCCAGGGGATCATCGTTTTCTCGGACGGCCGCAGTAATCTCGGGTCGGACTCATCGTATGCCGAGCTTCGGCTGCGGGCTGGGCGCGAGAAGATCCCGATTTTTACAGTCGCTGTCGGGGAAGACCGTCAGACGGTCAGCATTGCCATTACCGACATCCAGGCCCCGGATAGTGCTTCCCCGGACGAGCCCACCAAGATCATTGTCGAGGCCGATGGGACGAACCAGGCCAACACCGAGGTGGAGGTCGCGCTCGACTTGTTCCTCCCAACTCACGATCCGAAAGTCGACCCAGCCGACCATACCCTCACCGGGACGCTCACATTCCTGCCTGGCGACCCCCCACACGGGCAGGTCGAGTTCGTCATCGATCCTGCAAAGTTGCCAGAAAAGATGACCGAGGAATCGAAAGACGCAGCCATCAAAAAGCGGGTGCTTCGGGAAGGGTCATGGTCGGCACGGGCACGCATTGCGAAGAACCGACAGGAGGCATTTGCTGACGCCGAGCACATTCGGGATCGACTCGGAATCCAGGTCATCAAGAAACCGCTGCGGATTTTGCTTGTGGCCAGCGGTCCCACCCGCGAGTATCTCGCACTCAAGACTCTCCTTGTGCGAGAGGTTCAGGACAGTCGCGCGGAGTTGTGTGTCCTGCTTCAGAACGAGGCCGGGGAAAAGGGGGCAGCCGTTCAGGACGTGCCACCGGAACGACTTCTGACTCGATTCCCAACCCGACTCGACCTGACGGGAAAGAATGCCGATCCGAAGGACCGGTTCTATAACCTCAACGAGTACGATCTGATCATCGCGTTTGATCCCGACTGGTCCGAGGTCACCTCGGAACAGGCCCTGGCCCTCCGTCGATGGGTTCAGGAGCAAGGCGGTGGGTTGATCTACGTTGCTGGCCCGCTCCACACCTACCTGCTCGCGCGGGTCGAGGCAAATAGCCGACTCAGCCCGGTGTTGGATATTCTGCCGGTTGTTCCCGAAGACATCATCGTGATTCGGGCCAGGGGCACGCCGCGAACACCCCGTCGATTGTACATGCGGCCCATCGAAGGGAACGATCTCCTCAAGCTGGAGGACGGGACCGACGACCCGATCGCCGGGTGGGAGAGGTTCTTTACGGATCGGGAGAAATACACTTCCAACCCGGACCTCAAGACCGAACTGTTCCCCCGTCGTGGGTTCTTCTCGGCCTACCCGATCAAGGAGGTGAGCCCGGTCGCGAAGGTACTCGCTGAGTTCGCCGACCTGGACGACAAGGGCGAACGGTCGCTCCGTCCGTGGCTGGTCACGAGCAACCCATCAGCCGGGTGGAGAACCTGCTTTGTCGGCTCCGGGGAATCGTACCGGATGTTCGCCTACGAGCCACCAGTCGGGAAGGATTTTTTCCAGCGGTTCTGGGTCAAGCTGATGAAGTACACCGCCGCCAAGCGGAACGTCAAAGCCTCCCGCGGACGTATCCTCCTCAGCAAGGAGTACACCGCTGGTGCCCCGGTGCGAGTCCAGGTCCGATTGCTCGATCCAGGCGCCAACCCCTACCCACTCGGTGCGATCGACCCAAAGTTCCGCATCGTCCGATACGCTGCCGATGGCCAGCGCGAGAAGGAGTTCGGCCCCTTCCAGATGACTCCGAAGCAGGGTCCAGGAGGGTTCGACAGCTACTACCAGGGACAGGTCACACCCGACCCCCGAGAGATGCCCCCAGGTGACAAGCGTTATCGGGTGGTGATCGATGTCCCGGATAGTGCGGGAGACACTCTCGAAGGAGAGTTCCAACTCCGGAAATCGGACCCCGAGATGGACCTCACCCGACCCGATTTTGATGCCCTCCGCAGGATGGCAACGGAGTTCGAGGGAGACGTGGCCGCGCGCGTCACCAGGCCGGACGTGAAGGACCGGCTGATACGGGATCTCCCCCGGGAGGGTGGGGTCGGCCGGCTCGCGTTCAAGCTGGCTGATCGTGAACTTCTCGCCCTGATCCCCGAGTGCATGGGGAGCCGTGAGAATACCGTGGACAATCGCGGGAAAGCCGATGACATCTGGGACAAAGGATTCATCGTCCCCGAAGTGCTCACCCCGGGCTTTGTGTCGTATCCCCAGAAGATCAGCTACGTCCTCCTCGGTGTGGTTCTGTTGCTCTCGGTGGAGTGGATCATGCGGAAGATCCTTCGACTGGCATGAGCCGCACCGGGCCGCCACGGAGGGCGGGCCGGTAGGGTACGACGGACGGGTGGCCGGGGTTGAGTCTTCGAAACCCCGGTACGCCATCCCCACGCAGCCGGGGTTTC
>PLDW01000150.1 GCA_003136315.1 Gemmataceae bacterium | reverse complement strand
TCCGGTTCGGAGGGAGGGGGTGCATTAACCGGCTCTCCCTGCCCCTATCCCACAATCGTGCGACGCCTTCACGGATGGACTCGCCGCCCGTGGCACCCGATCCCGCTGGCGACTCAGATTCACCAAAACTCGACAGATGGATATTTTGCGAGGTGGGCGCCTCCCTCATGGTGAGGGTCGACTGCTCCACTGGACTGGCTCACCGGAGACCGCCATGTCGACCACTAACCCGACCGAATCGAGTGAATTCAGCGAATTCAGCGACGAGCGTGAGGTCATGGCCAGGGCGCACCCCTTCGAGGACATCGAGCTTGTCCCTGAATCCGACCGACCCTACGACCACTCCGGGTCACGACCGTTGATGTCGGGCTCTTTGGAGGAGGACACCCGGGGTAGGCATGGAGAGATGGTGGCCGTGCTGGCGCTCGTGTTGCCACTTGTGGCGGAAGGGGTGCTGTTGGCGTGCCGTTTCTCTTCGCTGGAGATCGAACTGGGGCTGAGCTGGGGCATGATTGTCGTCACGGCCTTGCTGTTGACGGTTGACGCGGCCCGGCTCGGGAGAATCGACCGGGACGGTATCAGTCATTGCGGGCCAGGTACCGTGTTTCTCGGGTTGATCTTTCTGTGGATTGTCTGTTACCCCGTGACCTATTTTCGGCGGAGGCACTTCGGCCGACCGAATTTCGGTCCACTGGCGATTCTGGTCGCCGTGTTCTGTGCCGTGGCACCGTTCGTCCAGCAGTTCTTGGCCTTCGGCATCCTCGGCAATGACCCGCCGACATGCAACAGCCGCGAAGTGATCAACATGGTGGACGACCAGATCCGCGAGAACCCTCTCTGCCTTGACATCGTGTCCGTCAGCGGCCATCGCGAGATGAGCTACGACCGGGCGAAGCAAATGCGCATTGGGCAATGCCTGGTGAAAACCAAAGCGGAAACAATGACGGTGACCTACACAATCAAGATTGCCAATCGCCAGAAAGGTATGTTCAGTGTTTTGGTCGATCCATTCTATCCAATTGATCCCCCTGCTTGTGAGAATCCGTCGGTGATCGCCACTCTGGATCGCCTCATCCGGGACGCGGCTCACGGCCGCTTCGTGCTAGCCGTGACCGCTCACGAGGAAGTCCAATACGACCGGGAGACGAAAACCCGTTACGGCCGTTGCCGGGTGATCATGAGGGGGTGGAGGGGTGATGTCGGCTACAGGGTCTATTGGTTGGATCAAAAGACAGGATATTTCCAGGTCGAGCTTGAGCAGTGAGGGTGGTGCCTCCCCATCCTGTACGAGCGACGAGCCACGAGTTCGTGGATCACGCCCAGGATGTAAGTCGGGTCGAGGCTTTGGGAGACCCGACGTCCAGCCACTCAAGAAGAAATCGTTGTTTCGCGCGGCGGAGCAGGATAAGATCGTAACACCCGAGATTGATCCACAGCTTGCCGAGAATGCCAGAAGCCAGATTCTCAATCGAGAGGAGCCGATCCGTGATCCGTAACCTCATCCTCCTGGCATGCCTGACTCACGGCCTGTTCGCATTAGCGGACGACACACCGGTTCCGGAGGCCGCCAAATCGGTCAAGGCTTCGTACGATTCGGTCGTTGCGGAAGCGCAGAAGAAATACACCAAGGCGATTTTGCCTGCCACGAACGAGTACTCCAAGAAACTGGGGGAGATGCTTGCTCGTGCAAAAGACGCCGGGAACCTCGATGCAGTGTTACAAATCCAGGCAGAGACAGAGAGACTTTCCAAGAAAGACGCTGGCAAGGCAGGGAAACTCCCTCCCGATGCCACGAAAGCCTTTCAGATCTACGATGCGGCCTTAGCCAAGGCCAGGGCAGGTTTGAAAGCGGAACTCAAGGATCTCCATGCAGCCTTTCTCTCCGAATTGATCGACATTGAAAAAGCCGAGACCAAATCAGGTAATCTTACATCAGCCGTATCGATCAGAGATTATCGCCAACAAATGGAGAAGGCTGATATTGTCGTGTCGAGTGGAAACACTCGGCTGACAAAAGCAAAAGAAACCTACGATACTGAGATCGAGCAGTTCAAGAAATCGATCGTTGACTCGATTGAAAAGCGAGCGGAAATCGCACGGAAGAAATCCGACCTCAAGATGCTTGAGAAAATCAAGGTTGAGCGGATCGCATTCGACGACCTTGGTGAACTCGCCAGTGATACCCCGCAGGCGGTTCTGCAAAAGGCGTCACTGATTCGATCCCGATTGGATTTGGCGTATCGAACAGCAATCAAGGAATGTACGACCGCGAAGAAGGACCAAGAAGCACAAGCGATCGACAAGGACTACCAGGAGTTCAAACGGAACCCCATTGGCGTTACTGCCGAAGAGCGAGCAAAGTGTCATATCCTTGGGAAATGGAAGATCGGAGAAGGGCCGAATGCAAACGTGATTGATGTCTTTGCTGATGGGAGTGTCGTGGAGTATATTGCTTCTGGGGCTGTGCATACCAGAGGTAAATGGACTGTTGAGCGATCTGGAACCGTCCTCGTTACACTTCAGAATGGCTTTAACAGCCGAAATGAGTTTATTCAACGCGATACAATCAGGAGCTTTACCTTCAAGGACGGAGCTGTCAACAAGTTAACGCGAGTCAAGGACTAGCCAGCTTGTAGGTGGGGTCGAGGCTTTGACAGACCCGACGGAGGTGGCTGCATGTCGGGTCTCTCAAACCCTCGACCCCACCCACGAAAACTGTCGCGATTTCGTGGATCTCGTGATAAAGTCATCCCGGCTTTTCAAACAACCCCCGCCGCTCTGGGAGGTTACCCCGTGACTCACTCCAGACATTCTCTCCTGAGTGTGGTCGGTTTCGTTTTCGCGTGTGCCATCACGGCGATGGCACAACCGGCCACCACTCCGTCCTCTCGCTCACCCGTCCCTCCTCAGGCGAAGATCACCGAGGCCGAGAAACTCGTCAAAGACCTTTTCAAGGCAGATTATGCCAAGAAAAAGGCGGCCGATCATATCGAACTCGCGAAGAGACTCCTGACGGCCGCCGACGAAACCAAGGACGACCCGGCCACGCGTTACGTGATGTACCGGGAGGCGCGTGATTACGCAGCAAAAGGCGGGGATGTCTTCATGGCCCTGGAGGCCGCCGACCGAATCGCCGGGGCTTTTGCCGTCAACCCCGCTGAAGCCAAACTCGCCGCCCTGGAACTTGCCGACAAGTTTTCCGTGCCCGGGGCGATCATTGAATCCGCTTTCGCCGCGATCGATGACGCCATGAGGGTCAACGATTACGCCAGTGCCGCGCGGCTGGTCAAACTCGCCACCGGGGCGGCCGGACGAGCCAAGATCCCCGGGCTTGCCACACTCCTGGCCACTCGGCCCAAAGAGATCGAGATCACTCGGAAAGGATTTGAGGGATTAGTGGCCGAACGTAAAGTCCTGGCAACCACCCCGGATGATCCGATCGCAGCGAGCCGGGTAGGCCGATTTCTGTGCCTGAGTAAGGGCGATTGGGAGACTGGGCTGCGGTTGTTGACGAAAGGGGAGGACGAGAAGTTGAAGGCGGTGGCTGAGAAAGAACTGGCCAAGCCATCGACCACACAGGGGAAGCTCGAAGTCGCAGACGTGTGGTACGGCCTGGCCGACGGGCTCGATCCGATGGAGAAGGCGGAAGCCAAGCTGCGGGCCTACGACTGGTATCAGCAAATCGCGAGGGAGGTCACGGGGCTGGACAAGGTGCGCGTCGATAACCGCGTGGCCGAACTGACCAAATTGCCTGAGCAGAAAGCCGAGCGGGTGAGAGGCAACTTCTGGATGGTCATTTTTCGTTCAGACGATCCCGCAATTTGGAACACAGCCACCAAGCTTGGAAGGGATCAATTCGCAATACCAGTTGATAAGGTTCCAAGTGGTGTCAAATACCTGAAGATGATCGAAACGGTTATAAATAATTTCATCATTATCGAAATGTCAAATATGCGGTTAGCCGAACAAACCGAGCAGGACGGAATCGGATGGAACGGAAAGAACGAACACACGTTTAATGGACATCACCTGGGCGTGTTCAACCGGGCATGGCCAAACACCGAGCGAGGGACTGTTCCAATTCTTGGGGCAGTTCCTGCATGCCGCGGGTGGGGGTTTGGACATCGTTCCTACCTTAACGATATTCAGGCTTATGCATGGAATGGGGAGCCGATTGCCAAGGTCGTGATTGAGATCTCGGTGAAATTCACCCCTCTGACCCCCGACGAGACGAAGAAGTTGCTGAGGAAAAAGAAGTGACTTCTGTTCAAACGTCTGACCTTGGCGGTTGAGGTAGGATTCCGCTCCTTCAGAAGGTGGGCGAGTTTGACTAGGACAGGCGGGAAGCTCGACGCTCGCAAGGTGCGATAAGCTGGCCGAGAGTTTCAACCATCACAAAGCCACTCTGACTGCCCCTGAGATTAGTTCATCTGGCACATCGAACAGCAGTTGCGCTCCGCGAAAGGGAATCGGCTCACCCAACGGCCTGGGGTTGGCCAGAACCCAGCAGACCGGCCCCTCGCTCCAGGGGTTGAGCCGGATGGCTCGTGACGATGTCGGGCTGACGCAATCGACCACATCCACCACCCCCACGATGGCCCCGGTGATCAGTTCCTCCCACGGGGGTAGATCGACCCCGTACAGCGCTTTCCAGTCGAGTTGCTTTTCCCGGTCATAGCTCGCCCGGCTCTTGCTCGCATGTACCAGGATCGGCCCGCGGTACTTCGTCGACCACGTGCGGTTCTCGATCGTCTTACCGGCCTGGAGAATGGCCCAGGCCCACGGCTAATGAATCGAAAGGGCTTTCACATCAGACTCCTTGCAGACGCTCGCGGCGGGACAGAGGGCGGGCAGACACGGGAGCGGGCCGCACCGTACCCGGGTGGTTCAGGGCTTCGCTCAGGGTCACCGATCGGGAGGCCAGTCGGGCGTTCTCGGCCTGGAGTCGGTCCCGATCATCGACCAGCCCGCGGGCGTTGTGCTGGATGGTGTCGATCGTCCGCAGCAACTCGGCAATCCGATCTTCCCGCGCGGCGAGCCTGCTTCGTAGTTCGGTCACCTCGGCCCCCTTCTCGATCGCGGCCTGGGCAAACCCGTCTCGCTCGGCCTGGAGGCCATCCCGTTCGGCTGTCACCAGCCCCAGCCGCTTCTCCAACGCGGTCACCTCGGGGGATTCCTCGGCCTCGTCCTTCTCGTCCGGCTCCCCGGCTGACAGGGGCATGATGAGCCCTTCCACACACAGCGACGGGTTGAACCCCTTCACCAGCACTGGCTTGCCCGGCTTGTCGCCGACCAAGAACTCGACCCGCTGGGTGCTCTCGTCGATCAGCGGGATCATGGCCCGGAGAAGCTCAGCGAGGAGTACCGGGTCGGCAGCGAACGCCAGCCGGTTGTTCTTCTGGCACTGGCCCATGATGTCGGCAATGGGTGGGTAACGACCTTCGATGTGTTTCACCGTCTCACACATCGTCTTGGCGGCGAAGGTGTCGACCGCCCCGAAGGTCGTGGCGTCTTTGCCGATCTTGACCGCCACGCCAGCGATCTCGGGCTTCTTGTTGCTCTTGGTGATCTTGGTTGGCCGACTGAACACCTCACGCCAGCCACTGGCCGGGATGAGGGCCTCCATCCCGCTGTTGGACGCCGCCTCGAAGTTGGGGACAGTCGCGGAGGGGAATTCGTTCGGATCAGC
>PLDW01000427.1 GCA_003136315.1 Gemmataceae bacterium | reverse complement strand
CCCACGAATATGACTCCTACACTCCAGTATACACCACGGCCGTCAAGAACGCGATCCGGCGGACGGATGTTTCCGTCTCCGGGCAGCGTCCTCCGAAAGGCTTGGCGTGGGTCGCAGTTCAGTTAGCGGTCACTTCGGGTTTGGATATACTTTGGTGTGCGACGACCGTCGCGTATCGGAGGCCGTGCTCCGAGATCGAGATAGCCCGTGCCTCGGGAAACAGCTCGGCCACGAGGTGAGTGGAGACATGGCCCGGAACCATCTCGATGAAGACCTTCGCTCCAAGTTCGCGCAGGACTTCGAGCGAGTCGTACCAGCGGACCGGATGCGCGACGTTGGTAGCCAGGTCCCGGCGGATGGCTTCGGCATCATAGAGGGCGCGACCGCCGCGGTTGCTCATATAGGGCATCACCGGTGGCCGCAGAGTGAGCCCGGCCAGTGCTCGCTCCAGGCGAGCCGCGACTGGTTGGAGGAGCGGGCAATGCGACGGAACGCTGACCGCCAGTCGCTCGGCACGGCGCGAGCCGTGTTGGCGAGCCTGAGCGATCACCGCATCAATCGCGGCATCACTTCCGGCGACGACAATCTGCCGGGGCGCATTGATGTTGGAAACGTACGCGGGAAGCTCTGCGGTGCGAATCTGCTCCACAATGCATTCCACCTGAACTTCATCAAGATCCATAATCGCAGCGAGGCCATAGCCACTTGCGAAGGCCGTCTGCATCAGTTCGCCGCGCAGACGGACGAGCTGCAAGGCATCGGCAAATGACAGTGTGCCGCAAGTGACTGCGGCAGCAAAGGCGCCAATCGACATGCCCGCGACGGCCGTAGGGTGGACCTGTTCGGCAATCAAGGCCCGTGCCGTGGCAACACCGGCGATCAACAGCACGGTCTGAACGGCAGCGGTGGAGTGCAGCTTTTCGGCCGTGTCGATGTTGTCGATATCTGGGCCCAAGATTTCGCTCGCTTCGTGGATCGTCCGCGAGACTTCCTTGTGCTGGGGCAGATGATGAAGCAGGCCCGCGCTCTGGCTACCCTGTCCTGGAAACAGGAAGGCGACCGTCATGGCGCCACCTCCTCCAGTGCGGTCGCGTCCACCATCCAGGGATCGACCAACAGAAGCGGGCCGTACGGCGTCCGGACGAGCACCCGTGCCGGCCCCGCGGCGAGATCCGTGAGCGACACGCCACCACTGGGGGTCTCGAGCATCGCGTCGATTCGCGCCGGCGCTGCCTCTTCGGCCAGAGCCGCCAGCAACTCCGCCGCTTCGTTTGGCTCAACCTGGCAATCCTGGCGCAAAATCAGATCAAGGTCGCTCGATGTTGTCGCTGTGGCTATCCCGGTCGCAATCTCGAAGCCGACACTACCGCCTGGCCCCCAGTGGTAACCCCAGCGCACCAGAAGGGGGGCAACGCGGTCCAGTGCAGCCAGCGCTGGGATCGCGTCCGTGCGCGACTGTTCGATGTCGTGGTTCGCAATGGTCAGATCTTCAGGAGACAGCCGGGCGACCATCTCGGCGACCGACACAAAGGCGGCAAACCGCTGGGATCGGGTCAAGCCGCGCACTCCGACTGGCATCATGCCGTCGCGGACATGGCCGCGGCGGACGACCACCCAGGGGGCTCGTCTGAGCGCCAACTCGACCCACGACGGCGCTGGTCCCTCTGCTGTCAGTGCGACCGGTTCCCGTAGCCGGATCAGGTCATGGGTGGAGGCCGGACCGAACGACATCAGGCGTTCCATTGCTCCGCTAACCTCCTCCGCACCTCGATCGATGCAGCGCGATGAACCCGCGCTTCGGGGTTGTTCAGCCGGCTGGTCAGATCGCCCGGATGCTTGCGGATGTCGGCGATGGCCGCGGCCACACGTTCCTTGACCTCCGCCACCTGAGCGGTCGATGGGGCGTCCGCGTCGATCCCGGTGATCAGTTCGTGCAGTAAGCCAAGCTTGGCGAATTGCTGCACGTCGTACGACATCGGAATGACGGTCTTGCCCAGTTCGTCAAGTTCCGCAACTGTCCGCCGCGTGATTCGCGCTGCGGATTGCTTGCGCATGGCGTGGACGACGACCTTGGGATCATCCAGCGCCAGTAGCCGATGCGCCTGATCGCCGTGCGCGAGGAGACCGCCCGACAAGGCCGTGCCGACGATCAAGGCGACGACCGGATGCCCGGCCATGCGAGCCGTCGCGTAGGCGTCGGCGGCCGCGGCGAGGGACATGTGGATGCCCAGCAGTGCCTCCAGACGCCCGTAAGCTTGGCTCTGGACATCGACGATGGCAAGGATCGGCCGCCTGGCACCGGAACGATCGGCGTCGATTGCTTCACGGACGTGGTGGGCGATCGCCCATCCCTCGTCGAGCCCGAGTTCGCCGTGCCGGGCTCGGGGAAAGCGATTTTGCGGGTCTGGGACAATTGCGAGCAGCCGCACCCGCTCGCCTCTCCAGGTTGCGTCGGCAACGAGCACGCTCCCGAGACCGGTGTTAACGGGCTGTGCGTTGTCGGCCAGTGCCTGGAACCAGGTTCGTCCCCGGTTTGAAAGCGGCGTTATGGTGTTCATGGCATCTCTCCTTTCGGCCAAATCCGCCGCAGCGCAAGACTGTCCGGCGGATCTGCCGGATCGATGCTCGCCAGCCGGCGCCTGTACTCTTCAACCTGCTCACTCCGATGCCGGGCGGGAACGCCGCGGGCTGCCTGGGCCTGAATGACTTGCCGCAGCTCGGTAACGTCATCCTCGATCAATGCGTCGGCGAAGCTGGTTTCGTAACGCTGCTCGCCGCCCAGCAGGCCCCAGATGAGGTGCTTGTCGCTGGCGTTTAGCTCGTCGATGCCCGCCTCCTGCTCGATCACTTCGGGGCCATTCAGTTCGAGCCGGGCCTGCCTAAACATTACCAGATAGCTACACAGGCCGGCCGCGATCGACATGCCGCCGAAACAACCAATCATGCCGGTGATGACACCGATGACCGGCACCAGCGGGCGCAATGCAACGATCTCGGCGTGGATCTCGGCGACCGCAGCCTCGCCGAGGTTGGCCTCCTGCAGGCGTACGCCCCCCGTCTCGAGCAGAAGCACTGGCAAGATTGGCTTGCCGCGCTCGCAGTCGCCCCGCGCCAGCGCGAGTGCGGCCGCGATTTTGCTGGCGGAGACTTCCCCCATGCCACCGCCCTGGAACGCCCCCTCAATCGCCATGATCACGGCTGGCTTACCGGCGAGCAGTCCGCGCGCGACGATGACGCCGTCATCGGACTCTGGCACGATTCCTTGCAGCGGAAGCCAGGGGGATTCCAGCCGGTCGAACGGACCGAGCAGTTCGCGGAAACTGCCGGGATCGAGTATCGCCCGGGCGCGCTCGCGTGCCCGCATCTCGATGACGCTCTGGCGCGCCAGGAAACGATCCCGGCGCTCTTTAGTGATTGGATTGTCGCTGTGTGTGGTGTGCATCACGACCGCACCTCCTCGGCCGCCTGTTCGAGCCGCAGCGTTACCGTCCCCGGTGTGGCCCCGAAATCGTTGATCTCCACCTTTGCCGCGCGTTCAAAACGACCAAAGAACCGGTCGAGCACCGCCTTCCAGACCTGGGTATAGCCCTTGACGCTGGTGCGAACCCGGACCTGGGCGGTTGGCTTGTCGGATGGCTCGATCAGCACTTCCAGGTCGCCCGAGCCCACGACACCGACATGAGCCCGGCGCGTCAATGGACCCCTGGCGTCATACTCGAAGTTCATGGTTTCCATGACAGAACTCCTCTTGTGAACAGGCGGACCGCGATCCGCCCTCGAGTCGATCGAGAAACAAAGTGACGGCGAGTAAGTCGGCACTGCCGCCCGGCGAAGCCCACAACGCCAAAAGTTCGGCGTGCAGCCGGTGCAGATGATGGATGCCGGTCGGCGTTGCCGTTCCGCCCGCGGCGAGCACGGCACGGGCACCCACCTTGGCCGTCTCGAGCGCAATAACACCGCCGCGGTGAAGCAGGCAGGTATCGTCGAGGCGGGCCATGATGGCCATGAGCGCATCGAGTCGGGCGCGGTCTTCCGGCACCCCGCGGGCGCGCGTCGCGCGGAGCGTCGGCAAACCGACTCCGATCGCATGCGGGAAGGCTGCCTGCGCCTCGCCGCGGGCGCCGGCAGTGCCATATTTCAAGCGGGCCTTCTCGCCGTTGCTCAGCGTGCGGGGGGCGAACTGGTCCGGGAGTCGCGCGAGCGCGGCCGCGGCGGCCGCGATGCGGGCTGCGGTTCGCTCCGAGCGGCCCAGGGCGACCGCAGCGACCAGCAAGCCGAGGGCCCAGATCGCGCCGCGGTGGGCGTTGGTGCCGTCGGTCGCGGCCAACATGCGCTGTTCCATGTCGCGGCCGATCCGTCCGATTCGTTCGCGCAGCCGCAGTGGCGCCTTCTCGACAGCTGCTGCCCGCGCCATATCAGCAAAGCCGTCCCGCAAGGACAAGGCGGAACGCCGGAGCTTCGGTAGGTCAAGATCGTGATGCGCTCCACTGCCGCGGCGGTCCACCAGCGCCGGTTTTGGTGTCAGTTCTGCTTCCTCCAGAAGCGCGGAAACGGCCATCATCGACAACTCGTGAGGCGACAGATCGCCCTCGCCCTTCTCGGGAGCGACTGCGATCGGGCCCAGCATAGTGAGGAGTTGACTCATGACGGTTTACCTTGCACTACACCACCAGCCGTCTTTCGATGACAGCGGTAGACACGCCAGAAAACGCGAGCCGAAGACCGGCTTGAAAGGGCTCGATCCCCGCCTGTTGTCGGGAGACGAAGAAGATGCTAGCGGCCTGCGACTGATATGCAAACGTAGCGAAGTCGGCGTTCCTCAACATGCGCAGGCCGTCCCATACATAGCGATATACATGTGGCGGAACATCATCGAGCTTAGGCTTCGGCCAATACTGATGCCTGTAAACGATCAGTGCCTCCCGACTGCGGAGCATTGTGGCAAGTTCGGTAAGCAAAACCTTCTGGTCGGACTTACCATTGTGGTGCTTGTAGAAGCCGGTGTCGGGATCCAGAAACAAGTAGCGATGATTGATAGCAGCAACTGCCTCGACCCACCTTGACCGGGCAACGCGGTTCTTTGAAGGGGGAACGTTCTCGAAACCTCCTGGGCTCCAGTAGGTCCGCTCGCCTGGAATTCCGATTACTGTCTCGAAAACTGCCTTCTCTGCGTCTGTCCATGCCCCGTCAGTAGTCATTGGAACACAGGCAATCGATCCAGCAACCCCAGCCGGCAACAAGCGGAAAACCAGTGCCTTTAATCCATCCAGGCTGTCGAGAAGATACTTGCGGTTCATCGTCCTTCCTCTTCGCCGAATAAGAAATACGTGAGATCACACAAGCTCATGATGGTTCACCAGCTCCGGAATTTGGCTGGCGGCTGATAGAGCCCACCGGACCAGGCCACGAGGTCGTCGATGCTGCGCGCTGCCAGCAGAGTCCGGGAGGCGTCGGTTCGACGGACGCCAAGGTCCTCAGGAGTTGCCACGACGCCACGCGACTTCAGTTCGGCGGTTCGCTTTCGATCGGCCCTCAGCCCGATCTCCGTGGCGCCGGCGATGGCTGCGATGGCCGCCCTGCGCTCCTCCAGACCCTCGGTCTTGTAGAGGTAGGCGACCCCCTCCTCGGTCACGAGGTGCGTGACGTCATCGCCGTAGATCATCACCGGCGCCACCGGCATCCCACTCTTCTTGCCCACCGCGACGGCGTCCAACGTCTCGACGATCGACTGCTCGCCGCCCTTGTGGAACGTCTCGACCACCTGAACCACGAGCTTGCGGCCCCGTGCGGTGGCACTCTTGTCTGTGATCATGTCCAGCCAGGCGGCGCTCGCGTGTCGACGCCCCCGGGCGTCGCTGCCCATGTTGGGGGCACCGCCAAAGCCGGCAAGCCGCCCCCGGGTGACGGTCGAGGAGTTTCCTTCGGCGTCCAGTTGCAGCGTGGACCCGATGAACAGGTCCACCGCGTACTGCCCCGCAAGTTGCGCGAGCACGCGGTTGGACCGTAAGCTGCCGTCGTGCCCGGTGAAGAAAACGTCCGGGCGGGCGCGGGTGTAGTCCGCCATTCCGACTTCACTCCCGAAGCAGACGACGCTCTCCACCCAGCCACTCTCGATCGCCGGGATGAGGGTGGGGTGCGGATTGAGAACCCAGTTGCGGCAAATCTTTCCGCGCAACCCCAGCTTCTCACCGTAGGTCGGCAGCAGCAACTCGATGGCCGCCGTGTCGAAGCCAATGCCGTGATTGAGCGTCGTCACGCTGTGCCGCTCGTAGATCCCCCGGATCACCAGCATGGCGATCAGGATTTGCACCTCGCTGATCAGACGCGGATCGCGCGTGAATAACGGCTCGACCTGGTAAGGCCGGTCGGCCTCAACGATGACATCGACCCAGGACGCCGGGATGTCCACACGCGGCAGTTCGTCCACGATTTCGTTGACCTGCACGACAACCACACCGTCGTGGAAGGCCGTCGCCTCGACGATGGTCGGCGTGTCTTCAGTGTTCGGGCCGGTGTAGAGGTTGCCCTGGCGGTCGGCCTGTTCGGCGCAAACCAGGGCGACGTCGGGCATCAGGTCAACGAACATCCGCGAGTACAGTTCGACGTAGGTGTGGATGGCTCCGATCTCGATCGCGCCGTCTTCGAGGAGCTGCGCCAGGCGTACGCTCTGCGGGCCGGCAAACGCGAGATCGAGCTTGCGGGCGATACCGCGCTCGAACAGCGTCAGGTGTTCCGGCCGGCTCACACTGGAGATCAACAGGTGCAGGTCGTGGATCTTCGCCGGATCGACCTGGACGAGTGATCGCGAAAGGAAGTCCGCCTGCTTCTGGTTGTCACCCTCCAATGCCACGGCGTCGCCGGGTTCAAGCAGCGCCTGCAACGCCTCGACGGTCGCCCCGGTTTCCAGCACTTGGCCGTTCATCCAGGGCTCGATCCGCGCCAGGCGCGCCACCTTCTTCGCCCGGCGGCGAGACCAGGGGTCGGTCCGTCCGGCGGACGGAACAGGAGCCTGCATAGCAGGAGCACTCATTGTTGTTCCCCTTCTATTGTGTCCCGGCAGTCAGCAGAATGGCGGCCGGAATGGAGACGGCACTCAGCAGCGTTGACGCGATCAATGTCGAACCGGCATCCTGGGACACGACCCCGTAGCGAAGACCGAACAAAATGCCGAAGAAGCCCGACGGAACAGCACAAAGAATAATAGCCTGGCGACCGACTATCGGGGAGACGACCAGGCCGGCCACAAGAGCCGCCGCAAGTAGAGGGTGAACGCCATTCTTCAGTATAGTTCCCGTCGCAACATTGCGGTTCAGTTTGAACGGCTGCGCCGACAGGATCAACCCCGTCAGGAAAAGGGCCACACCGCCGGCGCCAACGCCGATCAGAATCAGCGAGGCATCGAGAAGATGCGGCACCTCAACGTCGCAGAGCGTGAGGACCATCCCGATAATCGGCACGATCACGACCGGTTTCAAAATCGACTTGCCGATCGCCCCAATGATCCGTCGGAGTGCCGGAACCTCCTTGGCGGACCCGTCGCTGGCCTCCAGGATAACCAGTGTCAGCGGCGACATCACGATCGACCCAACCGCGATCGAGATGCCGACTGAGACCGTATTCGCCGCACCGAAGACCGAACTGATCAACGGCAAGCCCGCCGAGGCGAAGTTGGGCAACCCCGTAGTCAGCGACCCAACCGCGGCCTCACGCGAATCGAACTTGAATAGTCTCGTCTGAACAACGAAGTGCAGGCCATAGATCGCGAGCATTGACAGCGCGAGGATGACCATGAGTAGGCCCTGCTCCAGTAGCAAGGACCGTGGCGTCTGAACCATCGCGACGAACAACGACGCCGGGAGGGCGAAGTCCATCACCAGAGCGTTCAGTTCCGCAACGCGGTGATTGTCGATCTTCCGCGTCCAGCCGGCAAGGTAACCGAGCGCGATGACGAAGAACACGGGGACCGTCGAGTTGAGGATTATGTCCAGCATGTTGAAGCCCAATCTCGTGCGACCGTCGGCCGCCCTGCGCCTCTCACTCTCCCGCAAGGGATGGGAGAGGTAAGGCAACGATCATGCCGCTCGTTGCTCCGGTGCCCCACCGTCCGCTGCAAATCCAGCGAGGGCATGGAGAATGTTATTCCCGGTAGTTGCGGATTCAGACAAACAGGAGCGCGGAACCACGGGTCGCCGAACGGCGGGTTGGGGATCCCGGGGGTAATGCCCCACTGCCATGTTCGCCATCATTGACGCTTCTATCGCCACCACGATCTACTTGTTTACTGAGTTCTGATCTACAACTGTATTTTTCAGGCGAATACTCCATGGCGCCATCCGCTTTAAGATGCCGTCCCTCACGATCAGCGCGTGATACAAAATCGCCACAAAGTGAGCAACGAACGTCAGGAAAAAGAGATACGCGAGGATAGTGTGCATCTTTCGCAGCGCTGCATAGAGCGTAACATCGTGGGGAAGGATAAAAGGTAAATGCAGCGACCTAGTAAGGATAATTGGATAGCGCGCTGCCGACAGCATTCCCCACCCGATCAGCGGGAGAATGAACATCAGACTATACATCGTGAATTCCGATGCCGTCGCCGCCAGTCGCTCTGCGCGGGACATTGTGGCTGGAAAACTCGGAGGCGGATTCAAGAGTCGGTTCACGAGGCGAACGACCACCAAAACCAGAATCGAAATCCCCAGGGGGCGATGGATGGAGATAAGCACATGGTAGTTGGCCAGCGAGGCGACCATAGCAGCGCCGATGCAGAGCATACTCAAGATCATCGCGGCCATCGTCCAGTGAAGCAACCTCGAGAAGACGGTGAATTGGCTGCGTTGGGTTGGCATGTTCACTCTCCTTTTCGTACATCGGAAGGTCTGATCGCACTCGGTTGCTTCGTCTCGCCGGCCCGCCTTGTAAATGACTGCGAGTAAACCGCTGAGCGAGCGCTCAGCAACGGATCATCCGATGGGGCGATGCCCACGGGCAACACCAGAGGGTCGAAGTTGAGATCTGTCGCAGCGCTGGTGTCGTCACTCTCCACGCGATCGAGCGTCAGAGTTCCCACAACCACCTGTTCCCGCTCCGCCGGCCAGGGGATGGTGGCGTCGTTGGTGGGATCGCCTGGTTGCCCAATGACGATGATGAGACGCCATCGCAGCGGCTGACGGTGGATCTGTGCGATTAATGCATTAAAAAGATAATTCTTGTCCTGTGGAATCGAAGCATTGTTTGCCGATTCGAACGGCTGCATCGGTGTCATGATCCAGCGCACTGGGATGGAATCTCCCGCCGAATTAATGAACCGGAACGCATTCGAGCTATGGAACGTACTGTTGTCAAACCCCGATGAGGATGGCTGGCCCTTGATGACGGTAAGCGCCTGCACGGTTTCGGGGTGGCTAGCGAGAAACTCTTCCATTTTGCCTGGATCATGCTTGCCTGTATTGGGGTCAGGCTTCGAGGCGATCAACTGCTCGTAAAAAGCCTCAGGAGTGCGGAATGGAAAGACTGGAAAGTTGATCATAGCGGTTCGCCACAACTCGCCATTCGGTAGAGAAAACTGAAGTGCCAGGCCGCGCACTGCATCCGGCTTGTCGGACACATCGGGATGGCCGCCCCCCAGTGAGAAGCGGCCGATCACCTGCACACGCCCCGGTTGAAAGATGACCGCCTGCGAGAGGCGGACACCATTCCCATTGCTATCAAAGAACCCGAAAACGCCCATGCCCTTGGCATGATTGCGCCGGAAGCCTGCATGTACACCGTTGACCTGCTCAAAACCGTCCACGAACCGTGCGGGCGTTAAATCATCCCTTATGAACCACCCTCCGAAATAGGCAAATGTTCCTGCGGCGACCGTGAGTGCGGCGCCGAGCAGTCCAAATCTGGCCAGCTTGCTGAGTTTGCCGAGGCGTGGCGGCTCACTTTCTGCTGACAGTTTGAAATCAGTCGTCATATATTGCTCCAATAAAATGAAATGATATATCAATTGATAATCGCAGAATAATTTATAATTATACTAATATATGACTCCTAGTTAACGTAGTTACAGGTTAAGACGGTTGCGATATCGAAAAATGGGACTACGACAACAGGTTCATGTATCAGGCTGGCGTTTTCGAGATGTCCGACTTTTTACCCTCGGAGCGGGTTAGCGGCGATCAGGTCACAGTAGTTCGGCCGGTGGTAGCCGGGTTGCGTCCGTACTAACACGTTGGAGTTCATGGTCCCGAACGTAGACAAGGGCTTGTGGGCGAAGCCATCTATGAACGTCTGAACGATCCCTTGCTTGAAGTTGATTCGCGGATATGCGGCTAGGACAGATTCCTGGTCGCTGGCCGCGATTTCGCTCAGCCCACTGTCGAGGACATCCGCCTCGACGCCGCCTGTGACGAGTGCGATCTCTGGCCGGTTGTGCCAAGGAATTTCCGGCGTTGCGTGCAGGGCGATGGCGTCCCACCGTTCGAGACTCACCCCACCTTCCCGGGCTGCTGTGATGACGGCCGGCGTCATCTCGGGGGTGCCCAACACCACGACACAAGTGAGGGCGTCGGTCAAAGATGAGGGGAGGTCCGGGCTGGCGGCCAGAATGACCTCGTCGATTCGGTCGAAGGGGATCGGGAGTGTCGACCCGAGTTCGGGGAGTTCAACGCCCTGTCCAGCGAAGAGCTCGCGGTACGGGTTGAGAAAGACGAGAAGCCGGTTGGGTAAGATCGCGCGGAGGGTCCGGAGGATCGCGGCCCCCGAGAAGGGAAGAACGGACATCAAGTGCGTCGCTCATGGAGTGCGGCATCCTGCTTGGGTAGTAGACGTGCGTTTCATCAGCACGGTGGGCGTTTTGTTAATTCGAACACGCATACAGTATGCCCGCAACTAAAATCCTTGCAGAACGCTCGACCGGTCCATCTGCAAGTCAATGATTGGCGGGATTGGCCCTGAGACGTCCCCACATGCGTCGCTGGTTTCGCCAGTCGGCCACCTGCGCGAGCGGCAACTCTTCAATGAGTCTCGGTGGTGGCCGGGGTTTTGTCCGTGAGTCCTTATCGGGCGGGTTTCTCGAATTAACCTCCCCCAGGTGGATTAGCGGCCCAAGTTCAACACATTGCCACCCGTGGTCCTACTCAGCACTGATGTGCTCGCCTTTCTCCGCGACCGACCGCTTCATGAACAGCACCAGTACCAGAAGCACAACTGCCACGACAGCGCACAGCCAGAACACGTCGAAGTTGGCGAGCGACGCAGCCTGCTGCTGCCGCAACTCGTCAAGTGACTGGAGACCCATCCGGGGCGACCGCGCTGGGTCCCCGGTCTTTTGCAGGAAGTACGCCCGAGCCTGGTCCAGATAGGCCCGCGCGTAGTTGTTCAGGGGGCCGAGCCATTCGCCCAGGCGGGACAGGTGGAACTGATCCCGCCGGTCCTCAATTGTCTGAGCCAGCGACGTGCCGACGCTGCCGCCCTCGGTGCGGAGCAGGCTGGCAATGCCGACTGCCGCCCCACGCAGGTGGAACGGGGTGTACTTGTACGCGGCCAAGCTGATCGGGGCGAACAGCAGCCCTAGCCCGAGGGTCAACAGCATCCGCGGCCACGCCACCTGCCAAGGGCTGATCTGGAGGTTCATCAACGCCATCGAGTAGCTGGCGACTGCCATGACGAGAAGGCCAGCCGCAATCAGCCAGCGGGCATCAACCCTACGGCCTAACAGTACACCGACCAGGACCATCGCTGCCATCGAGGTGACGCCCGACGGGGACATGGCCAGCCCGGACTGCAATGCATCGTATCCGAACAGCGTCTGTAACATCCCCGGCAGGGCTATGCTGGAGGCATACATCACTGCGAACGCAAAAAACATGATCACGCACGAGATGGTTAGGTTTCGCTCGCGAAGCACCCGGAAGTTAATGATCGGGTTGGCCGTCCGCATCTCCCGGACGATGAGGAGGACGAGCCCCACCGCGAACAACGCCATGAGCGTCTGCACCCGGCCGAACGGGTCGCCCAGCCAGTCCCATTCCTGGCCCTTGCTGAGCATGATCTCCCAGCAGGCCATGACCAGCGAGAGAAGACCGAGCCCGATGACGTCGAAGTTCAGCGGCTTGCCGCGGAGCTTGGCCCGTTCCACCTGGAGGTATTCGGGATCCTCAACCGTGAAGTACGCGGCGGCAAGGGCCAGCAGGCCGATGGGGACGTTAATCATGAAGATCCACCGCCAATTGTAATCGACGCACAGCCAGCCCCCGAGCGTCGGGCCGACGATCGGGCCAAGCACGGCCGCCACCCCGAAGAGGGTCATGGCGGTGCCTTGCTTCTCGGGGGGGAAGCTGTCGAGCAGAATGCCCTGGCTGCTCGGCTGGAGACCGCCGCCGGCGAGCCCCTGGATCACTCGGAACAGAATCATTTGCTCGAGGCTTGTGGCCAGCCCACACAGGGCCGAGGCGAGAGTGAAGATGGCGATCGAAAGCAAGAAGTAGGTCCGCCGACCGAGATGGGCCGACAGCCAGCCGCTGATCGGCAGGACGATAGCGTTGGCTGCCAGGTAGGCGGTGATGACCCAGTCTGCGTCGGCTTGTGCGGCGGACAGACCGCCGGCGATGTACCGCAGGGCGACGTTGGCGATCGTGGTGTCCAGGATTTCCATGAAGGTGGGGACGACGACCACGAGGGCGACGACCCAGGGGTTCGCAATCCGGGAACCGGTAGTCGGGGAAAGTAACGTGGTACTCATGGCACCACCCCCGTACTTGCAGGACCGGTAGGAAGCTGGCCGACTGGCTGAAGTACAGCGCCGGCGTGAGGCCCAGCGGGCGGCTCTTTGTAATACACGTACGGCGTGACCGACAGCCCAACGAACAGTGGATCCCGGTCCGGGTCGTAGTCGGTCAACTCGACCCGCACCGGCAGCCGCTGGACAATCTTCACGAAGTTCCCGGTAGCATTCTGCGGCGGCAGCAGCGAGAGAGTTTGGCCGGTCCCCATCGTGAACCCGGTGATCCGGCCCACGTAAACCCGCCGGCTGCTGTACATGTCCACCTCGCAACGGACCCGCTGGCCGATCCGCAGGTCGGCCAACTGCGTTTCCTTGAAATTGGCATCGATCCAGATCTCGGTGACCGAGCGGACAGCCATGAGTTGCTGCCCGACCTGCACGTAGTTGCCAGGGTTGACGTTGCGGCTGGTCACCACGCCATCGGTGTCGCTGACGATGTCGCAGTAGCGAAGATTCAGTTCGGCCAGAGCCAAGTCGCTCTTCGCCTGGAGGAGCCTGGCCTCCGCCTGCTTGACGGCCGGCGCGGCCGGGACCAGCCGTTCGAGGAGTCGATCAACGTCCCGGTCCGGGGCCCTTTGCAGGAACTCGTCGAGAACCTGGTGCGGTGTCTTGCCCGTGCCAACCAGCGGCAGGCCCACTTGGGCCATCGTCTGGATCAAGTCCGAGAGGGCCTGGCGAACGCTCGAGAACCGCTGATTCAGGTCATCCGGTACGGCTTCCAGGTTGCCGTTCGGTGGATCGGACGGCAACCCGAGAGCGACCCGGACCTGATATACGTCCGCGAGAGCCTGCGAAACCTTGGCGTCAGCGATCTTCCTGGCCGACACATACGTGTCCAGCACCTGCTTCGACTCGGCCCCCTTGTTGTAAGCCCCCTGGGACCGCGTCAGGTCAGCGACGGCCAGTTCCTGGGCCGCCTCCGCGCTGCGCAGGGTGGCCACCCGGGCCTTTAGCAGAGCGACTTGGTTGTCCACCCCTTCCATCGCGTTCTGGAGTTTCCAGCGTTGCGCTGCGCCTTGCGCGACCAGGCCGCGGGCCTGGGCCTCGGCGGCCGCCAGGTCGGTCTCCGCCGCTTTCAGAGTCGCCGTTTTGATCTGCACCTGAACGAGGTACGGCTCCCGGTCGAGCTGGACCAACAGATCCCCCTTCTTCACCCGCTGGTTGTCATCCACGAGGACCCGGCTCACCTGGCCAGAGACGCGCGGCGCAACGTAGGTGACGTGTCCGTTCACATACGCATCGTCGGTGGAGATCGTTTTGAACTCCTTCTCCACCCAGGGCAGCAGGGCATAGGCCGTGCCGGCTAAGCCGGCCATTGCCGCGGCGGCCAGGACCCACTTCCGCCAGTGCAGCGACCGCGGCGAAGCAGATGGGGGTACGGGCGGCACGCTGGCGACCGGCTCCGCAGCCGACCCGGGCTTACCGTTGTGCTCAGCGACGGGGGTCGGCGGCGTTTCTGTCAGCGTCACTCCAGCCGGTGGGGAAGCTTCTTGCTTCACGTTCTCCAGTAAGCGGTTACTTGTCGGTTGCATACGATCATTCTCCTCACAATGCACGAAAGAGCAGGTTTTGAAGGCAAAGCCTACCCCCCAGAGATGGGCCATCCGCGATGGCGGGCAGTCCCATGCATCGCTGCTGATGCTTTTGCCGACCTGAGCTAAGGCAGAGGCCGTACCGGAATGCGGAAGATTCTCAATTCGCCTCCTAAAAGGGGAATTCATAAGGAGTTGTGGCGTGGAAGCGGGCTAGATGATGATGTGCCGAAGTGGAGTGCCAACTGCCGGCAGCCAGCGGATTGGCAGAGACGCCCGTGGGCGGGCATTAGGACTCACCGACAAAACCCCTGGCTCTCTGCGTTTTTCCAGCGATTCTTGGAGTAGGCAGGGTTTTGTTCGTGGGTCGTTAATCTTTTCGAGAAATGCCGAGCTTCTTGATCTTCCATTGAAGAGTGGATCGCTTCAGTCCCAGTCGGGCGGCAGCCCCTTTCGGTCCGCCAAGTACCCATCCCGTCTCACGGAGCACCGCCAGGATGTGTTCCCGCTCGGCGTCTGCCAGGGTTAACGCGGCCGCATCAACCGAAACCCGCACCTCCACGGTAGGAGTCTGCACGGCGGGCGCCTGCAAGTCGCCGAGGGGTACCTGAAGCGTTGGGCCGGAGGACAGGATGACCGCGCGCTCGATGATATTTTGCAGCTCCCGCACGTTGCCCGGCCACGGGTAGCGGGCCAGTGCCTCCATAACCGCCGACGGGATGGCTTCGATCCGCCGACCCATTCGCCGGGCGAATTGTTGGGTGAAGTGGCGGACGAGCCGTGGGATGTCGTCGGGTCGCTCCCGAAGCGGTGGCAGCACGACCGGAAACACGTTCAGCCGGTAATACAGATCGGAGCGGAAGCGGCCACCGGCGACCATCGTCGCCAGATGGCAGTGAGTCGCAGCCACCAGCCGCACGTCCACCTTGATCGTCTTCGTGCCGCCGAGCCGCTCGAACTCCTGCTCCTGGAGCACCCGCAGCAACTTCGGCTGCAACTCCAGCGGAATGTCGCCGACCTCGTCGAGGAACAGCGTCCCCTGGTGCGCCAGCTCGAAACGGCCGACCTTCTGCCCGATCGCCCCGGTGAAGGCGCCCCGCTCGTGTCCGAACAACTCGCTCTCCAGAAGCCCCGTCGGGATCGCCGCACAGTTAAGCTTCACGAACGTGCGGCCGTTGCGCGGGCTCAAATCGTGAATGGCCCGGGCAACGAGTTCCTTGCCGGTCCCAGTTTCCCCTCCGATCAGGACGGTGGAGTCGATCGGGGCAACGGTCCCAACGTGTTTGAGGACCCGGCGGAGGGCGGGGCTCTCCCCGACGATCTCCCCGAAGTTGTGGTTGGTCCGGACCTCCTCCTGGAGGTAGAGGTTTTCCCTGGCGAGCTTGTCCTTGAGCACCTCGACCTCTTGGAAGGCCAGGGCGTTCTCCACGGCCACGGCCACCTGGTTGGCGACGAGCTGCAGGAAGTCGACATTCGCGGCGTCGCAGGCGCCCGGGTGCGGAAACACAAACGCCATCGCGCCAAGCCGCCGCCGGGCGGTGGTGAGCGGAAGATAGCATAAAGTCTGGACGCCATAGGGCTGCAACACCTCCAGCAACTGCGGCCAGCGCCTGAGTTCGGTGACGCTTGAGATGATGAATGGTTGTTGGGTCTGCCACGCGAGCCCTGCCGGGTCGTCTTCACAAGGAAGAACAGGCATGGAGGGAGGCGGCGTCTGTTCGAAGGTCTCCATCACGTGCCGGCGCATGGTGTTAGTTGCCGCCTCGTGCAGGACCAGAGAGAGAGCATGGAAGCGGACCACGTGACGGAGCCGGCCAGCCAGCTCATGGAATAGTGCAGTCGGGTCGCGGTGAGCAACGATTGATTCTGACACGGCCAGCAGGGCCCGGTACCGGTCGCCGATGGTCGTTGCCTGCTCCTCGGAGTGAGCGTCTGGCATCGTAGTAGCCCGGCCGGTGACTCACCTGCAATGGCGAAATGCTCCACCATACTCCCGTGCAGTCAGGTTGCCCGGGTGATGTGGATTTTACCATGTTTCAGCAAGGCGACCATCATGCCAGGCTACCGGCAGAAATTTGGTGCTCTGGTACGCCACACGTCCGCCCGACCGAAGTAGTGAGTACGCGATTTCGGCGCGTCGGTGGATGTGACTCCTGACTGATCACCCTCCTCAAACCCGCATCCGACCCTTGACGTGTCACAAGTTCTCCAGCTTCCACTCTCTCGACCGGATAGGCTCCTCCGTCTGGTCGCCCTTGTATTCCACCACCGCCGCGCCGTCACACATCCGGTATGGGTCTGTGTCCCAGGGCACCACGTTGCCCGGTAGCGGCTCGGGACGTTCGACACAGAGTTCCCCTTCCACCAGCTTCTGGAGGCACGACGCCTGGCCCGAGGACGTAGTGACCCGGCTGTCCCGCAGCGTGCATCGCCAATGCCTTGAACGCCACCCACAGCCCGCCTCGGGCGATCTCCGACTCGACTGCATTATCGGGGATGTCCGGCAGAGCCCGTCCAGGGTGACCGCTTTGACCCCCGCCGGGACCGGTCAGCCCCACCTTGCCGGATGACCCCGTACCCGTCACGGGTGCGGCGGTCGGGGATTCGGCTCCATCATAAATCCGAGTGACGGGACCGGGATCAGGCGGCAGCCCTATGGTGCGCGGTTCGGGTCGCACGCTGGCACCGCTCCCGGTGTGTGGTCGATCGTCCGGGACTGGTCGTTGGCAAGGTGGGAGCGAGAAGGCCCCGAGACATGTGGGTGGTGACGGGATCGGCCCGATCTCCGGGAGAGGTGAGGTTGGTCGTCGGGTGTGGGTCGTCGGTGTTCATCGGGAGATCCCGGGTCTGTGAGGGGAGACAAAGCGCGATGATACCCCGCCGCCGGGAGTTGATCCACAGGTTGCTGAGTCCGATTCCTTCTCCTAAGGATATGGCCCAGGATAACTTCCCGATATCGGGTCGAACTCGGCCCGAAACCCCGCCAGGAGGTGCCCACTTCGGGAAGTTATCCTGGGCCATATCCTAAGTCGTGCGGTCAGGCTGAGCCAGCGGTCGGCGGGTTCACGTTCACCAGCGCCAGCACGTCCGGCAGTTTCGATTTCTTCACCTTTGCCAAGGTCCGGGAATCGCTCATCAACATCCGGTTGACCATCTCGATCCGCTTCGTGTGGAACTTCCTCTCTTTCCAAGACCCATCGGGGCTTCCAGGTCGCGGACCAACTCAAGCCGCGCGCATCGGTCGCCGACACCCCCACCCGCCTGATTGACCGCCTGGACCGGTTAAACCGAGGGAATTGGTCGGGCGGGGTCCAGCCGTTCTTCGCGTTCATCGCGCGGACGCCGCGGTGGGCTGGCCAAGGGGTAGAGTTCACCTGTTCGAGACAGCGGAAGCCATGAGGCGTTGGAGGTTTTGAAGGTCGGTCGGGTTGACACCTCCCCTGCTCGACCCGCGGGGCCGTACTGGACTCTGAGGTGAAGGCATGTCGTCATACACGTTCGACCTTCGTAAAATCTTCCGACTCGCAATCGACCTCGGGAAAGTGATCTGGGGCGAGGGTGGCGACCTTCGAGACAAGGTAGACGGTATTGAGGCTACCCGACTCATTTCCGCACTCAACCCGCGAACAGCGGAGTTTCCCCTGAATTTGGCGTGGGTTGCGGGTATCGAGCAAATCTGGGCGGGGCCAAAAACCCCACCGAAGCCTGGCTGGCTACAGGAACTTGAAGCCTCCACCGACTTGCCCAACGAGGACGCCCGGCAAGCCCTCCAGACGATCGGGCTGGGCGTTGGCTGTCTGCGGGGGACTCGCCAGGCAGAGGGGAAAGAGTGGGTGGAGGCTGGTGCGAGGCACTTATGGGTGGGCATGAGCAAAGACGAGAGGAAGTCCTCAAAGTCGGAGTATGCGAGAGCGGTCCGCTTGTGGCAGTGGCCGGGGAGGATTGCTGCTTTCGATGGTCCCCGCCCAGACCTTGCAGCTCTTGGCTATACATGCATTTCTCCTGACTGGCGGGTGGGGATGGCAAAGGAGGAGCGAACCGCATTGGAACGCGCCCAGTCCATTCCGGAAGATCAGCGATGCCATCAACTTGCGGTTTTGGCGGAGGCTCGCCGGACGCTTCCTCTGCTGGCATCTACTGGAACTCCAGCAGAATTGGCAACAGTATACGAAGCCGTAGCCGATTCGCTCATGTTATGCTTTGAGTTAAAGTGCAGAGTTGCTGTCATGATTGTTGACACCCCCGACGATCTGGCAGAAATCCGGAACAGTCTCCTCAACGCCCTTGCCGGATATGACTCCCTGGAACGGGCCTTGCTTCGGGGAGGCGATGAAAGCGGCTTCAGAGTCGCAATTCGTATCATCCGCACGTTCGAGAACATTCTTCATCACTCGAAGAGCGTCTTCACCGACGTGTACCTCGTAGATTTCTTCCGCCCTGGCCCAATCCTTGACAAAATGCGAGTCGAACTTGCCAGGGCGGACGCTGGTTGGGTCGAGCGTGCCGAGAATCATGAACCATTGCTGGTCAATGCAGTGGGGGCCATTAAAGGAGAGGAGGAGACGGCGCCGGAAGGCCCCGGGTGCCCCTATCGCATGGAGGGGGGTCTCCTGGTTTTGGGGTCGGGACCAGCAACAGATTCCAACTCCGTAGAGTTGAGCCCCGGCGAACGCGATTGTGTGGCATGCCTGATCCAGGCTTTTCAAAAAAGCGGAAAGGGAGTTCTTGCAAGAAATGCCCCCCACCCCACTTTCTTCCGCAAATACATCGGCCGTGTGAAGAAGGGCCTGGAGGAGAAGAATCTGCCCAATCACATCTACCACCCGGGCGGCTCAGCCAAGGGCAAAGGGGCCGAGTATCGCATCGTCGCCGACCCTGTCCCATAGTTTGTCCCATTCGTCCCAAACCTCTGTCCCATTCGTCCCATTCTTCTTTAGTCAATCAGGTTGAGACGGTTGGTCACCCGTATTAGACTGTGGTTAGTGCCATGTGGCATTGAACCTAGCGGGGGGGGCCAGCCTTGAACCCGGAGTTGCTGTTTCGCCAGGTCACCGCCGACCGACTCGGCATTCACTTCGCGAAGCTGGAACGGCTCCGACTGAAGGGCTTGATTCCAGAAGCCGTTCAGGTCGGCCGATTCTTCCTATTCCCCGCCGATAAACTCGAATCTATCCGCGAACGATTAACTACACAAGGATACATCCGATCAAATCGGCAGGAGGCGGCCCATGTCTCCTCCTGATCCTGTCATCGCTCACGTCTCGACCGCTGTTAGCCTGGCGTCCAGCCCGGGAAGCCCAGCGTTCAAAGCCTTCATCGAAGCCATCGTAAAGGCGATTCGCGAACAGGCCGCCCAACCCGTTCCGCTGTTACTCACCACCCAACAGGCCTGGGAATTCCTTGGTCTGAGTCGGGCTGCATTCTTCCGTTTGCGATCATCCGACGTGATCCCAAAGCCAGTGGCGGTTGAGGGTGTTGGCCGCCGTTACAGGCGGATCGACCTTGAGAGGTTCGCTGCTGCCCTGAAGCCCAGCCGAAGGAAAGTGACCCGAGAAGTGGTGGAGGCGTGAAAAACCCTGCCCGGTTGCCGCCGGAACAGGGTCGTGAAAGAACATCGACGGTAAGCATCAAACCCCAGACACCGAGATGATAACCCCCAATTCCCCCCAGGGCAAGACGCCAGCGCTGGGCACTGCATGGCGCGCCCGGGCCGAGGAACTGGCTGGGTGGACGATGGCCCGCATGGTCAATCGTAACGACCGCTGCGGTGGCTCCTACGTGGACAAGGAAGACGGGCTAACCAAGCGGACGACACGGCCGAGCAATGGTGCTCAACCGGGCTATGTGAGCCTCCAATTGCTTGCGCGACACTTTCGGGCGACGGTAACCGCGGATGTCATCGGCCTTCACGCGCTCGGCACCGACAGCACCGGGCGATGGTTGGGGATCGACATCGACGCCCACGAGGGAGACACGGCCGACCCCGCGCAGAATCTCCAGTTTACTTTCGACCTGTACGCCGAACTGGTCGGGTTCGGGTTTCGCCCACTGCTGTACGAATCGAACGGGACCGGGGGGTATCACCTCCTCACTCTGTTCGATGAACCGGTCGGTGGCCCGCTTCTCTTCACGTTTGGCCAATGGCTGGTTCGAGGTTTCGGCCGGTACGGGATGACCAGCGCCCCCGAGGTGTTCCCCAAGCAACGGCGGCTGGATAGCAACACCGAGTTCGGCAACTGGCTCCGCGTGATCGGCCGGCACCACAAACGGGAGTTCTGGCCGAGGGTATGGGACGGCTCGAACTGGCTGGCCGACGAGGCTGCGGTCGAGCACGTCTTGAGCCTCACGGGGGACTCGCCAGCCCAGATCCCGGAGTCCGCTCTCGAATACGATCCAGAACCACTGCCAGCCCCAAAAAAAGCAACGGCCCGGGGAAAAGCTAA
>PLDW01000522.1 GCA_003136315.1 Gemmataceae bacterium | reverse complement strand
GTCGGCCGCCACAACGCCGTCGACAAGGTGATCGGGGCCGAGTTCCTTGCTGGTCGCCTGCCCCTCCACGACCGCATCCTGTTCGTCAGCGGCCGGGCCGGATTTGAACTCGTCCAGAAAGCGGCGGTGGCTGCTGTCCCTGTTTTTGCTGCGGTCGGCGCGCCCTCGAGCTTGGCCGTCGACCTCGCNNCCTACCACGATCAAGGGGGGGTGCCACGGGCGGCTGGTCCGCCCGTGCAACGCCTTCATGGGCGGACCAGCCGCCCGTGGCACCCGATCCCCCTGGTCGATTTTCTCCCGCCGCCTGCCTGACATCGTGATCGGAGACCGATATGGACCTCGACCTGACCGCACCCCCCACCGATCCGCTTCCTCCGGTCGACCCGCCTACCCCCGAAGCCCTTTGCCCCGAAACGTTCACGGGCCTCGGCGTGTCTGCACCCAAGACGGTCGCCGCCGGGAAGGCCGCAGTAGTGTCATCCCTGCGCCACGTCTGGGGGATGGCGGGGGTTGTCCGCGGCACCCGCACCCTGACCATGTTGAACCAGAAGGGTGGGGTCGACTGCCCAAGTTGCGCCTGGCCCGACCCGGATTCCAGCCGGTCCGTGACCGAATTCTGCGAGAACGGGGCCAAGGCCATCGCCTGGGAAGCCGACACCCGCCGGCTCACCCCGGAGTTCTTCCGCACTCACAGTATCGATGATCTCGCCCGGGAATCCGACTACTGGCACGGGCAGCAGGGCCGACTGACCGAGCCGATGCTCCTGCGGCCCGAAAGCCGACACTACGAACCTATCGGTTGGGACGAGGCCTTCCGGCTCATCGCTGACGAACTCAACGCCCTCGCGTCCCCAGACGAGGCGGTCTTCTACACATCGGGCCGCGCATCAAACGAAGCCGCATTTCTTTATCAATTATTCGTCCGCCAATTCGGTACGAATAACTTGCCCGATTGCTCGAACATGTGCCACGAATCGTCCGGGGTCGCCCTCACTCCGACTACAGGAATTGGCAAGGGGACGGTCAAGCTCGACGATTTCGCCAAGGCCGGGCTGATCCTGATCCTCGGTCAGAACCCTGGAACCAACCACCCCCGGATGCTCACCGCCCTCCAGGCAGCGAAGCGGGCCGGGGCGACCATCGTGGCCGTCAACCCGCTTCAGGAGGCGGGCTTGCTGGCATTCCAGAACCCGCAGGAAATTCGGGGAATGCTCGGGTTCGGCACCCCCCTCACCGACCTCTATCTCCAGGTCCGTATCGGCGGCGATCAGGCACTCCTCCAGGGTGTGATGAAAACACTGCTGGCCCGCGAGGAGCAGGCCCCCGGGTCGGCCCTGGACCGGGCCTTCATCGCCGACCATACCGACGGGTTCGAGGCCCTGGCAGCGTCTCTCACCGGCGTCGACTGGGATCGCGTGGTCGCCCAGAGCGGCATCCCCCGGGAGCAGATCGAGCGACTTGCGGATTTAGTGGCTGCGAACGACCGGATCATCGCCTGCTGGGCGATGGGGCTCACCCAGCACAAGCACGCGGTGGCGACCATCCAGGATGTGGTGAATCTGATCCTGATGCGAGGCAGTATCGGGAAGCCGGGGGCCGGGTTGTGCCCGGTTCGGGGACACTCGAACGTCCAGGGTGATCGCACGATGGGGATCTGGGAGCGGCCCCCGAGTTGGTTCCTGGATGCCCTCGGCAAGGAGTTCGGCTTCGATCCGCCTCGTCATGAGGGGTTCGATGTTGTGGCGTCGATCCGTGCCATGCGGGAGGGGCGGGCCAAGGTGTTCTTCGCCCTCGGTGGGAACTTCCTTTCCGCCACCCCGGACACCGATTACACCGCCGCCGCGCTGAAGGCTTGCCGACTGACGGCGCACATCTCAATCAAGTTGAACCGGTCGCATCTGGTGACCGGGCAGGCGGCCCTGATACTCCCGTGCCTCGGGCGGACCGAGCGGGATGTGCAGAACGGGGTCGAGCAGTTTGTCACCACCGAGAACTCGATGGGGGTGGTGCAGACATCCCGGGGCAGCCTGGCCCCGGCCTCGAAGCATCTTCTGAGCGAAACAGCGATCGTGGCCCGGCTCGCGGCAGCGACCCTGGGTGCGCGGTCAACCGTTCCGTGGGCCGACCTGGCGACCGACTACGACCGCATTCGAGACCGGATCGCCCGGGTGATCCCTGGATTCGATGGCTACAACGAGCGTGTCCGCAAGCCGGGTGGGTTCTACCTGCCCAACAAGCCCCGCGAGGGGGCATTCCCGACAACGGTTGGCAAAGCCCGGTTCACTGTCCACCCGCTCCCGGATCTGAGTGTCGGGCCGGGGCAACTCGTGATGATGACGATCCGAACGCACGACCAGTTCAACACCACCGTGTACGGGTTGGATGATCGCTACCGGGGGATCAAGAACGAGCGGCGGGTGGTGCTGATGAACGAAGCCGACATCCGGGCGTCGGGGCTGAAGGCAGGGGACGTTGTCGATCTGACGAGCCACTTCCACGGAGAAACCCGAGTGGCGAGACAGTTCATCGTGGTTGAATACGACATCCCGACTGGTTGCTGTGCGACCTACTTCCCGGAGACAAACGTCCTGGTTCCGATCGACAGCACGGCCGATGGTAGCCACACCCCCACCTCGAAGTTCGTGGCCGTCATCGTGCGGGGAGCCAGCCGGTGAGTATTGCCCGCACACCCAGGGCGATGCCCTGGGCTAACAACTGCCAGCCTTTGAGGCTGGGGTATTGGTTGTTCGGTGTTCACTATGAAAGGGCAGTGCTTCGACAGGGGGGTAGACAGAAGGAGAGGGGTAGAACGGATGAACTTGCCCCCGATCCTGAACCGAGTCGAGCAATGGCAGGTCTTCTCCCCCCCTTTCGAAGGGGTGTACAAGGGGGGACAGGGGGGGTGAATTGATGATAACAATAAACCTGACACTCATTGATGCGATGGTCCTTAGCCGGTGGTTGAGCGCAACTCCACCACTGGCTGGCGAGTGCAATCACCCCGACGGCGGAGGAGTCGGGGCAGTCCGTACGTCCCGTCTTTGCGTCATCGTCTCCATCACTGCCGCCGTGGATTTGCCGTCGTGTCGCCGAGGTCGTTGAGGCTTGCCGATGCCTGCACCATTCCCGGTTGCCAGCCTGCGGGACTTTTACGCTTTCGAGCAGCACGTCCGGACGTGCCGGGCTCACCGCGGCCTGGAGATGGTTCCCCAGTGGTATCAGGTGCCGGTGTTTTACTTCTCGAACCCGGTTGCAATCATCGGTGACGGTGACCCGGTCTGGGCTCCCGTGGGAAGTTCCTCGCTCGACTACGAGTTGGAATTGGCTTGCATCATTGGCACCGCTGCCCGCGACCTCCCGGCCGACGATACAGCGATGGACTGCGTGGCAGGATTCACGGTGATGAACGACTGGAGCGCTCGCGACCTCCAACGAATCGAGATGGCCGTCGGACTCGGGCCGAGCAAGAGCAAGGATTTCGCCACTTCCCTCGGCCCTCGACTGATCCCGTTCCTCGACCTGCGCGACACTTACCGGGATGGCCAGTTACACCTCGAAATGACCGCCCGGGTGAATGGGACCGAGTATTCCCGCGGGAATGCGGGTAAAATGTATTGGACGTGGCCACAGATCCTGGCCCACGCCAGCCGCAACACCGAACTCGTTCCTGGTGACGTGATCGGCTCCGGCACCGTCGGGACCGGGTGTATACTGGAACTGACCCCGGAAGTTGTCGGCGGCTGGCTCAAGCCCGGCGATCTGGTGGAACTGACGATCGAGCGGATCGGCACCCTGCGAAATCCCGTCGTGGAGCGCCCAACATGACCCCATACTCCGAACAACTGGCCGACCTGGCAACGACCGAACCCGAGCTGGCCGCTCAGGTGATGGGGGTGCGGAACCTCGAAGCGATACTCCGCTGGGCACCGGGTGCTGGCATCCCGATCTCCGGGTTTGATCTGGTGCAGCAGGACGAATACGGCTTCGACCTGTTCTTGCCGCTACCCGACACCCGGTGGTTGGTGTTTGGGATCACGTGATTCGGCGAACTGACGGCGGTCGCCGTCTGGACCCACAAGCCGACCCCGGACGAATTGCTCAACCGACGGGTGGCGCTGGGGTACGTGCCAACGCTCTCGCTCTTGAAGGATGGCCCCCAGGTGCTTGGCCACGCAGCGTGTCTGGTTCGGCGCTGTTGATAAGGCGAACGGCAGATAGAGGAATACCACCCGTCATGGAC
>PLDW01000517.1 GCA_003136315.1 Gemmataceae bacterium | reverse complement strand
ATTAGCTCCTGCCCCCCGCCTAACCCCCCAACCCCCTTCCTTAAGAGGGAAGGGGGGCGGAGGTTGGTTTCACTCACCTCTCCCGCCGGGGGAGGGATTCTCTCCTGCGGTCTTCACACCTCCGTGATCCAAACACGATAGCACTCCGCGACGCAGCACGGGGATTGGAAACCTGTAAAACGCCTCTCCCTGCCTCCTGGATGGACCCATGCCTCGTCCGGTGTTGCTCTTCAGCGGTCCGTGGGCGGATCTATCACTCGACGCCCTGGTGTCGAAGGCCGCGGCGTGGGGCTATCACGGTTTTGAATTGTGCTGCTGGGGCGACCATCTGGAGGTCCAGCGGGGACTCAGCGACGAGGGCTACTGCCCCGCCCGGCTCGACCTGCTTGCCCGGAGCGATCTCCAGATCCCCGTGATCGCCAACCACAAAGTCGGGCAGGCGGTGTCGGATGTGATCGACCACCGGCACCAGGGACTCCTCCCAGATTACGTCTGGGGTGATGGTGACCCGGCCGGGGTGGGGCAACGGGCGGCCGAGGAGATGACCGCCACATTCCGGCTGGCCGAACGGCTCGGGGCCGGAGTGGTGAGTGGATTCACCGGGTCACCCCTTTGGGGGTATGTGGCTGGCTATCCTGCGCCGAAGCCGGACGTCATCGACACCGCCTTGAAGCGGTTCGCCGCCCAGTGGCATCCGATCCTTGATGCAGCGGGCGAGTGCGGGGTGCGGTTTGCGTGTGAGGTTCACCCGGGACAACTCGCGTTCGACCTGTACTCGGCGGAACTGGTGCTCGATGCCCTTGGGGGTCGGGAGGAGTTCGGATTCACGTTTGACCCAAGCCACCTACACTGGCAGGGAGTCGACCCGGTCGAATTCCTCCGTCGATTCCCGAACCGCATCTATCATGTCCACGTCAAGGATGCACAACTGACCCTGAATGGCCGAGCCGGTGTGCTCGCCGGTTACTGGCCCAGCGGCGACCCCCGAGCCGGCTGGCAGTTCCGATCCCCTGGGCACGGCGGGATCGACTGGCCGGGAATCGTTCGGGCACTGAACGAGATCGGCTACGACGGCCCACTGGCGGTCGACTGGCACGACCCCGGGATGGACCGGGAATACGGGGCGGCCGATGCCTGTCGGTTTGTGAAGGCAATCGACTTCGACCCCCCCGCCCGAGGATCCAAAGCGTTCCGAGGACAATAAAAGTTTAAAGTTTAAAGTTTAAAGAGAGATCCCAGGCAAGCCCAAGGCGTTGCCCTCAGACAGGAACACGCTGAGGTTGTCCGATTCCAAGAGCAAGATCGGTCTAACGGGAGGGCGAGCCTCCTGCCGAGCGTGAAGGTGATGCTCGGCAGGAGCCTCGCCCTCCCGTATGTACGTCAGATTGTCATTCCGTAGATGTGCCAGCCTCTATAGGTTCCTGGATCAGAACCCTGGGCAAGGCGGCGCTCTGGGCTGAGAACTTCCCACTTTTCGCCCTGAACACCCAGCCATGTGAAGGCAGTGATCTGGCCCTGTTTAGACTATTCCTTCTTTGGCACTTGCTCGGGACTGCCAAGATACCCGACGAGATCACGAACCTCATCCGGCTTGAGTTGATCGAGGAGCCCTTCGGGCATGATCGACTGGGTCGTCGATTTCCGGCTCTCGATCTCACCCCGCGGCACGACCACCATCTCGTTAGCGGTCCGGACCGACACCCCGTCCGGCGTCTCGCGCAGAACGATCCCCGACACCAGCCGACCGTCAGCGAGGACGAAGTTCGTGACCTGATACTCCTTGGGAACAACCGCGTTCGGGTCGAGGACGTTTTCCAGTACATAGTCGAGGTTCCCGCGCTGGGAGCCGGTCAGGTCGGGGCCTACTTCCCCGCCCTCCCCGAACAGTTTGTGGCAGGCCGCGCAATGCTTGACGAATAGGTTCCGCCCGTGTCCCCGGTCCGCATTCTTGATCACCTCGGCCGTCAGCACGGCTTTCCATTTCTTGGTGAGCGCTACCCGCTCCTTCGAGGCTGGCTGGATCTTCCCCCACGTCTTTTCCAATCGGTTAGCGAGTCCCTTGTCGTTCAGGGCAAGAATCTGCCGGGCTGCGACCAGCGGCACCTCGGCACGGGGGATGATCCCCTTCTCGACCGCGTCAAGAAGGTGCCCCGCCCACTTCGGCCTGGAGGCGAGGGTCTGCACCGCGTCCGTTTTCTCGGTTGTGGTGAACTTCGGATACGCTGCCAGGATTCGGGCTGGTGTGGTGTCGTCCGGAAACGCAGCGAGCGCCCGAACCGCAGCGCCACGGACCGCAGCGTCCGTGAGCAACGCGTGGAGGGTGGCGGAGAGCCCATCGATCTTGCGGCGGGCGAGCAGTTCGATGGCAGCAGTCCGGGCCACAGGGTCGGCGGATGCATCCGCCATTCGGGCCTTCAAGCTGGCCACGGCCTGCCGGTTGCCAAACACCACCGCAAGCGATTCCGCACGGGTGCGGAGTTCTGGAATGTCGCTGCCGGCCAGGCTCGGGTAGAGGTCATTCCAACCGGCAGGTTCCTGGCATTCCCGGAGGCCGGCAAGAGCGTCCTGCATCCCGACCACAACGGGAAGTTGTGCCCCCCCGAGTTGGGCAGCCGTCAGATATTCGACCAGGAACTTGAGTCGGCCGTCCCGCTGCCCGGCAGGAGCGGTGGCGACCAGATATCGGGCGATATTCCGGCTGATGAGCGGGTGGCGGGTGTGTTCGAGCAGTTCTGTCCAATCGGATGCGCGATCGGTGCTGGCGAGTAGCTTCTGCACAGCATACCAGGTGGCAAGGGCGAGGTTCGTGTCGTCCGAATCGAGTATGCGGCGGACCAGCACCCCTCCGAGTTTCCGCGCACCCGCTGCAGGCAGGCGCTGAACTGCCCCGGTGACGAACAGCAGAACAAATTGCGACTCCTCCGCCTCGGTCGCCTTCACGAGCATGTCGACCACCTCCGGGGCAGGGGCCGGAGGCTCTGCCGCCAGCATCACCGCCCACGCCCGCACGTTGTCATCCTCGTGCTTGAGGAGGTCAGCCAGGTCAGCCGGGGTGAGCCCACCAACAGCATGCAAAGCCCACAGCGCCCGGAGTTTCCAGGTGACATCGTCGGTGGCCTTCAGGTGCGTTCGGGCGGCCTCGACCGTGTCTTTTCCCAGCGTCCCGGCCGCCGCACGTTCCTGGAGAACGCGCCGGGCCTGCCGGACGTGCCAGTCGTTCGAGTGAATCTGGAGTTTGAGCAGTTCTGAATCCGAGAGTTTGGCGATATCTCCTGCCCACTGTTTCGGTGCGCCATAAACGACTTTGAACACCCGGCCGTTGGAGGCATCGACCCTGTCATAGTTGTGACACTCCCCGGTGTCGCTCCAGTCCGCCACGTACAACCCGCCGTCTGGTCCGTATTTCAGGGTCAGGCCGCGGAACCAGGCGTCGTTGGCAAAGAGGAAGTCCGGGGAGTGTTTGCCGACATACCCGGTCGGAATCCGTTCGAGCCGATCGCGGTTGAGCCGGTTGCCGTGGATGTTGCACATGAACGCATCGTTGCGATACTCCCGGGGAAAGTTATCCCCGAGGTAGATCGAGCATCCACTGTGGGCGTGCCCGCCGCCGGCCTCGCTGTGCTCCGGTTTCCCCCCAACCCCTGTCGTCCGGGAAGTCGTCCAACTCCCGCCACCCCAGTGGAGGTGGTCTGCACAGCTCCGCATCAGGCCATACGTGTACGGGTTCAGATCCTCGCCGTACATCCGCTCGAAGTGCGCTCCGGGAACGACATGCCAGAGGTGATGGATCACGCAATTGGTGATGAATAACTGCCCGTACTCGTCCCAGTCGAGCCCCCACGGGTTGGTGGTGCCGGAGGCGTATAACTCGAACACTTTCCGGGTTGGGTGATAGCGCCAGACCCCGCAGTCGAGGGCAACTCGATCCCTGTCTGGAGTCCCGGGCCGACCGACCCGGGCCTTCGCCTGGATGCCGTTGCACCCGTACAGCCACCCATCCGGCCCCCAGGCCAGGGCATTGAAGACGTTGTGCTTGGTGTCCTTGATGTTCCACCCATCCAGTTCAACTTCCGGGGGGCCGTCCGGCTTGTCGTCTCCATTCCGGTCGGGGACAAACAGCAGATTCGGAGATGAGCATAGCCATACCCCTCCGAACCCGACCTCGATCCCGGACAGATTCACGCCGTTATCGAGGAAGACGGTCTTCTTGTCGAAGCGGCCATCCCCGTCGGTGTCCTCCAGAATGATGACCCGATCCTTCCCTGTGCCGTCCTGCCGCCAGTTCGGGTAGCTCAGACACTCCACCACCCAAAGCCGGCCGCGGGTGTCGAAGGTCATGGCGATCGGCTGGACGAGGTCCGGCTCCCCAGCAAAGAGGGAGACGTGGAACCCTTCCGGAACAGTCATCGCCTTGGCAGCGGCAGTTGGCGGGAGCGGCCGGTCCGCAGCTTTCGGAGCGGCAGGTGGGTCGGCGGCAAGTCCCCCGGCTGGGGGGCCGAGGAGCAGAGCGCACGCGAATGAGGCAGCGGTTCGGCGCATGGGGGTGGGTGCAATGGCGGGTTGGGGGAGGGCCGGATATTGGCTATGGTATCCGGCATCCGGGTGCGAATCACCACCACCTTCCTCTCCGGGTCACCACCATGCCGCAACGCATTCTCTCGGACGACGATGTCCGCCTGTACCACGACGCGGGATACACCCTTGCGAAGGGGCTGTTTGCTCCGGACGAAATCGACTTGCTGCGCCGGTCCGCCCGCGAAGACCACGAGATTGATCGGCGGTCATTTGGCCGGGCGGACGGCGAAGGTGGCGTCGTGCGGCTGTCCCTGTGGAACCACCCCGGAGATGGCATTTACGGAATGTTCGCCCGGTCCGAGCGGGTGGTTCGAAGTTGCGAAAAGCTGCTTGGCGGGGAAGTGTACCACTACCACTCGAAAATGATCCTCAAGGACGCCCGGGTCGGTGGAGCATGGGCGTGGCACCAGGACTACGGGTACTGGTATCAGAACGGACTGCTCCAGCCGCTGCTAACGAGCGTGTTCATCGCGGTGGATCCGTGTACCCGGGAGAATGGTTGCCTCCAGGTGATCCGGGGTTCGCACCATTGCGGGCGGGTCAACCACGTCCTGACAGGGGAGCAGGCCGGAGCCGACCGGGAGCGCGTCGACGAGATCCTCAAGCGACCTGATCACTTTCCGCTCGTGCACGTCGAAATGGCTCCGGGGGACGCGCTATTCTTTGACTGCAACCTTCTGCACCGGTCGGACCAGAACCGCTCGGAGCATCCGCGGTGGGCGATGATCTGTTGCTACAACGCAGCCCGCAACGACCCCTACAAGGAGAGCCATCACCCGCGGTACACGCCGCTACGGGTGGTCTCCGACACAGCCATCAAGGAGGTCGGGGTGAAACGTTTCTCGGACGATCCAAGCGATGTGGCCTGGCTCGACGACCGCCGCGATAGCAGCGCGAAATCGCTGTTGAAAGACGGCCACAGATAATCGGACTTGACTTTTTGCCCAAAAAGTCCGAAACTCCTCCTGGGGAGCTTTCCGAGACAACAGGTGTCCGGGGTTCCAACCGCGTCCACGGATTGTTTGTCCGGCCCAACCGGATGCGAAATCCAGTGGTAGCGAGGCCGTACGACATTCGTGAGGCGTGGGTATGCATTGTATCTTTTGGAGATATCATGACCCACCTCAGTGAATTGCTCCGGGCGAACAAGTCTCGTTCTACGCTCCTTGTGTTGTTTGTGCCAAGCAAGAATCGATTCGGTGTTCAAATCGATCAATCTCGATGGGTCGATGAGGCATTGGGTGTCCTCGGCACAGGATTCGGTGGGGCCACTGCCTTCCCCCAGGCCCGCGGGGTTTGGCGGGACGATTCTCGCGGCGGGGTGTTGGTGTACGATGAGCCCGTCGTGATCGAGTGTTACACGAATGAAGAATTAATTGAGCAAAATGCCGAGATTTTGCGAGAATTTTTAGTTCGTATGGGCAAAGAAACAGGTCAAGGAGCGATTGGGTTTGTGATTGATCGAGATTACCTGGAGATCCAGTTTCCGCTTACGGAGTAGTGCTGCAGTGGCGAAGAACGTGAAGAAATTGGCGGAGTTGCTCGGGGCCGAGATCGTCGGGCAGGTGCCCGACGTCGGTGGCGGGGCATTCGGTGCCGCGCGGTTAGCTGAGATTGTCGCCGACCTCCAGACCCGGCTCGTTCCGGGTCAGGGGCGGCGACCTGGTCGGCCAACGGTCGCAACCTGGGTTGCTGCCCCAAAGATTCCGATGAGCGAGGCGACCGAGACCAAATTGGCCCGGTTGGCCGCGCAGGCGAGTACGTCCGGACGGCGCATCAGCCCGATGCAACTTGCCGCCCAACTCCTTGAGGAGGCGGTTGCCCGCCTCCCCGACGAATGAGTGGCTACCCTCTGGGAGTGTGACCGCGGCACATCTTGTTACCCCAGCCAGCACAACCCGACCTCCTCCCGACCGGGCAACGGCCTCCCGCACGGAGCAAATCGCGCCACCAGACCCCGAAACCCGCCCGGACCGTGATCCGGGGGATGAGCATCCGGACCCGATCGGGTAGACTGAGTCTCGGCGACGGAAGTCCCGGTGGGTGCATGCCGACCGGGGCGGGATCTGCAACAGGGAGTCTCGGATGGAGATGCGGGTGGACCAGATCTCGGCGGAGGAGTTCGCTGGGCTGTGGAATCGTGCTGGAACGCTGGACGAGGTGGTTGCGCAGGTGCGGGAGCGGATCGGCCCTCCAAGCCCCCGCTGGGCGGTTCTGGCGCGGGCGGCAGCGGTCCGACGGGGAGGGGTCGAGTTGAAGTCGCTGACCACCCCGAGTGGGCAGGGGTGACCCGTGGCAGCGAGTGGAAGTCGGTTCCGTCTGACCGAACGGGCGGCCCGGGTGCGTGAATTGGCCCGGGAGTTGATGGCAACGCATGGGCTGAGTGGGTGGGAGTTCGGGCTCAACACGAATGTCCGTCGGGCGGGGGTCTGCTTCTCCCCCTACGGAAGGACGCCCGGACGGATCGAACTCTCCGCCCACTTCGTCGAACGGAACCCCGACGACGAGGTGCGGGACACGATCCTGCACGAGATCGCGCACGCCCTGGTTGGCGCTGCTCACGGTCACGATCGGGTATGGCGGGCGAAGTGTCGCGAGATCGGGGCCAGGCCCGACCGGTGTTACGGAGACGAAGTCCGAATGCCTGCCGGAAGCTGGCAGGCAACCTGTCCTGGGTGCGGTCGGGGGTTTGACCGCCATCGCCGACCGAAATCACCGACTGGCTGGTTTTGCCGCGATTGTGGACCAAAGCGCGGAGCACTGGTCTGGTGCCCGGCGGTGGAAAGGATGAGCGATTTGACATAACCTCGTAAAGGATTGTAGTTTATAAGATTGTTATATTCGTATTACAAGTTGCGGAAGGTTCAGCCCCGCTTTGGCACGGCATTTCCCCTGAACAAGCAACCATCTCTGGGAGGGACCAATGCCGGACGTTGCCTCGCTGGTGCAGACCCACGGATACTGGATTCTTGGTTTGCTCATCATGCTGGAGAATATGGGCATCCCGCTTCCCGGGGAGACCGCACTCCTCGCTGCGGGCTACATGTCCAGCTCCGACGGCGGGCAACACCTGGATTTGTGGGCGGTTGTGCTGGTCGCATTCCTCGCAGCCGTGATTGGGGACAACCTCGGGTTCTGGCTGGGCCGCCGGGTTGCGCGTCCTCGGCTCGCCTCTGGGAGAGGGTTCCTCTTCTTGACTCCCGCTCGGATGCAGATCGCGGAGCGGTATTTCGAGAAATACGGTGCGCTGACTGTGCTCGTTGCCCGGTTCATCACGGGATTGCGGGTGATTGCCGGACCAGCGGCGGGAGCTGCCGGAATGCAGTGGCCCCGGTTCCTGACAGCAAACGCAGCGGGGGCACTGTGCTGGGTGATCGTCATCGCGATCATCGGGCAGACGGCCGGGCACACGTGGGAGGCGCTGAAGACTCAGTTTGGCTATGGGACGTGGATCATATTGGGAGTCATTATTGTCGCGGTCGTCATCTGGCGAGTGAGGGCGTATCTTCGCAGGAGAAGAATTCCCGAATCAACTCCTCCTCCGGGGTGAGAGGCCTCATTGTCACGTCGCGGTCATTGGAGTGTCATATTGTGGACGAGCCGCGCTGTCTCGGATAGCATCGGGGCGGTCCCACAACTGAGGATTTGCCGTGCCACGTTCGCACCCCGCCCCGCATCGCCTGGCAGCGATTCTGCTCTTGCTCGCGGTGGTATTCACCGCCCTGCCCGCACAGGATGGGTACGGCCAACCACCCAATCAACCTGCGCCCAAAACGCATCAGCTCAAACCTACCCCCAAGACCGTGGCGTGGGGGTATTACGACGCCGCCGCCAAACCCGTCCTGCGAATTCAATCCGGTGACACGGTCGAGGTCCAGACCCTCATCACCAGCAGCCCGACCGCACTGGAGCGGGTGTTCGTTCCACGCGACCAGATCGAGCAGTCGCTGCGGGACATCTTCAAGGAAGTCACCGACAAGGGGCCTGGCGGACACATCCTGACCGGGCCGATCTTCGTCGAGGGCGCGGAGCCGGGTGACACGCTTGAGGTCCGAATCAAGGCCGTCGGGCTGGCCCTCCCTTACGCCTACACCGCCTTCAGCCCGCGCGGTGGGTTCATCCCCGAGGACTTCCCACGGGCGAAGACGAAGATCATCTCACTCGACCAGAAGCAGATGGTGGGGAAGTTCGCCGATGGAGTGGAAATCCCGCTCAGGCCATTTTTCGGGAGCATGGGAGTGGCCCCACCGCCAGAACTCGGGCGGGTCAGCAGCGCTCCGCCTGGAGTCCACGCCGGGAACCTGGATAACAAGGAACTGGTCGCCGGGACCTCCCTGTTCATTCCTGTCCACGTTCGCGGAGCGTTATTCGCGGTCGGAGATGGGCACGCGGCCCAGGGAGATGGGGAGGTCTGCATCACCGGGCTGGAGACGTCGCTGACCGGCACGCTGGAGTTCATCGTCCGGAAAGACCTTCCGCTCAAGTGGCCACGGGCCGAGACGCCGACCCACTACATCGTGATGGGGCTGGACAAGGATCTGACCGAGGCGGCAAAGCTGGCGACCCGAGAGGCCATCGACTTTCTGACCACTCAGAAGAAACTGAACCGGGAGGATGCCTACATGCTGGCAAGTGTGGGGGTGGATTTCCGGATCACCCAGGTCGTGGATGGGACCAAGGGAGTGCATGGGATGATCCCGAAGGCAATCTTCAAGACGAAATGAGTCGGGGCGGCCCCAAGTGACCCACAAGAATCCGGGCACCGTTCAATGAGTGGGTGCGAGGGGTAACATTGTAATGGGAGAAGCGGCAACGTCAGTCGCCGGGTGAGTTGATTCGTACCCGGCGACTGACGTTGCCGCTTCGCCAGTTGTTACTTCCCGTTGAGCCAGACCAGAATCCGATCAGCGTCGTGCGGTGCGGTTTCAGTGAATCCTCATCCTCGTGGCAGAGCCGCATCGCTCGTGATTCATCCGTTCAGATCGTCCTCGGTGAAGATCGTGAACCCTTGTGTGGTCAGGGTATTCACTGCCGTCTCGTGGTCCTCGACATGCATTGCCAATGCCGTGTGCCCGAGTGGCCCGATCCCGATCATCAGCGGGTAGGCGTAGTGAATATTGATCTCCGCTGCGAGCAGAGCTTTACAGATCGAGAGCAGTGGCTGGTCGTTGTCCGGCAGTTTCACAACCAGCAAGTCGCTCTCCGTGAACGGCAGCTTGGCGTGTTTGAGGATCTCATACGCCCGCTCGGGGTTGCTAGGGACCAATCGGATAATCGCGCAGTCCGCAGTCTCCACTACGGTGAGGGCCACGAGCTTCACATCCGTGGTCTCGAAGCGCCGGACCAGATCCAGCAGAGCGCCCATCCTGTTGGCCAGGAACACGTTATACTGGCGGACACTGGGCCAATCCCGCCCCCGGGCGGTCAAGTCGTCGAGCACCGCTCCATCGCCGAAACTCATTTCGCATCCTCGCAGACTCCAGGGAGCCGGCCGGAAATGACCGACCACGACTGTGGGTGCCACGGGCGGCTAGTCCGCCCGTGAAAGCGTCGCACGGGCGGACTAGCCGCCCGTGGCACCCGATCACGCTGGTCGAGTTTCTCCCGCCGCCTGCCCTATTCCCCGAGTCTAACCGAGTGAGTCGCCAGTGGTCAACCAGAACTGGATGTGGAATTTCGAGATGCGACGTCGGGCCGCCAGCGAGAGATCCTCGTCGGCCGTACGGGAATGGCCGCACTCCCGCTGTGATTTCAGGTCAGGCTGCACCGGTCTTGCCGGCCGTGCGGTGGGTAAGTCGCCCGGAATCCGACCCGTGGGGTCGGAACGACTGAGGAGGTTGGGTATACTGAGCGGGTGCGGTCGTCTTTGTGTTTGTGACCTTTCTCTTTTCGCCACGTCCGGTCCGAGGCCTCCCCATGCCGGCCAGCACCCGCCGATCCGCCGCTCGATTCGCGGTTGCCCAGGCGGTTCTGTTGGTCGCAGCGGTCACGTTGACAGCCCAGCCCCCCGAGCCGGGTAAGAAGGCGACCGACTCCTCGAAGCCTGCTCCACCCCCCCCGGCTCTTGAGAAAGATCCCCCCAAGCCCTCCCCAACGGTCGGTCTCCCGTTGCCGGATGGGACGTTCCTCTGGACGGGGCCAAACGGCCCCGCGCGGGATGCAGACCGGGTGTGGATCTCGCAGCAGGAACTCCAGAAGTTGCTCGATCAAGTGGATCAGTTGAAAAAGCAACTCGCTACCCGGAAGGCGTCTGCACCCAGTGGGTGCGCCATTCGGGGACGGGTCGAAAAACGAGGCGAAGCGCTCGTCGCTGCCCTCACGGCCACTTACTCGTTCCGGACCACCGCCCCGAACTCTGCGATCACCATCGGGTTGAAACGAGCTTTCCTGGTGGCAGCGAAACTGGATGGGAACACGCTTCCCGCCCTCGACAGCGGCGAGGATGGGTTCGCCGTACTCGTCGAGACGCCAGGGGAACATGCCCTCACGGTTTCCCTTGAGGCCGGTGTCGTTGGCCGTGGGACAAAGACCGAGATCGGGTTTGAATTCGGACTCCCCCGCGCTGCGATCACGACTCTGACTCTCAATTTGCCACCGGGGGTGTCCCGGGTGACTCTTTCCACTCGCATTCTGGATCCAACGCAGCCAGGCAAACCACCCGAAACCCGCCGGATTCCCGGCATGGACGTGAAGCAACTGGCCCCGAAACCTGGCGCGGAGGAATACCCTCTTGGACCGGTCGAATCGGTCGAGGTCACCTGGGATCCGCCCGCCGCTGTCCCGACCGATCCGGCCCTGTCCGCCGACTGGGAAATCCGTTGTCAGTTGGCAGAGGGGTTCGTCGAGACGACTGCGAAGGTTCTGCCCCGCGGCACAGCGCGAGGGTGGCGGATCGTTGCACCTGCGGACGCTGTCCTGAGCTTTGATCGCGCCACCCCGGCCGCTCGGGAATCGGGTTCGGAGAGTGTCACTGCCGACCTTCCCACAATCACCAAGCCGCCTGACGCGAACAAACCGGTCTGGAAGATCGACTTCCCGGTTGGCAGTTCGGCGGCGGACTGGGCGGTAACGGCAGTCGTCCGCAGCACGCGACCGAAAGTCGGCAACCCCAAGCACAAAGGCCCCTTCTCTCTTGGGCCGTTCGCTGCCCTCGGCGTCTCACGACAGACCGGGACGATCCGGATTACTGCGGCTGTGAATACCCGACTGACCTTCCGGCACAGCCCAGACGTCCGCCAGGACGCCCCCCTCACTCCCCCTGTGGACGAAACCGTTGCCCTGTTCCGGTTCGCCACCGGACCGACCGGAGACTCGGTACTGCCCGGGACGCTGTTGGATGTCGAGGCATCGCCACTCACCGGAGCGGTCCAGATTCAGCCCGCCTACAGGATGCTCATGACCGAGAGTGGGTGGCAGGTTCGGGCCGACATCCGGGTACTTCCGATTCGTCGCGAGGTGGACACAGTTTTGATCGAACTCCCAGCCGACTGGCGGGGGGCCGTTGTGTCTCCACCGGAGGTAGTCGACGGGGTTCAACTGGTGAAGGCCGAGGGCCAGCGGCAGGGGCTGCTCGTCCGTCTCGCGGCCGGGCATCGGCAACCGTTTGTCTTGGTCCTGACCGCTCTCGCCCCGGTGCCTGCCGGTGCGCGGGAGGCGGCTGTGCTGCTGCCCCGGTTCCCGGGGGCCGGAGAACGGGACACCACTCTCACCGTGTCAGTCCCGGAGGGATTGGAGGTTCGGGGGGTGGGGCGAGGGTGGGACGGGGATCAACCAGCCGGATGGGGCCAGTCTCTGGCCCCATCCCCTGGGCCAGATGGGAAACCGCCCCGGCCTGTCACCACGGTGGTGGGGAAGTTCGAGAACGGGCTCGCACGGGTTGACCTGGAGTGGTCCCCATTCCACCCCGAACTGACTGCCGACGTCCGGGCCGAAGTGGTCGTCTCTGACGGGCAAGTGGTGGTCACCGAGCGGGTCCGGCTGCGGGCTCCGGAGGGATTCTCAAAGCCGGTCCGCTTCCTCGGGCCTGTGGGTCCACGGGAACTTCCGCCGCTGAGTCACCGCGGCCCGGGCGAGTGGACAACGGCACCGGCTCCAGATCTGAAGGAAATGAACCTCTCCTTAACGTATGTCCTTCCCCTCCCGACCCACCCCGGAGACGCGACTGCGCCCTGGACAGTCCCAATTGGTCTACTCTGGCCAACCTTCGCGACCCGGACCGAGTCTGTCGTGATGGTGTGGTCCAGCGCGACCGTTGGCCGATCGATCCGCGCTGATACGGGAACCTGGCGGGAGCTCCCGCCCGAACCGACCCCCGGCCGGGTGTCCCTCCCCAGCCTCACCCTGGCCGGATCCGGGTCAGAGCTTCCGCTGGTCCTCACTCTGACAGACAATGTTGACCCGGCCACCGTCACGGGATGGGTCGACCGCGGACTCGTTCAGGTCTGGGTTGAGGGTGACGATTCGGCGACTTTCCGAACCCGTTTCCTGTTCACCCGTTGGCTCGCCGACGGGGTCGAGGTGGACCTCCCGGACGGAGTCCTCGGGACCGACATGGAGGTGTGGATCGATGGTCGCAAGACTGACCCAGTTCCGGCGGGTGGACGGGCAATCCGCATCACGCTCCCGGCCGCCAGACCGGGCCGAACCGCGGTCGTGGAAATCCGATACCATCTGGCTCCGGGCCGAGCCGGGTCAGGCGCGATACTGACCCCACCCCGCCCACGGGTGGCCTTCGACGGTCCAGTCCGGTGGCAGGTCACGGTACCTGCCAGGGACATCCCACTGGTCAGCGGCGGAGGCCCGGTGGACCAGCGATGGACAGTCCGGTCCGGATTGTTCGTTCCACTGGGAGTATCAACCGATGAACTGGAACGGTGGTTCATCACTGGGAACGAGCGTGGCGACGAGGCCGGGCTTGACGGAGCGGCCGTCTTCCGGGTGACCGGCTCCGCTCCTGTTCGGGTGTACCACATCTCGCGCGTGGGGCTGATCGTTATCTGTTCTGTCGCGGTGCTCATCGTCGGTCTGGTCGTGACCCGCCTTCCCAGCGCGGTGGCCGGACCGGTGGTCGCGCTGTTGGGAGGTGCCGCAGCGGTGGCAGCGATTGTGTTGCCGCAACCGGCCGGACAGGTGGCTGCCGCAGCCGAACCCGGCGTGGCGACACTGGCACTGGTTCTGTCCGCTCTGGCGGCAGCGCGCTGGCTTCACCGCCGACGAGTGACGTATCTGCCAGGGTTCACCCGGACCCGGCCTGATCCGGGGGTCGCCTCGAACTCCGCGATTCAGCCATCCAGTCGATCCCGCCCCTCACCGAACGGTTCAACGGGGCCGCACGAGGTAGTGAACGCTCGCAGTGTTCAGCCCGCTCCCCCGTCCGCGAGCTGACGAACCGGACCCGGGTTGAATGAAGGTGTGCCCAGGGCTTCCGTTCTGGGCTCAGAACCAACGCCCCTTCCGGGGCTAAGGAGCAGCGAGAACCTAACCCCCCAACCCCCTTCCCTAATACAGGAACCAGCAGATGCTGTCACATTCCAGGAGCAAGCATCGGTCTAACGGGAGGGCGAGGCTCCTGCCGAGCGTGAGGGTGGTACGGCTCGGCAGGAG
>PLDW01000445.1 GCA_003136315.1 Gemmataceae bacterium | reverse complement strand
CGATTCCCGGACACACACCTAGGGATCGACACCGGGGAGGCTGTCCTGTTTTCAGCCACGATCAACTATGCCGGATCGATCCTGGCGACCAGTGACAAGCGGAGCCTGGTTGCCCTGTATGGGGCGATTGGGGATGTATGTCAAAAGGTCCGCGAGCGGATGGCAGGGCGGGTGATCTGCTTCGAGCAGACACTCCTCCGGATCATCGACAGGATTGGGTTCGATCTCGTCCGCACCAGAGTGGTCCCTGCCCGGAATTGCGACACCGCCTTACGTGCTGTCTTCGGGTCCGGATTGGAGGCGACGGAGGCGACTGTCCGCGCGGGTCTGGCCAGCTACATTGCCGACCTGCAAGGACAGACGGGTGATCTCCTCGTCGGCTGAACCGTGGGCGTGCCCAGAAGCACGGTCATGGATACCTGCCCTCCATCCACCAGCCTCCGCTCTCCAGTCTTGGCCCGCTCGCCCGGATGTATTCAGAAGCCCCCATTCCGCGACCTACAACCCCTCCGTCCGTCCCGAAGACGTCGACCGTGTGCGGGTCGAAGGGCTGGCCGTGCGGTTATGGGTTCCCCGAGTACGGGCTACTCCCTCCGTGGGACATATACTTATCCACATGCTTGACAATATAGCGCATAGCATCGCACGAATATTCGGCACAATTTGGGTCTGGCCTGTCCTTGATAGAGTTCTCATCGTACTTGTATTCAGCCAGTTCTGCAAGTAGGCAGTTCGGTTTCGTGTCGAGCGTCGGGTCGGGTTTTTCGAGTGCATCGGGCCGGAAGAAGATCCGGGCTTTCCCATCTAGCTGTCGGTCGAAGCGAGCCTGTACCTGAGTGATGCCCTCTTTCTGGTCAGCCTTGTCCGCCTGTCTCAAGTGAATGTGCCGACCAGCTTCCCGGGCTCCCTTCTCGAATTCCTTCTTCATGACCGGGTCATGATCGCAGACAACTGCCGCGGGTTCCCTCTCTCGGCCTGTCATCAGTTCCATTGCCGCCCACGCTCCCAGTTCGTCAGGTCGCAGCCGGGTACGGTAGTATTCGCGGTAGAAGTAAAGCCGCCCCTGTGGATCGACAGCGGCCATCAACAGAACCGTAGGAGCGCTCTCGCCCCAGTCGATCCCCCAGACGGTTTTCCATGCCTTATCGGGCCTCCAACCGGCTGGCAGCATATGGCCGGGTCCAGGGTCAGGCTTGAGCGGTGCGTCCCAGGGATGGGGGCTGAAGCCTTCATAAACGAGCCCCGTAGCCGCTTCCCACCGGCCCTCGAAGAAACGGGCACGGCGAACACCCGTCATCACACCGAGAACCTTCTGGATGTACTCCTCGCCGTCAGGCGTCCACTCGCCGGTTGCGATGTCGAAGAATGCCGGGTTGTCCTGATGCTTGGAATCGTACTTGATGAGTCGGCCAGTCTTATACCTCTGGTAGACCCAGTGGAAAGGAGAGGTCGGGTTGCAGTCCATCATGATCTGGTGCCACACCCGGCCATCCTTCCGCATCCTGCGGTTCCGTAGCGACCGCGTGAGCGTCTCGTAAGTGTTGAGCGTCACACCTTCTTCCGTTGCCTCTTGTATGTAGACAAAGTCATACTGAGACGATAGCGTCTTGCCCGGGTCATCGAGTCCTGCGAGGACCAGCTCCGACCCGTTCGGGAACTTGTAGCTGCGGCGGATGTGACGCTGGCAGGGGTTGCGGGATAAGACTTCGTGATCGGGGCCGAGGATTTCATCTTCCCAGGTCACGAGCCCCGACTGGGTCAGGCTCGTTCGGGTGCCACGGCAAAACAGACCACGGCACCCTGGATACTTGTCGAGTAGTGTTAAACATTTGGTCAAAAGAACGACGGATTTCCCGGTCCCAGCTGGCCCTGCAAGCAAAATCTCACGTTCGCGTGATTTGTACGCAACTGCGTTAGCACCATAGAAGCCGTACTCGATACCGTTCATAGCTCGTCCGGGTCGCCTTCCCCCTTGACGACCAGAGGCTTGGGCTTCTTCTTCTCGTCGGTCGTCTCTGGCTTGTGTGGCCGACCAAACTCCTTGGAGCAGGTCCGCTCCAGATACCAGGCGGCTGCACACCAGTCGATCACCTTGCGGACCGTCTTCTCGGTCTTCACCGTGCCATCGGGATAGCGGGTTTCCTTGGTGGTCACCTCCTCCCGTTCGGAGGCCGCCCGCTGGATATTGGCGACGTTGCGGGCGATGCAATCGGACTGTGCTTTTTTTAGGGATGCCAAAAATGCCATAAGTGGGCCGGACTTTGCCCTCCGCCCCAGGGCGATCCATCTCAGGAGGGTGCGTTCGCCGATACCTGCCCGCTCCGCGGCGTACTTACTTGGCACACCCGCCGCCACGCTGTCGATGATGATCTTGGCGACGTCAGGGGTGAGCTTCGGTAGTCGGCCAGTCTTCGCTTTCTTTTGGGCCACGGGTGGACTCACGACGCACTTCTGAACCAACTCCCAGCATATCAGACGGAATTCTCAGGCAAAGCTTAGGAAACAGGGTCGAAAATATATCCAATAAATTCGGCAGAATCTTTGTTTAACTATATTGACACTCGGCAGATCATAGTTATATTGAACGTGTTGACTGAGTGGCGAATCGAAACCCGACGAAGGAGCCGACGATGACCACGACCCTCGAAGCCGCCCCCCTGACCCGCTCCGAACACCTCAACGCTGTTGACCTGAAGCCGGGCGACCGGGTCGGGGTCTCCGGACGGCGGGCCTATCAGGATGGACACGGCACAGTTGAGAGTAAAGACCGCTACGGGCGAATCACCCTCGAAGGCGGCCGGATGTTCAACAAGCACTGCGATGAGGTTGCAGCCCCTGGTCACACCTACTGTGCCGATGCCCGTCTGGTTCCTGCCTGGGTGATCGACGAACGGCTGGCCCGCAAGGCCGCACAACAGGCCCGCAACAAGCGGATGGGCGACCTCAAGGACCGGCTCGACACGATCCTGGCCGGCAAGAAAAACGGCTACGGCGATTACTGCTCTGACCTGACCGCGGAAGAAAAAGCTGAGTTGATCGCTCTCATTCAGGCCAGCTAACCCCTGACGAGGCCCGGGGCGCTGGGCCGAGGTCGTAATAGAACCGGCCCAGCGGCGTGCCTCACCATCGCTGCGGTCAGGGCCTCGGAGGAGGCGAACGCACCGGAACGCCCGTTCTTGGAATTCCTCCTGCGGGAGGATGGTGGCGACCCCCTCCCGCACATCCGTCGGGTGTCCAGATCGGCGGCGACCTCGGCAAGAAGAGCGCCGGCCATCGTCGCCATTATCAACCGCCGCCGAATTGAGAGGGCACGGGCAGCGAGTGGCTGAACCGCACACCAAGCCGTTCGACCAACGGTTGCACCACGGCCCCCTGGAGCGGGTTGAAGTGCAGGCACAGGCAGCGAAGGCCCACCAGTCCCGGCCACGCTGCGAGCGCCTCGACGGTCTCAGCCCCCACCCGAGCTTCGAGCCATTCCAGCGCCCGCAGCCGTTGTAGGCCCGGCGAGCGGAGGAAGGCGGCCGCGCACTCGTCGCCCAACACCGGCCCCTGGAACCGGAGCTTCCGCAACCCGCTCAGGAACGGCGCACCTGCGAGCCGCCGCGACTGTTCCGCCGTCCACCCGATCTCGCTCTCGAACTCGCGCAACCCGGTGAGCGACGCACACTCGGCGATCGCATCCGCGCCCGCGTCGGACCTGGGGAACATCGACACGCTCAGGCGGCGGACGTTCTGCAACCCCGGCAGACGGGCGAACAGCGGGAGCGGGTCTTTGGTAAACCCCGAGAGCGTCAGGTCGAGGACCGGACCGGGTAAGCCGGCGAGCAGTTCGCCGAGGCCGTTCCAGTCGCCCGGTGTGGGAACACCGCCCGCCGGTTCCCAGCGGTATTGCAGGTGGCGAAGCCGCGTGCCGGCCAGGGTGCGGGCGAGGGCACTGGGCGGCGGCCCTTCCCCCCTGACGGCACAGACTTCGAGATCTTCGACCGACGAGGGAAGCCGGATCGGCTCGCGCTGTCCTCTGGGCCAGCGGAACACCAGCCGCCGCAACCGACCGCACCTCGCCAGCCCGCCCAAGTCGTCGGCGAGGAGGTCGCCGAACCCGAGATCCAGCCCGGTCCATCGGTCGGGAACTTCGAGTAACCGGGCGAGTGCGGCGCCCGGCACCCCGTCAAACCCGCCCACGTCGGTTAATCCGCGGAGGTTCGACGCACGCACCAAGGCGTCAGCGTCGTCGAAAGTCACTTCGCGGAGTTTGATCGCCGAGAGCGGGGGAATAGCGGATCGGGTTGCGAGGTCGGCCAACACCCCACCCGTATCGCCGCCCGTCGAGATGTCAAGTTCGCGGAGCCGGGCCAACCGCGGGGACGCCAGGAAGTCAAGGAGGATGGAGCGGTTCTGGGGCTCGTCCCCAACATCGAAGCAGAGTTCCTCGATCCGTTCGAGGAACGGCAACTCGACCATCTCGTTGAGCCACCAGCAGACGGTGCCGAACCCGACGACCCGGACCGGATTTCGCTCGAACAGCCCGCGGGCCGCTTCCAACGTCGGGCGCGGGCCGCCGCTGACTCGCTCCACGAACCCGCGCCGCCACTCCCACGAGTGCAGTTGGCCCACGGGGCCGAGCCAGTCCATCTCGTGTAGGGCGAGCAGTTCATCAGTGTGGTCTTCGATCGCCGACCGCTCGGGGCCAGGCGGGAGGAGTTCAACACGGTGCTGCAGGCGGATGAACTCGGCGCGTGCGGAGTCGCCAGTCTCCTGAAGCCAATCGGCGAACACGAGTCGCAGCGTGTCGTCATCCGGCGTAGCCTGGATCGCTCGCAGGAATGCCTCCTCGTCGGTCACAGACAAGCCCTCTGTGGGTCGGGTAACGGAGCAACGTTGCCGCCGCCCCCTCCCCTCAAAACTGCACAGGCATCGTTCGATGCATGCAGCTCAAGCCTTCACCAACGCCTCTCGCAAGACGCGAGTCCGTTTGCTGCCTGGGCCGCAGCAGTAGAGTATTCCTTCGACGACAGCCAGACAATAACGTATGCGTCCTGCTGGGCGTCCTGTGCCTCACACCAGTGCAGGAACACCCACCCGATCACGACCCGCGCGGCTAGCAGTCAGTCGAGGGCGGTCGGGTTCGGGCCAGCCAACCCCAATTCTCATGCAAAGCTCAGGAAACAGGGATTTGGATATTTTCAATAAATTCGGCAGAATTTTAGCCTAACTATATTGACACTCGGCAGACCGCCGTTATATTGTATGTGTTGACTGAGTGGCAGTCAACAAAAGAGCCCTGCGACAGCAGCAACTGTCCAGGGCCATGATCCCAACCTTGATGGAGGTCGAGATGGCGAAGTCTAACCTGTACGCGGCTCACGGGCAATGGGCAACCCGACCGGCGGATGAGCGATTCTGGACACTGGCTGAGGCCCGGGAGACCTGCAAGGCGTATGCCGACACCGCTGAAGAGGTCGAGGTCGATTTCGGGGCCGAGGTGCTCCTGCACGACGACAACGACCTGTGCCTGACCCTGGACGGCGGGAAGGGTTACAAGACGGCGACGATGACGCACTGGGGGTTCAGCCAACTCGCCCGGATGGCCGGGGCACCCGCTGAGTACCTCCGCAAGCTGCCCGCCCACCTGGCCGGGCAGTGTATCGATGCCGGGCTGGACACTCACTTTGCTGGCCGCGACGCCATGACCTGCAAGGCTCTCGTTCACTCCAACGGCTCGACCGTCCTGCGAAGCCTCACCAGCGAACGCTACAGCCGCTTCTGGAACTGGGAGGTGTTCGACCGGCTCCTCGGCCTGGAGCAAGGCGGGTGGCGAGTCCCCCCGGCCCGTCCTGCGAAGGCGGGCGACCCCCGGGCTCGCATCGCGACGGAGGCCGACTGTCTGACCCGAAACAGCAAGGGTGGCGGGCTGTCAGTCACCCCAGGCTCGATGATCGCACCGGCCGGGATCTACGCCAGTGACCACGATATGTTCGCCTTCCTCGTCAATGAGGAGTATCGGATCGACGACGGGTCCGACGGTGGCCTCGCCCGCGGGTTCTTCGTTCAGAACTGCGAGGTCGGGGCCTCGGCCCTCAAGGTGACGTTCTTCCACTATCGCCACGTTTGCGGCAACCACATCGTCTGGGACGCTTCGAACATCATCGAAGTGGCGGTTCGACACATCGGCGACGTTGCTGGGCGCTTCCACATCGAACTGGGCGGGGCGGTTGACAAGTACCTCAACGCCAGTGCTTCCGAGGAGACGGCCCGAGTCCTGCGGGCGCGGCAGATGGAGTTGGGTTCGACCAAGGACGCGGTTCTGGACAGCGTGTTCAAGGCCATCGCCGGGAGTCGGCGAAACGGCCTGCCCAGTGGGATGAACCTCAAGCAACCGGGGAGCGCCTACGATCTGGCCGAGCAACACGTCGATACCGACGGCAGCCCGCGGACCGTGTGGGGGTATGTGAACGGGCTCACCCGTCTGAGCCAAGAGACTGGCTACACCGATGACCGGATGTTCCTCGACCGGGCAGGGGCCGCCATCCTCGCCCTGGCCATCTGAGTCGTCCCCCGGGGCCGGGGGTTGTTCCCTGGCCCTTCCTTCACACCCACACGTGACTGGTAGCTGGGAGCTTGTAGACGGAAGCCAAACCAAGAGAGGGTCTTTTCTGGCTACCAGCTACAAGCTCCGAGCAACCAGCTTCCATACCCGAGGATCTCATGCACCTGCTCCCGACCAGCCTGGCCAAACTCGCTGACGTCTCCGACGCCAGGGACAGCACCCGCTTCAGCCTCTCCAGCGTCCATCTCCGCGTTCACGGCGACAACACCTTTATCGCCGAGGCGACCGACTCCAAACGTGTTCTGCGGGTCACAGGCCCCTGCCTGGCCGACCCGAACGAATTCCCCTCCACGACTGTCCCCAACTTCGACGCTGCCCCGAATAGCGGGATGGAGGCTCTTATCCCGGCCAGTGGCTGGCGTGAGGTGTTCAGTCGAGCAACCAAGAGCAACAAGAAGCCCGAGATCGCCGGTGTGGCGGTCAAGATCGGCAAGGACGCCACGACCTTCGGGGCGGCCGACACCTTCGCCGCCAAGACGATGTGTGAGACGGTCCGGCACATCGAAGGCCGTTACCCGCCCATCGCTGATGTCATGGGACAGTGCCAGAAGAACAACCGGCTGGCGTTCGCTGCCGATCCTGTGCTCCTCGCCGAGCTTCTCCGGGCCATGATCCCGCTCATCGACGAAGGCACCCAGCGGGTCGAGTTCTTGGTCGGCGACAAACCGGGCAAGCCAGTGCTCGTGAAGGGGTTCAACCCGTCGCTCTGTGTGGAGGGGCTCATCATGCCCCTGGCAGCCGGAGAACCGGAGGAGAAGGAGGAGGCCGAGGAGTCCCCCGAGGTGACCGCGTTGGAGAAGCGGCTGGGGCTGGTGACGGCTGAGCGGGATGGCCTCCAGGTGGAGCGTGACCAGTTCGCCCAAGCGGCAATCGAGAAGGGGGCCGAGGTGACCGAGCTACGAAGCAGGCTCGCCGCACGGGAAGATCGGATCGCCGAGTTGATGCGGATGATCGACACCATCCAGCACAACGCCCGGGGGCTGGTCGATGATCGGGACCGGCTCCAGGCCGAGAACGCCCGACTGGCCTCCCGATCGGTGACACTGAGCGAAGCCCTGAACCACCCCGGGACGGTGCGGCCCGCTCCCCTGTCTGCCCGTCCTCTGTCCCGCCGCGAGCGTCTGCAAGGAGTGTGAAGTGAAAGCACTATCGATTCATCAGCCGTGGGCCTGGGCCATTCTCCAGGCCGGTAAGACGATCGAGAACCGGACGTGGCAGACCCGCCACCGCGGGCCGCTCTTGATCCATGCGAGCAAGAGCCGGGCGAGCTACGATCGGGAGAAGCTACTCGACTGGAGAGCGCTGTATGGGGTTGACCTGCCCCCGTGGGAGGAGTTGATCACCGGGGCCGTCGTTGGGGTGGTGGACGTGGTCGATTGCGTCAGCCCGACATCGTCTCGGGCCATTCGGCTCAACCCCTGGACCGAGGGGCCGGTCTGCTGGGTTCTGGCGAATCCCCGGCCTTTACCCCAGCCTGTTCCGTTTCGTGGGGCGCAACTGCTGTTCGA
>PLDW01000491.1 GCA_003136315.1 Gemmataceae bacterium | reverse complement strand
CGTTTTTCGCCAGTGTCCAGCATCACCAGCGGCAGCATGTGTCGGTCTATCTCGTGGCGAACCTCGTCGTCAAGTGTTTCGGAACCGCCCGCCACTCGCTCGCGGATGAATTGCTCCAGCCCCGGCTCGGGTGATGTGTCATTGCTGGCCGCTGGAGGCTCGCCCACCAACTCGGGAAGCATGACCGGCAGCAACATGGGCCCGGTCGCCCGCAGCAGCGCCTGCTTCAGCACGCTCTGGAGTTCACGCAGGTTCCCGGGCCACGGGTACGCCCGCAGGGTGCCCATCGCCTCCTCGCTCACCTCCCGCACCTCGCGGCCGAGTTCCCGGCTGAATCGCCGCACGAAGTGTCGGACGAGGAGCGCCAGGTCGTCCCCGCGATCCCGCAAGGGGGGGAGATGGATGGCGAATACCCCGAGCCGGTAGTACAGGTCCTCCCGGAACCGTCCGGCGGCCGCGTGCGTCTTCAGGTTGCGGTGGGTGGCGGATATGATCCGGACGTCAGTCGTCACCGTCTCGTTGCCTCCGACCCGCTCGAACGTCTGCTCCTGGAGGACGCGGAGCATCTTGGCCTGGAGCGCCTGCGGCATGTCCCCGATCTCGTCGAGGAAGAGGGTGCCGCCGTTACACTGCTCGAACTTCCCGATGCGCTTGCGGTCGGCCCCAGTGAACGCGCCCTTCTCATGCCCGAACAGCTCGCTCTCCAGCAGTTGCTCCGGGATGGCGGCGCAGTTGAGGACCAGGAATGGCGCCTTCGCCCGGGGGCCGTGCTGGTAGATGGCTCGTGCGACCACCTCCTTGCCGGTCCCGCTCTCACCGGTGATCAGGACCGGCACATCCTGGGCGGCCACGCGACCGATCGCCTTATACACCTCCCTCATCGGTGGGCAGCCGCCGATGATCGCCTCGTCGGTGTCAGGGCCCTGGGCCGTTTCGGAGAGCACCGCTGGCTCGCGCATCCGCCGGGCCACCTCCACCGCCTCGCCGACCACCCGCCGCAACTGGTCGAGGTGGAGCGGCTTGAACAAGTAGTCGTAGGCCCCTTGCTTCATCGCCTCGATCGCCGCGTCCGCCCGCTTCACGCTGGAAGCAAAGATGACCGGGACTCGCGAGTCGATGCGGCGGATCTGCTGGTAGGTCTCCAGCCCGGACGGCTCGGACAGGCCCAAATCGAGGACCACGACATCGGGGGTATGGGCGTGGACCTGCCGGACAGCGCCCGGGCCAGAGCCGGCGACATGCACCCGGTACCCGGGCGCGGGGAATGCTCGGCGCAACTGCTCCGCCAACTCGGCCGGAGCATCGCCGAGAAGAAGCAGGCAAGTCGGCGCAGAGGCCGGGTAGTGGGGTGAGCCGCCGAACGATCCGGTACGGCGGCCGACCATCTCCGACCGGTCGGCTGCCTCGGGTAAAAAAGGCAGCACCGGGCGGATCGGCTTGCAATCCAAGGCGGCTACCGGCATGCAATTCTCCTCTGGCGGGCGAGATCTGGAATACGGCCGACCATCCACTTGCTGTCCTTGGCGTGGCGGGTGGACAGCGGACCGTTTACGATCCAAGCAATGCCCGACAAAAGATGCCGTTGAGCGTCGGTCGGTCGTCCTTCCACCGCCCACCCCGCTTGGCTTTCCGGAGCGGAAAAGGTCGCACTGCAACGCCAACCGCTCGTCGGTCAGCTCATGTCGTTTCACGCCTGAAGAGACGGATCAGTCACGACTTACGGTTCAGCAGACAGGGGTCTAGTAGAAGCCCTGGTTGTCTCGTTTCACGCTGACCTTGCCGGCGTATTGTCGCGAGACGAAGACGAAATATGCGGTCGCCAGAGCGAAACTGATCGGCCACCAAATCGCGGCGTATGCCAGCGAATTGGGCCCGGCGGCAACCTCGTAAGCGGTGAGTGAGTTTTCGGGTGCCAGCGTCGAATGCAAGACGACCGGAAAAATCGCCGCAGCCCCGGTGGCCAGCAGGCCAGCAAGCAGCAGGTTCGACCCGATGAATGCCCGCATCTCGCGCCGCGTCGCCAGCCCGGAGACGAGAACGATCGCTGCGGCACAGACCAGGAGCAATCCGAGCCACCAACATGGGTGGTGAATCGCATCCCCGAGCAGATCGGGCCGCACCACGGCGGATTCGACGGAGATGACCAACAACAGTGGTGCAACCGCGGCCCAGAGAACCCGCGCATAGCTCGCGCTGCGGTCGTGTACCGGTCCTTCCGTTTTCAGCGTGAGGTAGGTTGCGCCGTGCGCAGCCAGGATGACAGCGGCGAAGATCGCAACGGATACGGTGTACCAGTCGAGCAGGCCCACGTAGCCGCGCGGGGTGAAATCTGTGAAAAAGGCCATCGAGAAAGTGCCGTTGGAATCGAGCGGAACACCCCGCGCCAGATTCCCTGCCGCCGCGCCGAATAGGATGGCCAGAAGCGCATTGGCCAATACGAAGACGAAATCCCAGAACGCCTGCCACATGCGATCGTTGATGTGACCGCCCACTTCCAGCGAGATTCCGCGTAGGATCAGGCACCACAAAATGAGAAAGAGCGCCAGGTAATAACCGGCAAAGGCGGATGCCAGAAGCTTGGGGAATACCGCGAGCAGGGTGCCGCCGAAACCGACCAGCCACACTTCGTGCCAGGACCAGAGCGGACCGATCGCGGCGATGACCTGTCGGCGCTCCTCTGGCGTCCTGGCCACGAGCCAATGAAGTATTCCAGCGCCGAAGTTGCGGCCGTCCAGCGCCAGGTAAATGATGAGCATGAATCCCGTAATACCATACCATGACGCGATCATACAGACGGCTCCTTTCCAGGGACGGCCGGCGAGGCACCACCGGGCCCGTGACTGATCTCGCGACCGACCAGAACCAGAAACAGCACACCGAGCACAAAATAGAGGCCGACGAAGCCGATCAAAGTGAACACCGTGTCGCCGCTGCTAACGACTTTGCTGTAGCCATCGGACGTGCGAAAGAGACCGTAGATCAGCCAGGGTTGGCGTCCCAACTCCGCCGTCATCCATCCCAGTGTGTTGGCGATGTAGGGGAATGGGAACGCGAGCATCAGCACCCAGAGCAGCGAGGTGCTAGATTCCAGTCGGCCGCGCCAGTGCTGGAAGCTCGCGTAGGACATCAGCAGGATGAAGACTGTGCCAAGCGTGATCATTAAGTGAAACGAGTAGTAAAGTAGCTCGATGTTGTCGGGCCACGACTCCTGGGGAAACTCGTCCAATCCGCGTACGTTGCTTCCAAAGTGGCCGTAGGCGAGAAAGCTGAGGGCTCCCGGAACCTCGATAGGGTTTTCGAGCTGCCGGGTCGCAATGTTGGGCTGCCCGATTAGCGCGACGCTGGCCCGGGGACCGCCGACGAATCGGCCCTCCATGGCCGCCAATGTCACCGGCTGGTACTTGCCAACCAACTTGGCCTGCTGGTCGCCGGTCGGGAACGCAACAAGAACGGAGGCAATCAGCCCCATGACGGTTCCGGCGCGCAGATACAATTTCGCCTGAACCGGATGGATTCCGCGTAAGGTGTAGAAGGCGCCCAAGGCCGCCACGACAAACGAGCCCGTTACGAGCGCTGCCATCTGATTGTGGGCGAACTGAACCCATGCCCAGGGATTGAGCAGGTAGGTGCTGAGGCTGTCAATACCCAGCGAGCCATCCGCTTCGATGTGATAACCCACGGGATGTTGCATGAAGGCGTTTGTCACCAGAATGAAGTAGCCGGAGAGCCAGCTTCCCAGCGCGACCGCCAGCGCGGCCAGGAAGTGATAGCGCGGACCCAATCGCTTTTCGCCCCAGATGAGCGCTCCGATAAAGGCGCTTTCCAGAAAGAACGCGAACATGCCTTCCATAGCCAGGGTCTGTCCAATGACGCTGCCAGCGTATTTGGAGAAGCCCGCCCAGTTAGTCCCGAACTGAAACTCCATCGGAATACCGGTCACCACCCCGACGGCGAAATTGAGACCGAAAATCTTGGCCCAGAATCGCGCGGCCTGATTGTATTTCTCAGCACCTGTCCGCAGAGCGCGCCATTTCCAATAGACCAGGAACCACGCCAGGCCCATGGTGAACTGCGGAAAGAGATAGTGGTAGGTGATCGTGAAGGCGAACTGAATACGGTTCCAGACGGCAGGATCGGAAAAGAGTGAATTCATCGTGTCATACCTCTGCGATTGAGTTCATTGAGTCTCAGTTTCGACCCCCTGATGGGGTTGCCAGTGCGCAAGTAGACGACGTCCCATGACGGGCGATTCTCTGGCCCTCTGATCGGCTGTCACGTCAGTGCCCAGCCTTCGTCGGAGAACTCGCACTACAAGTGCCGCCGCCTTCGGCGGCTGCAGGGTCGCATCCAGTTCGCCGACCATCTCGCCAAGGTTGTGCCGTTCCATCACGTTCGGGTCGATCAGCGTCAGCCGGGCGACGCCATAAGCTGCGATGTGATCCACCACAAGCGAACCGAATCGTCCGCAGCCGACCACCGCGAGACGAAGTGACCGCAAGCGCGATCCTGTACGGATTCGGGAACCGCTGGCGGTCTTGATCCGCTCGACCTTGCGCTCCCCCTTGGTGGTGGACCTCCTCATCCGGCACGTCCTTGCGGTGCCGTTCTGGCTCGACGGGATCGAACGAGGGATCGTGCCCGCCCCAGACGACCAGGAGCTTGGGCTGTGTCTTCCGCTGCCGCGCCTGCCGCACATCAAGATGCTCGGGGGAAAAGCCCGTTCGACGGGGATTTGGTGCACTGGGCGGGCAGACAGGGTTACTATCCCGGAATCAGCCGGCCTCGTTCATCATTTCGACCGGTCGCGAGGTAGGTCAGGCGGCCCTGGTCGCCGCTTGGCAGCCCGAGACAACAGTGGTCGAGCATTTCCCCATAGCCCACATCAACCAAGCCATAGCCCACATCCGCACCGGCAAGGCCCGTTACATGTGACCTTGACGGACCAACGCGGCGATGACTGGCTGGCCGATAGAGCCACTCGTTCTGGCGACGAAGACTCTGATTTCATTCTCCCAGGTCAGTTGTCGAGAAACACAATGTTCTCCCGAAGGGGCTCGCGGCCGACATGCAGCTTGTTAGCGGGGAAGTCCGGATCGGGGTAGCCAATCGCCACCCCGCACAGGATCGAGAGTTCCGCCGGGATGGCCAGCTGCGCCCGGACGATCTCGGGATACCCCGTGATCGAGACCTCGAGGCATGTGCCCAGACCGCGTGCGGTCAAGGCCAAGAGAAACGTTTGCAGAAACATCCCCACACCGACAGCGTCCGCCAGTCCGAGGTCTCGGTGCATGCAGACGACGCCACCCAGCGGCGCGCGGAAGAACTCCCAGTTGCGCAAGACGGCTGCCTGATGGCCTGCCTTGTCCTCGCGCGGAATTCCCATCGCCCCGTAGACTTGAGCGCCGAGTTCGCTGCGAAAGTGCTTGAAGGACTCAGGAAGGGGCGGGATATTCGGTGGTCCTTTTTGGGCCGCTTCAAGTAGGGCTTGGACCAGGCGCTCACGCGCCGGCCCGGACACCAACACCAAGTGCCACGGCTGGATGTTGGAGTTCGACGGCGCTAACACGGCCAGAGCGAGCGCTTCGTTGATCAACTCCGGCGGCACCGGCTGGGACAAGAACAGCCTGATCGAATGCCGCTCTCGGATCGTTTGTTCAAGGTCGAACATGCTAGACCCCGCTGGAGCCGTCTCTGAGTTTGGCTCCCAAGTCTCTTCAGGAATTCCTTTTTGCTTGACCCCCGCGTTGCTGACCTCCGCGATGAGATCCAAGGATAGTGATGACCGGGATCCGGGCCTCAAGCGCGTCCATGCCAGCCCCCGCTGAATCCTTGGAGTGATTACTGTCTCAACCTCCCTTTCCTCTCGGAATAAACCCGGGAACACCGGTCTCCACTACGGCGTTAAACCTGACCCGCAACTTGATTCCTTCGCTAATCTCCCGTACGGCCTCTTCAGGAAGGGTGGAAACCTCAAAGTTCTCCTTGATTCGGCTGGGGGTCTTCGAGGTGGTCAGGAGGGCCGTCCCGCGCTGGATGGCCCAGGCAAGCAAGACCTGCGCCGGGCTTTTGTTGACTCGCTTGGCGATGGCGGTAATGACAGGGTCTTCCAGTACATTGGGCTCACTGCTGTGGCCCAGCGCTGCGAACGCTTGCAACACGATGCCATTCTTTCCGCAATAGTCCAGAAGATCCCATTGCGGGAGATACGGATGGGCTTCAACGTGAACAACTGCAGGCTTGATCCGCGCTGCTTCAAAGATTTCTTTTGTCTTGTCCAGGCCGACGTCGGATAATCCGATGGCCTTGCACCTACCCTCGTCCACGAGGCCCTCCAACGCCCTCCATGTATCCAGCAACGTCACTCCATTGTCATAAACCACATTGCCGTTCGCATCCCTCGGGTCCTGGTCGTCTCCAGGTTGGAATGCGAAGGGAGTGTGGATAAGATAGAGATCGGCGTAGTCGAGTTGGAGTCTCTTGAGACTGGCCTCGAAGGCAGGCTTGACGCGTTCAGGACGATGATTGTTATTCCAGACCTTCGTGGCGATAAACACTTCTTCCCGCTTGATCTTCCCCGCCTTGAACACCTCCTGCATCGCTTCACCGACCTCCTTTTCATTTCGGTAGCGTTCCGAAGCGTCGAGCATGCGAAATCCCGTCTCCAGCGCCGCTTTGGTCGCGGTTCTGGTCGCCACGGGGTCGGGAATCAGTGTGCCAAACCCGAGGGCGGGGATAGCACCGGATCCATTGTTGAGGGCCAGCTTCGTGTGGCGAAGGCTGTCGCTCTCTACCATTGCTTCACTCCTCCAATAATAACCAGGTAAAACTCAGTCCGCGGCCGTCGCGGACCAGCTCTTTCCAACCCGTGCCTGCCTGCCGCGGTCCAGGGTCTGCTCGCTGGCAAGCGCTAAGCACTCGCACCCCGTTTTTTTATCCGTGGGGTTGAGTGCGCCCCTACGCCTTGAGCTTCGTCAGGAAGGAGGCGAGCGTTCTGCCGAGTCCTTCGACGTCCGCCTGCTGCTTGGGGTCTGCCAACGACCCGTCTGGTTGGAACGCCTGGTGTGCCCTGGCCACGGCGACCTGGTCCGGTAGGACGATGACGCCGATGTTGCCCAGGATCGACCGGACATGGACCAGCCCTCGGAGCCCGCCCAGCGGGCCTGGCGAAGCACTCATCAGGATGGCGGCTTTGCCCCGGAAGGCCATCAACGGAGACGGCTCACCCGGCGCCTCTCGGGACACCCAATCGATGGTGTTCTTGAGGACCGCCGTTATCGAACTGTTGTATTCGGGAGCGGCGATCAGCAGGCCGTCATGGTCGATGAACAACTTTTTGAGCCTGGCACCGTTTTCCGGCATCCCCTGCCCGGATTCTAGATCCTGGTCGAACAGCGGCAGCGGAAGGTCCTCCAGGTTGATGAACGTGACCTCGGCCCCAGCCTTGCGTGCGCCGCTGACGGCGATGGCCGCCAGCTTCTTGTTGAACGATTCCCTGCGGAGACTGCCGGTAAAAGCCAGGATTCGTGGCGGCATCGTTCTTGCTCCTTCTTGGTTAGTATGGTTGTTCCTCAGTCCGTGGCCATCGCGGACCACCAGATGTCGATAGCACTTCTTCGCAAGGGTGACTGCAGTAAGTCAACAACTCGCCGTTCCCAGAGGCTCAAGCAGCGACTTCCCTTGACAGACGACCTCGCCATATCATCACTTCAATTTCGTTTGTCCTGTTTGGGGCTTTTCTCTGCCACCGATCGCTTCATCAGAAGCACCAGGAACACTAGCCCCAGGCTCGCGACCGCCGCCACCCAGAAAACGTCGAAATAAGCAAATGACGCAGCCTGCTGTTGACAGAGGTCAGCGAGCACTTGCAGCGCTAGCTGTTGCGATCCGGCCGGGTCGCCGGTTTGCTGGTAGAAGAAAGCCTGGGTTTGTTCCAGGAAGGAAGTCACTTCCGGGTTAAAGGGGTCGAGGTAGTCGCCAATTCGCGCGGTGTGGAACTGATTTCGCCGCTCCTGGAGGGTCTGGACCATCGTCACGCCGAAACTGCAGCCTTCGTTGCGGAGCAGTGCGAGCAGGCCCACGGCCGCCCCACGCTGATGCTTGGGGGTGTAGAGGAAGGCGGCCACGTTGAGCGGGGCGATCATCAGCGATAGGCCGATGACCATCACGACCCGCGGCCTGATCGCTAGCCACGGGCTGATTTCCAAATTCATCAGCGCCATCCAGTAGTTGCCTGCCGCCATGATGAGCAGGCCCGAGGCGATCAGCCAGCGTGTGTCGATACCCCAGCCGACGAGGCGGCTCACGACCAGCAGGACTACGGCGGAGAAAACGCCAGCGGGCCACAACACGCTTCCGGCGGCATAGGCGTCGTAGCCGAATGTGGTCAAGAGCATCAGCGGCAACGCAACGCTGGCTGCGTAGAGCGCGGCGAAGGCACCGAAAGTGATGCCGCAGGACACGGCGAACTGGCGATCCCTGAACACTCGGAAGTTGACCAGTGGGCTGGCAAGCGTCAACTCTCGGTAGAGAAGGCTGGCCAGCGCCAGCATGAATACGATCAGCAGCGTCTGCACCCGTCCGAACGGGTCGCCCAGCCAGTCCCACTCTTGCCCCTTGCCGAGCATCGTTTCCCAGGAGGCTATGACGAGGGCGAGCAGCCCAAGGCCGATGCCATCGAAGTTGAGTGGACGCTTCTTCAGTTCCGCCCGCTCTTGCTTCAAGTAATCCGGATCCTCCAGCAGGGCGTAGCAGGCCAGGAAGGCGACGAGCCCGACCGGCGCGTTGATGTAGAAGATCCAGCGCCAGTTGCAGTTCCGGACGAGCCAGCCGCCCAACACTGGGCCAACGATCGGCCCTACCAGGAGGGCGATGACGAACATCGTCTGGGCGGTGCCTTGTTTTTCGGATGGAATCCTGTCCAGAAGGATCGCCTGACTCGAGGGCTGCAACCCGCCGGCGGCCAGTCCCTGGATTACCCGATACAGGATCAGCTGCGGCAGATTGGTGGCCATTCCGCACAACACCGAGGCAATTGTGAAGACGGCAATCGACCAGAGAAAGTAATTGCGGCGGCCGAAGTGGGCGGACAGCCAGCCGGTGACCGGAAGAATGAACGCGTGGGCCGCCAAGTAGCTGATCATCACCCATTCATCGTCGGCGGCGGGTGCCGACAAGCCGCCAGCGATGTAAGGCCGGGCGACGCCGACAATCGTCGTGCCCACTACCCCCGTTAACGTGGGGATGACCACCGCAGCACCGATGAACCAGGGGTTAATCGCCCTCTGGATGCCCGAGGGTAAGGCGAGCGTCGAGCTGCCCATTAATATGCTCCCTAGCGCTCGAAGGGCACTCACGTCATCGGTTCAACCCACTGGGCCCGCCACGCCGGGGGCTCAAACGGCTCTGCGAAGTACTGCGT
>PLDW01000290.1 GCA_003136315.1 Gemmataceae bacterium | reverse complement strand
GCGGTTCCGAGAAAGGCAACGTCAGCCACGGTCGTCTGGCCGCCGGTGCCAAACGAGGGGTCGAAAGCACCGATGAGCGCGGGGGTCTCCCGGTGCTCAAGTTGTTCGAGTCGAGGGCTGTCGTCCCCAAGTCGTACGTCTCGCCGAGGCACGAGTGGTTCTCCGGGAGAGAGCGAGTGGATGAGCGACGAAGTCCATGCTCCGATTCCGAATCGGGAGCATCATCAAATGAAAGCCAGTGTAGGGGGGTGAAGCGGACTGGGGGAATGGGAAAACTGGGAATGAGGATCACTCTGGGGCGGATCGTCCAACACACCCGGTGGCTTCTGTGAGTTGTGCAGGTTCAACGCAATCGGCGCGTGGGAGCGATTNNCCCACGCGCCGGTCGAGAGGAGTCATGACGTTCGCAATGTGTTAGCCGACGTAGACACCGTCGGTCAGCGTCGCACCTCCGAAAGGTGTCAAGGTCTGGATGGAATAGGGTTCCCCAGCGCCGCCGATGGCTGACCCGGCGTAGACCTTGATGAGAGCGGGATCGCCAGCACCGGACGCTGCGACCACGTCGATCTTGTTNNGTGGTGTCTCCGTTCAGGTAGAAATTCGCCAGGGGGTTCGCGATGGCGTAAATTGCTCCCTTGCTCAGCAGAGTCTGGCCGCTGATGATCAGAACCTGGGGAGCCCCCCCCTCGCCGGCCCCAAAGACAATATCCCCATATCCATCCCCGTTGACGTCGCCGACCGCCACGTAGGCCCCGTTGTCGAGGAATGGGGAGAACGCGAAGAAGTCATTCATCAGTTCGGTTGGGGCGGAGCTGAAGAGGGTTGCCCCGTTCCACACCGCGATCCGTGGTCCACCGCCGTACCCGGCAGCGACAACCAGATCGGCAATCCCATCCCCGTTAATATCCCCGACTGCCGATCGGGCACCGCCCCGGAAAGTTGGGGCGTTGATTCCGAAGAAATTCGCGGCCACCTCCGCTCCGCCATTCGCGTAATCGTAAATCACGACCCGGGGGCCGCCCCCCTGGTCCGGGGTCAGAACCCAATCTTCACCTTGCCCCCGGCCGAACGCCCCGGCTGATACGAATGCCCCACCGGTGAACGATGCGCTCCCCGGGAATGCCGGGGTGGGAGGGACGATGAAACTTGTCTGGTCGGACCCATTGATGACGGCGAATTCCGTTGGGGTGCCCGGCCCAGTTACGACGACGAAGTCCGGGATGCCGTCCCCATTGACATCCGCGACCGCGGATCGGACCGGCCCAGTGTACCCCGGGAAAACATCGGCGAGGTTGATCGAGAGCGAGATGGTATAGGATCCGGTGGAAGCATTGACGCCATAGGCCGTCAGTTGAGCCCCGTCCGTGCTCGCAGCGAGCAGTCCGTTCCCGTACCCGAGATTTCCCGGTGGAGTGACGCTACCCACTCCTGTTCCTCCGTCGCCGGTGAATCCGACGACGACCATCCCGGTACTTCCTCCACCAGCAAGGAGGAACCGCCCGTCCTTACCTAGCGCCAGGGCATTGGCCGTGGCCGGGAAGTTCACGCTGCTCTGAACTCCGGTATCGTAGCTGGTGAATCCATTCGTCCCGAAGGAGAGGTCGAGCGTCCCGGTAGGGACCAGGCGGAAAATCCCGAACCCTGTGTCTCCATTGGGTATCGCGACGTTTCCGCCCACGACGATGTCCCCGTTTGTCTCCAGGACAACCCCGGACGCCGAGCAGTCATTGGTCCCGCCCAACTGGAAGTTGAGGACTTCCTTCCCGGCGGTGAACCCGAATGTCTGGTCGAAGGTTCCGTTCGGATTCAAACGCACAACGGCGAAACCGGACGGGTTCCCTAGCCCGACGTGGCCAGACCCGACCACCACGATCTGGCCGTTGGGCTGGATGGTCAGAGCATTCCCGGTGCCCCCGCCGGTCTGCGAGAATCCCGCCGTGAATATGCCCTTGTCGATCGTGCCAGCGGGCTGAATGATCGTGGTCCCGAAAGTCGTGTCTTGCGTCCCATTCGAGTTGAGCCGGATGACCGCCATATCTGTCCCAGCAGCGCCAGGAGCGAGAACTGTCCCGGCGACGAGGATCTGCCCGTTCGGCTGGAGCGCGACTGCGTTGGCGACATCCTGCAGCCCCGTGCTGGGATCGAACACAAGAGAACCGGTGCCGTTGAAGGTTGTGTCGAGCGTCCCATTCGGGGTGAAACGAACGATTTCCATTCCGGTAGCGCCCGCAAGGCTACCGGACCCGACCGTGATAATATCCCCGTTTGGTTGGATGGCGAGCCCATTCACGGTGTTGTCGTTGGTGATGGGCTGGTTCGTGACATTCTCGGCGACCAGCCCATTCTTGCCGAACGCGGTATCGAGACTTCCGTTCGTGTTCAGCTCGGCCAACCCGATGTCGGTGCCGCCAGCCACATCCACAGTCCCGCCAACGACAATGTTCCCGGTCGAGGTGATTCCGACCGCGCCGGCGATGTCGTTGTTCTGAGTCGGGTTGGCAGCATTGAGGTCGAATGGGATCAGGACCAAGCCGTTGTTGCCGAACGTTGTGTCGAGCACCCCGTCTTCTGTGAACCGAGCGACTGCGAAGTCGAAGTTGTACGGGTTTGCTGCGAATGGGCTGTCGGCTCTCCCGACGACGACGATATCGCCGTTCTTCTGAACAGCCTCAGCATAGACAGTCGAGACAGGGTTGGACGGGCCGTAAAACGGGAACGGAGCGGAGGCAATGCCGCTCGACCCGAATGTCGGGTCAATGACCCCGACAGTGGGAGTGATCCGATCTTCCATCAGTTCGACAACCAGGGAAGACGGACGGCGACCCTGCTGGCGTGAGGACGTCATGTGCAAAATCCCGGGTCGGAGGTCAAGGAGCTGAGCGGATGGTGTACGAGGCTCCCGGCAGCGGAAAATTACCACAGGGGGATAGAACGGTCAATCGGCCGGGACACCTGGCTGACCGTTGTGCAGTAGACCGAATCCGGTTACCTGCTGCGGTTTGCGCCATCGGCCCCGGTCTGGTCGGCGGTATCACTACCGGCAGCGTTTCCGGGTGTCTGATTTTCCTGGCTACAACCGGAGTGTTGGCTGTGACCCGATACGTCCGACCATCCCGGTGTGAGGACGACTGCCCGGGTGCGGGGGGTTGGTCTGGTCTTGCCGGAACGTGGCTAAGAACAGCCCACAGCACCTTCCGGGATTCCGACGTATAAAGGGGCGGGAAAGTTTGGGGCGGACCCGCATGTTCATCGCAACTCAACGCCCGATGCACGCAGTCCCGCTTGTAATGGTAGGGGCGGCGACGAGGTTCTCCGACAGGGCCTTCGACCACCTTACAGCGTGTCTGAAGGTCGCGGCTTCCACGAGGATCGCAAGCCCCGGCTGACGACGTGGGACTTACCGGATTTCGATTACAAACTCGGATCGGAACGACGCCAGAACCCTGTTTTCATCGCTCGTGCCGCTCTTGTCAAGAAAGTTCACCAGGCTTATAATCGTCCAGGTCAGTCGAGCCGAGTCCCGAAAGTTTGGGGATTGGTGTAACGGTAGCACGACTGACTCTGACTCAGTTAGTCTAGGTTCGAATCCTAGATCCCCAACTTCAGTGCAGATCGATGCGGGCCGGTGCTGAGAAGCGCCGGCCCCTGTCATTTCAAGGGGTTGCGTCGAAAGGTCCGACGTTCCGCCCACGATGCCAAAAGTGTACTTTAGTGCAGATTGATGCCGTTCCATGCCCCCTGTCACTACACCCGGCACTACACCTTTTGCCCCCTCGGTGCCCGTAGAGCGAAGGGGGATTTTCTCCCCTTGTGCGTCCGGGCTCGTTGGGACGAGGTTCGGCAACTTGTCCACTGCTCCGGCCAGATCGTGCAACCGGCGGTGTGAGTAGCGGGCGGTCAGGAGGGGCGTTGAGTGTCCTGCGAGTTCCTGAGCTGTCCGCAGGTCCACCCCGTGGCGGCCCAGCATGGTCAGGAAGGTATGTCGGAGTGCGTGAAAATCGGCGTATTCCGGACCGTCCGGGCCTTCGACGGCGTAGGGGATGCCAACGGCTTCGAGATCGCGGCGGAGCATTTCCGCCCCAGCGTGACCTTTCGCCCATGTTCCACCCCAAACGGGCGAGTTCGTGGGCTTCCCGGTGAGGTAATCGCGGAGTTCGGCGGCCACGTCGGCGGGAAGGGGTTGTACCTTCGTCTTTCGTGACTTGTTGAACCGGGCGGGCAGCGTCACTGTTGGCGAGTCCACATCCAGGGCGAAGTCGGCGGGAGTCAGGTTCGCCAGGGCATTCGACCGGAACCCGGTCCCGGCGGCCACGAGGTACAGAAAGAACCGATCTTCGCCCGTCAACTCCCGGAACGTGCGTTTGCTGGCCCTCGTGTCAGACAGGAGCGCCAAGAGTTCGTCGACCGCAAGTTCCCGCCGCGCCCGACGTACATCCGTGGTTGCATTCACGAGTTGCAACGTGTCGAGCGGGTTAGAACCGATCCGCTTCGTTCGGACAAGCCAGCGCGTAAATCCTCGAACGGCGCGAATGTAGTGGTTCACCGTGTTGGGAGCGACCCCCTTCGTCGTTCGTTCCGCGATTGCCTCAACCGACGCACGCAAGAGTTTCCGGGCCGGTCCTTGATTCACGGTCGGCAATCGGTGTCGGGCCACGAACCGACGTACCGCGTCCACGGTCACTCCCAGCAGTTTCGCCACGGTAGAGGATGAAAAGGCATCGCCCGCTGGAATCTCCACAAATTGCCCGGGCCGACGCTGGTCGGCCAACCACACGGATATTTTTCCGGCGTCGAGGTCCGGCGGGAAGGCAAATCCGCACCCGGAGAGAATCGCGGTTATGCGTGTTACAGTTTCGCGGGTGTGCTTTGCGGTGCCCCCCTTCGTTTCGAGGTGTGCGGCGTAGTCCTTCAGGTGATCGGCGAGCGGGCGGCGGATGTGTTCTTCCGCCGGGTCGGAGAACCCACTTTGCCTTCGCTCCGCCTTCCTCGCCAGATCGGCGGCGTGCTGTTCGGTTGCCTTCAGGTCCGCGTACCCTTTCACCCGGGTAACGGTGCCGTTCCTGTCGCGGATGTCGAAGTACCATCGCTTCGAAGGTTGAAGGTACTTCGTTCCGTCCTTACTCACCTTGCACAGCGTTAGCTTGCCCCGAACTTTCACCCGAACGTGTGGTGTGCCGTCCACGTCTTCAATTTTGGTGCATGGAGGGATCGGGCAGGGCTTCGTCAGCTTGTATGGCTTCGGCATGATGGGAACCTTTCTGAGAACGGCCGGGCCGGCGAACGGTGCGGTTCTCAGGTCGCATTCGTCCGCCGGTTGTCCGGCCAAAGGCGAAGGAAAGTATACCCGACGGCCACGCGGCACGTCAGGACCGTTGCACGTTTCGATTCCGTTTCCGATCCGATAAACGCGACGCCAGAGCGAATAGCGGCGGCGTCGCGCTGGTCCCATTCTGGGATAGAGGACACTGGCGTCCTCAGTTGCGGGCGTCAAATGTCCTCATGCAACCGGACACTGGCGTCCTCATGTGGTGCCGGTCGGATGCACCCGGTAGACGGACGGCCCCGCATTCAGTCGGCCCCGGTGGACAACTCGAACCATCCCCTTCGCTTCGAGTGAAGCCAGAGCGCGGCGAACCGTTCGAGGTTCCAGCCCCGCCCGGCGGGCGATGTCGGCTTGCCCGGTCCGGGCGGTGCCGGTCGTGGCCTTCGTGTCCCGGAACAGGATCAGCCAGACTTTCGCTTCCGCCCCGGTGAGGTCCGCCAGGGCGCAGTCGGTGAAGGCGTTCAGCACGGCGAACCGTTCGCCCCGTCCGCTTCGGCGTTTCGGCTTTGTGGGCGGAGTGGTCCGGGCGGGTTCTTCCTCATCGGTGCGGAAGGTCGCATCGGGGGGCAGAATCCCGCCGTGTTGCTCGTTCACTTCCCTCAGCGTCAGGCGTCGCACATCAGCCCCCCTTCGCTTTCTTGCCCCTCGTGGGGGCGGGGGTCGCAGCGTCGAACCCGTCCAGCCCAGACACCTCTCCGGCCGGGCCGAACGTCTGCCGGGTCGGGTCGAACGAGGTCCGCACGTCCGCCACGGCCCAGTAACGGTTCTTCTCACACTGGAACACAACTCCGCTGCTATCGTCCGGAATGAGCAGGTACGCACTATCGCACCCGAATTCCAGTTCCGATGAACCCCGAAACGATGCCAGGTTCAACCCGTTGTAGGTCGATCCGCCCTTGCCCTTTTGCCGGGCCACGGCGGCGGCGACCAGCACGGCCGCGCCAGCATCGCAGAACCGGCGAAGAACCGTCACGGCGGTTTCGAGTTGTTCACGTTTGTCCTTCGAGCTGTCGCCCACGGCGAACCGTTGGATGTAGTCGAGAATCAGCACGTTCCCCCCGAATGCGGTGCCAGCGGCGGCGACGTGTTCGAGGGAATGGGGCGGGTTCAGGAATGCCAGCCGATCGGCAACAGGTTCGAGGGATGCCACGGCGGCCCGCACCCGGCCCAACTGGTCTGGCGTCAACGTGCGGTCCACGATCGCGGAGACTGGCACGGCCGACAGGCGAGACGCGATGCGGTCCACCAACAGCACTGGGGACATTTCCACATTCGCCACGAGCAACCGGGCCGATTCGTTCAACCGAACGAGGTCGATGCCCATTTGCAACAGCGCGGCCGTCTTCCCACCCCCGGGCGCTCCACCGAACAGGATCAGCCGACCCGGCCGCACGTCCAGGGCCTCGAACGGATCGGCGAGCTTGAACCGTGCGGGCGGTTCGCCCCGTTCCACATCGGCGAACCACGAGCCGAACAGGTCGGCCGCGGTGGTGAAAGCCGGGGTCATCCCGTCCCCCCGGTTGTGGCCAATGCTCCGAATGGGAATTCCATTGCATCCGGCGGAAGGGGGTCGGCCTCATGCTGGATTGCCAACCGCTCGAACCCGTCCGGGTCGGTGTTCGGGTCGGGCGCGGGATCGGCGGACGCGCTCCGTTGCCGGATGGCGTGGTCGATCCCGCAACGGATTTGCCGTAACACATCTTTTGGGGTCAAGCCCACGTCCTGCCCCGGTTCGGTTAGCAGGGCGAAGACAAGCGAAGGGGGAGCGCCCTGTTCCGTCAGCCAGGCAGCACAGCGAAATAGCGTGTGATGTCGTTCGCCTTCATCCACCCCGAACCGGAGCAGTTCGACAAAGTAACGGGGCGCTCTCGTGTCGGCAGCGTTGCCGTATTCGCGGCGAATGGCAGCGTGGGCTTCGGCTTTGCTGGCGGCTCGCTTCTCGGCCTCGTGCCAGTCTTCCACCAACTGCGGGGGTGGCGTGCGAACGGTCGGGATGCCGTCCCCGCACGGATGCTTTGCGAGTTCGAGGATACCCGGCAGGTCCAGCTTGAACAGGGCTTCGGAGTCGATCCGCCGTTTGAACAGCCCCGTTTTCGGATGCCGGGTGTTCGGCAGCCGAAGGGGTTGGTTCACGCTGTAAATTGAGGTATCGATTTTCACCAGGGCGTTGGCGGCTAGTGCCTCGGCGAGCGTGCGGCAGACGTGATGAAAGCCCACGGCTGGCGGCGGGTTGTGGACGAGTTCCAGCAGAACGTGAAACCCCTTGTTCCCGGAAAAGTAAATCGGCAGGTCGCCTTCCGTCTCCGGGTAGTGGTGCTGAACCGTCTGCACAAGCCGCCGGGCGTCTGCCAGGGCGTCCACGAGGTTCGGCCGGTCGATGTCCAGGATGAGCCAGCGGCACCAACACGGCCCCGCATACTCAGCCACGGATTGCCGGTTCGCCCGGTGATGAGCGGTCATCTCTGGGCCAAAGGCGAAGTGCGAGAGGTACGCTTCGCGGTCTTCGCCCTTCTCCGCCATCACACCGTCTGCGTAGGCGGTCAGCAATGCGTGGTGGCGAACGAGAACGCGGGGGGAATCCACACCCCCCAGCACGAACGCGCCCACGTCGAACGGGGGAGCGGTCACTTCGGCCCCCCTTCGCCTTGTTCGGGTAGTATGAATGCAGTGGCGGGGGATTCGACCACGCGGAGCACATCGATTTTCTTGATGTCGTTCCGCTCGATACTATCGTCTCCGCGCTGGAGTGCGACCACGAGCCGCACGAGGTATTCCCGGCCGACCGGCGGGAAAGGCGAGAGTAACTGTGCGGAGGTGTTCAGACCGAAGGGGGCCAGGTCGCGTTTCGTGTAGGGCAGCGCCTTCTCCCCGAACGTCCAGGTCCGGACGACGGACTTCCCCTTCTGTTCGCCTTCGGTCACCTCGAACTTGAGCCGGTAGGCGTCGGCCCCGGCTTTCGTCGTGGTGAATTCCCCCCGAACGACACGGGCGGAGTAGATGCCCGGCGGGATCGGTGTGAACTCCGGCGCGGCCTGGGCGGCGTCGAAGCCGTCGATACCGGCCGTGGGCTTGCCGTTCGTGCCGGTGAATGCGTTCGTGTAGTCCACGGGACAAACCTCCGAAAATGGCGACGTGCGGCCCCGGCCACGCGCAGGGGTTGCGCTGGTCGCGGTGAGTCAGACTGTGCGGTGAGCGGAAAGTCGGGCGGCCGCGCTGGTGGCGTCGGCGAGTGTCCAGACGGATAGCCAGCGGGCAGGCTCGCCCAGCTTGTTCGAGTTGGGAATCTCAGCGCTGCCGAGAATCGGGGTGTCGGCTAGGTCGGGGATCTGGGCTTCCCCATTACCCCCGATGAGTGATAGAGTGAACATAGGTTGTTCCTATCGCAACGGGTCGGGGATGCTTGCCACGGCACCCGGCCCGTTGTCCTTTCGTGTCAGGGGTGTCTCACTTCCGGAGGGCATTGCGGGCCTCCCAGGTTGCACGGTCGGGAGCGCCAGCAGCCAGCCAGGCGCGGATTTCATCAACTCGCCATAACACGCGCCCGGAGATCCGCAGCGGGGCGGGCAGTTTTCCGGCAGCGTCCCACGTCCGAACGGTGCGGATGCCAGCGCACAGCAGCTTCGCCAGCCGCCGCGCATCGACCACGAGGGGCAGGTCGGCGGAGTCTGCGGGCGGGTCGGCGTGATTGGTCACGACAGTGCAGAGGGGGAGAATATCAGGCACGGTCAGCACCCTCCTGAACGTCGGGTGCGAGGTAACCCGCTCGGATGCACTCATTCCGAATGGCCGGGAGGTCCGCCTCGGCGAACAGGCGGTACTTCCCCGCGTGGGTGTGTGGGATACGGCCGAGGTTGGCGAGATTGCGTAGACCCCACTCGGACACCCCGATCCGGACCGCTAACTTCCCAAGGGTGAAGAAATTGCCCACGAGGGTGGACTCCCTGCGAGGAACTTTGAGGTCAGAGTTGGTGGAATGCTACACGGCGATTCGCTCGCCGGTATGGATGTGATTCGAGGAAGTGCGTAATAGTGCATTCGGAGCGCAGATGGAGAGCATTCGGAGCGCAGTATCACTTGAGGGCCTGTTTACCTCCGCTCCTACCAGGCTTTCCAAGCAACTTATCTTTGACATCCTGCCCCACGGTGGTCATGTCCACTTCGATCGGCCCATGTGTTCCTCTGCGTCGCCACTGAAGGCCGGGTGTTGTTCTGAGGGTTTCCATGATGTTGTTTCTGTGGACTCCGAACGCTTTCGCGGCCTGCTCCTGGTTCATACCTCGTGACCATTCAGGGGGTGCGGTTGGCCCACGACGGGCGGCCGTTTTGACCGATTCCCGCACCAGGGCTGCCAAGAGTTTTTCCTCCCCACGGTCGGAGTTGAACAGGGCTTTCGATTCGACGTACACCAGGAACTCGTCCCCCAGTGTTCGGATCAGGTCAGGGGCTGCCTCATCCTGATTCGTCACGGCTACATACATTTTAGCGGCGTAGCGAACAGCACTACTGATCTCTCGACGAATCTTTTGAGCGTATAAATACGCGGCGTGATGAGCGCACCACGCCTCAATACTATCGTGTGAGTACGGCTCCTGCCCGTGCGCGATGAACTCGTTCAGCAGGGCAGGGGTTATATTCGTTGTGGCCTGCGTGACGTTTTCATCGAGTCGTTCGACCGCTCGGGCTATCAGCTCCGTCATTCCAAGGAGATCAGACGGATATACATACACGACTCGTTCGTCCGGCCCCCCTTGGTTTGCTATCACACGGTCCCCGGCTTTGGGTTGCTTGGATGGTGTGCCCCGCAACATCAGAGTGATTGCCCAGGCGCCCCCGACAAGACGGTGCGCCATTTTGCACGCTTCCACGAGGTCGGGTGGAAAGCCTTTCGCGTCCAGATAGGGGGTCGGGTAGATGATGCCGGTCGGCTCAAGCTGAGTGAAGCGGAGATCCGCCTGGATCTTGGCAAGCGCGGCCGTGCGGTCCGGTTCCTCGGACATGCTGTACCTCACATCTGGGATCAGGGCGGGCCACCGGGCGCGAATGGAGGATGTGAGGACTCCACCCGGCCCGGGGCTTTGCGGCAGGTTGCATAGCTGCCGGCCCGGCCACCCGGTGCATGGGTGGCTTCCTTGACTATACACCCGCTCATGTCCCGAGGTAAACCTCGGAGTCTTGGTCAAGCGGCCCCGAACAGCTTCGCGAACGGGTTGGGTAGGTCCGGGAATCAGCCAGGGAGCGCACCCCCTGGCGGTTGGTCGAGTAAACCCGCACCCCGCAGCGGGGCGAGTTCCTCGGGGTCGAGGGCCTCGGCCGGCCTGGCATGGGTGCCAGTCGTGGGGATCATCGGGAAGTCTCAGGGCGACGGGTGGGGATGCCGCGGACTTGGCGGCTGGGGGTGAAAATGGGCTGGTGAGATGAACGAGGCTGGGTCGGGGGTCGGCGGCAAGAGCCAGTGCTGGTGAGCCAGTTCGCTGCAATCCCGCCTGGCCCCACCGCTCACACTCTCAGATCGCGCCCAAACTGGCTAGCACTGGGAACAGTAACATCGCAATCGTTAATCCCATCAGAACAGTAGCCCATCCCACATACCAAGCCTTGTCGTCGACCTGTGCGCCCAGCAATGCAGTCACCCACTGCCACTGCGGGATCATCATCGCCCGCGCGCCTTTGCCCTCGGAGTCATTGCTCCCGAACTGCTCAGCCAGTCGCGTCAGTTCATCCGCACAGGGCAACGGAAATACTCTTCGTGGCCAGCGGGCCATCAGAGCGAAGACGATCGCAACAACGGCCGCGACCATCGACGGTACAGCCCACCAAACAACATGCGTGGGAACCTTGGCTGCCGAGATGCCGGCCAGTGTGCCGAGCGTGAACAATCCGGCTCCACTTGAAAGGTAGTTGATGATCGAGGTGGCTTTCGCGTCCAGGCTTGTAAACGTGCGATACATCTTTTCGTATTGCTCCTGTGCGTACTCTTCGACCCACTCGTATGCAACCCCATCAACTGGCCGAAACCGCTCCGCAAACTCGGCCGCCCGTCTTGCTTCCGGGTGAGCCGCCGTAGCAAATGTGACCTCATCTACTTTCCGGGTTCTGTCCCCTCTCGTTTGGGTGCTTCCGGCCGCGGTGGAACGATCTCCCGTATCGGGACTGGTGGAGGCGGAGGGTTCTTTGGTGGCGTCGGAGGGTTGGCCGGGGGCGGCGAGGTGTTCGCAGGACATGGGTGAGCATCCGCCATTGAGGGGAGATGGGTCAGCATCGATTGTATCCCCTGTGCAGCGGGCCGCGGGTGCCAGCCGAAGGGGATACGGCCTCCGGTGACACCCACGGCTTTCTCGCGGGTAGCTACTCCCGCGGCCACGTCGAGATTCTAGCCGATACACTGTCCGTACCCAACTCGTGGCTGGGCTCGTCCAGGTGGGTCAACCGGAAGAATGCCTTCAGACCCGTCTGGATCGACTGTACCAGATCGTAGTCAAGGGGACGCAGGCAAGGGTGGGGTTTGCACTGCCACCAGATCCGTCGCAGGAAACTCCAGAAACTGATACCAGTGGTCCCGGGTGAACCAGCAGCACAACACAGAGTCGGGTTCACCGGGCACGTCTGTAACGTTTCGCACCCACATCACCGGGCCATCTGCGGCCCAACTACACTTCACGAATTGGCCTGGCTTGAACTGGTTCACCATCTCTTCACCTCGTATGCGGCGGCCCAGATCCACACCCCAGAACCGAGGCAATCCCGGGATGTGGATCTGGCTTTGTCGCGGGTAGCTACTCCCGCGGCCACATCGAGATTCTAGCCGACGCTGTAACTTTGTCCACATGGCGATCAGTATGACAGACGGAAGCGTTAATGCTTCTGGAGGTCACCACCGCGGCGGGGAATCCTGTCCCTGGGTTCTGGCAGTGCATTAACTCTGATGGTACACTCGGGCCGGGAAACGGAGGAAAGGACGATGCAACCTGCGCGGCCGGATGATACCGAGGCGATCCCGCGAAAGAAGCGGAAACAGAGGTCAGGCGATTTCCTTTTCGTCTGTCTCTTGATCGTCACCATTTTTATCCCGCTCGTCGGCATCATTGTCGGGGCGGTCGATTACGGGCGCGGCGGGCGAAGAGGTCGCCAGGGGGCTGCTATGCTGGCTGTTGGGCTTGTGCTGGCCGTTGTCTATACGATTGCTATGGCCAGCAAGTAATCAGCTAGAAATCATCAGCGGACGGCCGACGCAGCGGTTTGTCCGGCATCTCGACCTCGTATATCCGGCGAAGTGTTTCGATCACGTCGGCGGGTTTTTGGGTGAGTAGCGGCCCCCTGCTCGGGGTCACCAGAGGGTTGGTGGATCGATCAGCCCCAGTAGGGGGGTTGTGGATCAGTATGTCCGGGGCGGGGGTATGTCCTTTCGACACACGGGGCAGGTGTCGGCCAGGCAACGGGACTTAACATAGTTCGGGTACACACCGGTTTGGTGGGTGAACGGTAGTTGGATGTGGCAATGGGGGCAGTAACACCAGCCATTTGTGTCTGCATCCGGGTTGTCGAGGAACAGGTCAAGGAGCGTCCCAGGGATCGGGTTCGGGGGTGGCTTGTTGTGTGGGTGATCATCTCCCCATTCGACCCGCGTAACAACCCAACAGACGAACGCGGGATCGTCGTCGTGCCCCCGGGCACCGTAGGGCACAATGAGCCGTTCCAGGATGAGGGGGAGGAGAGGTTCAACTCGCTCATGGTGGCTCTCCGGGAACGTGTCGAGGAACCGTTCCAATCCGTCAAGCCGCTGTTCACATCTCTGTTCCCAGTGGAGGCGGAGTTTCTTTTCGCTCTCACTCTCCACTGGCATCCCCGCCGTCTCCGCCTGAAGGTGTTTCAAGCGTCTGGCGTTCCTCTTCGCTCTCCGCTTCAGGGTGCTTGTATCTAGCAAGACAGCCCTCCAGTTCGACGATAATCTTGGACTGCTCAGTCAGCATTCTGGCCAGTTCGCGGGCTCCGGACTCCGGGAACAGACCCCTGAGCTTAGCCTCACTGTCGGCGATCGCCAGGGCTGTCCGGTAATCACCTGCATTGACCGCTCTGGCGTACAGCGCCTGCCTCTTGGCAAGATGCAACCCGACGACACGCTTTCGCTTCTTCTCCTGCCGTTCGACGAGTAGATCGTCTGCCCGGCGAATGTAGTTGTATATCTGGCGTTCCTTTAATTCCCACTTCTGATCTGCAACAAACTGCACTATGTCGTGGAACTGCGCACCGTCCAGGCGGATACGAAGGATCTCCCCCACCCGGCGGGCAACTTCGGCCGCGCTGACCTTGGTACTAGCCTTCTTTTCCTTCGCCATTGGGCTTCACCAGTGCGTCGATCCAAGCTGCGTGCCAGTCGTGAGTTTCCCGGTCCCGAATGATCGTGAGTTGCTCCCGGTTGCGGTTCGTCCTGAGATTCGCGGACCCCTCGAACACCAGCCCATCACCGAGGCCGAGGTCGTAGCAAACCACCTTGCAGTGAGAGCGGGCCGTGGCGAGTCTCACACCGGGGTATGGCTGGAACTGTTCACGTCCCCACTCGACGAGGTCTTTGTTGTGCTTCGCGAAGAAGTCGGAGGCCAGCAGGGCGAGGGGTAGGGGGTCGTCTGCCTTCCGCCGCTCCTCCAAGAGCCCGGTCAGGTCCACGATGTTCCGCTTATTCCAGCACAGGGTTGCAATCCGCAAGGCTCGGGGCCTGACCCTCCGGGCCACATCAACCACCACCTGGGCGAGATCGTAAAAACCGGTCATCATGCAGTGGCAGTGCTCACCGATCCCGGGCAAGTCGGGGCAGAGGTCGGCAGCCTGGCGTGCGGCCTGTCGATGCCGTGCGGCGGCCTTGCCCTTCATCACCGGCGGATGAGTCGGCTGGGCGTGTTGCGCGGCTCGGCCGAAGACAGGCCGAGGAATCGCCCCGAAGTCCATTAGCTACCCCCTCCACCGCCCCCACCCCCACCACTCGGGCGATTGCCCTTCTTCGGCCGACCACCTCCACCCCCGACGTTGTGCCCGAAGTCGAAGCTTGTCGAACCTCCGGCGAACTTGACCGGTTTTGCGGTCTTTGCCGATTTCGCTTTGAATGTCGTCGGCTTGGCCATGTGGTCGCCTCCATCGGCAATTCCGATGCTAGATTCATAAAACATCGTAGCAGACTATGGTTTTGCTGGCAAGAATTTTGCCAGGCTCTGGGGAGATGGGAGACGGCGGGGACGGAGTCGAGTCGCCGAGTTCGGACGACATGCCAAAGGTTAGGGCCGAGGCCGTCGAGTCGCTCGCAATATCGCGGGCCTTTCAACGCCTCGGATTTGCGACCAGCACGGGTTCCGGGGAGATGTCTTTAGCGAGATATGCCGCCAGCAGGCTCTTGAACAACTTCCCGTGGTTCGGAACCTTCAGGTGAAGAAGTTCGTGGACGATCACTTCCTTCCGTTGCGGGTATGGTTCATCGAGCAACCCCAGGGCGAACGACACCCGCCCGGAGGTCGAGCAGCTTCCCCACTTCCGGGTCATCCGCCGAACGTGGACCTCGGCCGGATGCACTTTCATCAGCGCTGCCCACGCTGCGACCTCGGCCTTGAGCCGGTCCTTCGTGATCGCGACCGGTTCCCGCTTCCGGGCCACGCTCACGGCTTCGCCCTCTTCAGCATCGCCATGATCCGCTCGGCATAGTCCCGCACCGTCGCAATCCCGCCCACGATCAGCGCTTTGTACAGCCCCTTCCGTAGCTCCTGCTCCTGGTGGCTGCTCGATTGCCAGTACGGGAACTCGGCGAACGTCGCAGCCACCTGCCGGGCGACGTCGTCCGCCTTCTCGACCCCCTCCTGCTTCAGATACCAACTCACCGCGAACGCTTCCGGCGACAGGTCGGAGGCGTCCCGCTCCTGCTTCGCCTTCCGCAAGCCCTCGATAATCTTGAGCATCTCCCCAAGTGTGTCCCGCGTCGTCCGCTGCCGGTCCTCGAACGCAACAATCACCTCCTCGGCCTTGGTCACGATGTTCAGCAGGAACGCTTCCTGGGGCCCGGCCTCTTCCGACATCTGCCGGATTGCCCGGAGGAGGTTGAACACCTTCACCGCGTCTGGTTCCTCGTTCCCGGCGAGTTGGGCAAGCGTCTCCGCTGTCAACCGGTGGACTTTCGACAGGGTGCGGATCTCTCCCGGAATCGTGTGTTTACCTATCAGCGCGGCCGTCTTCCGGAGGAACGTCTTGTCCACCGATATTCCGGGGTCGTAGTTCGCCCGGACCACCTGATACATCTCGGCGATTGCCTGATAATCCGCCATGAATGGCCGGAGGAACGCATCGGGGGAAAGGATCTCGTACACGTCCTCCAACTCCCGGAAGAACACGTAAAACTGCTGCCGCACCTCCCGGTCCCGGAAGTGTTCGAGCACCGCCTCCACCGCCTTATCCGCCACCTTCCCCGCGGTCACCGGCAGATACACCCGCCGACCTTCCTCCATCAACTCCCGGAACCGGTCCTGTAGGACGTCGATTCCCTCGACCACTGCCTCGACGTCCTGCGCATCGAACGCCAACGCTTTCTTCAGGTTCCCGAAGATCCCCACGAAATCCAGCACGAACCCGTCCGGCTTCCTCCGCCCAGTGTCGTCCTCATATGGCCGGTTCACCCGGGCAATCGCCTGAAGCAGAACGTGATCCCGCATCGGCTTGTCCAGGTACAGGCAGTACAGGATCGGGGCATCGTACCCGGTGAGCAACTTTTCGGTCACGATCAGGATGCGGAGTTCCTCGTACCGGCTGGCTTTCCCCGGCTCGGCCTGCCCGACCCCGATCGGCTTGCGGAACGCTTTCCGCACGGCCGCCTCGTCCTCCTCGTCGAGATAGTGCTTTCGGAGCTTGTCCGTATCCTTCTTCCCCCCCTGCGACATCACCACCTGCGACCACTCCGGCGGTAGGTGGTCGTCGAGGGCTTCCTTGTACAAAACGCACGCTTCCCGGTCGACCGCCACCACAAACGCCTTGTACCCCATCGGTTCAATCTTGTCCCGGTAGTGTGCGGCAATGAACGCTGCCACGGCATCAACGCGGGGCTTGGCCTTCATCAGCGTCTTGAGTGTCACCGCCCGTTCGAGAACCGCGTTCAGCTCCTCCTGGTCGCTGACCCCCTCGGCCTCTTTCAGTTCGAGGAACTCCCGGTCGAGCGTTTCCTTGTCCACCTGCATTTCGTTCGGGGCGAGTTGGTAGTGAAGGGGAACCGTTGTCCCATCCTCAACCGATTCCCGGATACCGTACTTGTCCAGATACCCGGTTGGGTCTTCGATCCCAAATACCTTGAACGTCCCCCGGCCGTGGGCCGTTTTGTCAATCGGTGTGCCAGTGAACCCGATGTACGTGGCGTTCGGCAACGCGCCCATCAGGTAATTTCCGAGGTCTCCGCCGGTCGAGCGGTGGGCCTCATCCACCAGTACATACACGTTATCGCGGAGACAGACGTTCGCCGGGATGTCGTCGAACTTGTGGACCATCGAAACCAAGATCCCTCGCCGGTCGGACTTCAGTAGACGTTCCAGATCCTTCTTCGATGCGGCCACGGGAACATCCGCCTCCCGTCCGCTCCCGACCTTCAACCCCAGCGCTTCCAGGTTCCCCGCAAGTTGCCCCTCCAGTTCGTTTCGGTCGATGATGAGCAGCACCGTCGGGTTCCCGAATGCCGGATCTTGGACCAGCATTCGGGCCACGGTAATCATCGTGTACGTCTTCCCGCTCCCCTGGGTGTGCCAGACCAGCCCCCGCTTCTTCTTCGGGTCGTGTGCCCGGTCGAGGCATCGCCGCACGGCCCGCATCTGGTGCGGCCGGAGGACGGCTTTCGTGAGTTCCCCATCCTTCCGGATGAAAAGGATGAAATCGGAAAGCACCCGGACGAGTCGGCGGGGGTCAACGAACGCCTGGCACAGCGCTTCGTAGTTCCCGGCTTGTTCGTCCCGCCAGTTGAGCAACCCCTTGCGGCCGGTGTTCCAGGTTGCCCCATACAGGAACCGAATCAGGTGGGTGACGGCGAACAACTGGGCGAGGGCGAGCAGTTCGCCGCCGTGAGCGTGGTAATACTTGATGTCGCTGAGAGCTTGCTGGTCGCCGTCCCGGAGCTTGGCCGATTTCGTCTCGACCACCAGAACCGGAACACCGTTGATGTGGAACTGAATGTCGGTCCGGACGGCTGGCGGGGTGCCAGTGGTGAAGGTGAACTCGTCGGTCACGTGAAAGGTGTTTGCATCGATCCGCTCGGGGTCAAGGAGCCGGACGTTCCGCTCCCGCCCCTCGGCCTCGACGAAGACCGTTTTGAGCCCGGTCAGGAACTCCCAGGCGTCACGGTTGCCCTCGATTGTGGTGCGGACCCGAATCAATCGGCCGACCAGTTCCTCGGCCCCGGCACGGTCGATCACTCCAGGGTTGAGTTTCTGAAGTTGGTCGACGAGAACCTCGTCGAGAACGGGGCTGGTGTTCTCCCCGCGGCGAAGCAACCGGGCATCGTCGGGCGACAGGTACACCCAGCCAGCCTGCCGGGCGTACCGGACGAACGGGTTTTGTACCGCCCCAAGTTCGCTGCCGAGGGCCATTGGGTCCATCTCGTGAGTATCGTTCAGTGAACTCCTGTGAACTCCTGAAGACTCCTGAAGACTCCTGGAGACTTCTGAAGACTTCTGAAGACCTCTGAAGACTTTTTGTGACATTTTGCAACACGTCGATCGCGGGTTGAATATCCGAAGTCCTGTTAATTCCAGGACTTCCGCGAATATATGGTCCCGAATCTTTGGAACCGATTAGGACGCTTTAGGACACAATAAGTGTGGTTCGAGCGGTTCACCGCGGCTCAAGTTCATTCCCCGGACTGCTTTCTCGGGAGCTTGCCCTCTTCGGGGCCAGGATACCAGAGAGCAGCTCGGGTAGTGCCTTTGCAGTGGACAGAGCCCCGCCGAGACAGTTTTCGGAGGAAGGAACGGACGTCATCCTCAGTGAGTGCCGGGAGGACTCCGCAAAGGGTTTGAAAGTCAGTTCCGGTGGCTGCGTGGTCCGTTATGTGGTTGAGGAGGAGTGTCAGGTTCTGCTCCTCCCCAAGTCCCTTATCTCGGGTGTACGCCTCGGGCTTTCCGGTGAAGGTGTAATACCGCCGACCGAGCATATACCGCCGACCGCCGACCCGCTCGATTACCCCCAGATCCGTGAGTCGTTTGAGCCGATCGTCGTACTCCTTCGGGATCTTCTGCTTTCGAGCGACCAGATCGAGTATCAACCAGTCCCGAGTGGTGAAAGACGCGGTCTTTTCCTGCCCAACTTTTTCCAGGAATCGGATCAAACTGGGGTGTTGAATCATCCCGTGAAGAGTCAGCCCAACTTGATACTGGTCAGTCCGGGCGAAGTCCGGTAGCGGTTTGCTCTGCCGGATCGACTCCTCGAAGATCAGGTTCATCCCCTGCCCGGACCGCTCGACCAATCCGCACTTGGTGAAGGTCTCTGCGATCCGTCGGTTCCGGGGCCTTTGCCGGTCGAGAATGTTCTTCTCCGTGATCCCGACTGGGAACCCGCCGGGGCTGTCGATTTCCAATCGTCGCGGATACTGACGCACAAACACGCTCCCGCCAAGCTGGTAATCCCGGTGGCTGACCGCATTCAGGATCGCCTCGCGGACGGCTCGCTCGCTAAACGTCCGAACGTTGAGCACAAATAACCCATCCTGGACGGACTGCGTGTCGTTCCGTGCGTTGATCGTCTGCCAGAGCCGTTCGTAGCACCCGAAGAATCCCTCGCGGAACTCTTCCCGCGCTTGTGCCGGACCCGACGCCTCGGCCGACTTGTATTCCCATACGACCTCGGCTTGGGCGAGGTGCTTGCCGAGTGCCTTTCGAGTACCGAACAGGATCAGCGCGGCATAGGCCAGTTTGCCGTCGTTGAGCAACTCCGCATCGGCCAGAAGTTGGGTGTGGTTCAGCGTCTTCAGCCGGTCGGCTGTGGTCTCGCTTCCAGCTCGGCGAGTCTTCTCGATCCATCGCCGCCGGAAATCCTCGATCGACTCTGCGTCGAGATCGGCTAGGGTGACGCCTTGGCAGATGTCAGCCGAGAAATCGTGCCCACTCTCGGCGAAGACGGCCTTTAGTTCATCGGCAGGCATGGAGATGAGCTTGTCCCCGTCTCGCGTCCAATAAATGCCCTTGTACTGGATCGGGGTTCCGACCGGCCGCCCGGCGATGTGGAACACCAGCACCGGCCCATTCGGATGTGCGATCAGGTCGAAGTCGATCCGAACTGGCAACCGGTCGCGGAGGGCATTGCGGGTATGTTCGGGTTGCTGGAAGGCGTTGCTGCCGACGATCTGCCGAGGCCGCTTGTCGGTCACTCCGAGGATGAACTTGCCGCCACCGTTGTTGCCGAGGGCGCAGCAATACTTGGTCATCTCCTCGAAATCGTACCGGTTCTTCGCCTCCTTGAACTCGAAGTTCTCGCCCTCCTTGGCCTTTATCCAAGTGTCGAGCTGGGCCAGGAGTTCGGCCTCGGTCATGACCCGCCCCCTGTGAGAATGGGAAGGTCGAGGTCGTGAACCCGCACCCGGCCAGTCATCAGGTCGCGGAGTAGGGTCGTGAACAAGACGCCCAGCGCCGACACGCGGGATTCTTCGGCCCGAATCTTGTCATCCATCTTGAGGAGAGATTCCACGATCTGCTCTTGTTCGGGGAGTGAGGGTAAGCAGATTGGCAACGCCGCAACAATCTTGCCGTTCAGATTTGGCATGATTGTGCCAACCGAATGATCTCTCAGGTAGTTCTGGATTCGGTCGGTGCTGAATGACAAACCAAGAAAGCGGCTATCGACTCTCCCGTGGCTGATTCGGATGCGAATGCAACCAGTCCCACACAGCCACCCAGCATTCTGGTTTGTTATGTACGAGAAACGGCTAAAGTCACCCCGTCGCGCAATAAGCACATCTCCCTCTTGGAGGTAATGCCGGTCCAGCCGATTCGCGTCGTCTTGATTGATTCGTGGGATGTCCTGATCCACAATCTCGTTGAATCCTAGGTGTGTCGGGTTCACCACAGGAACGCCAGACGTCTTGTAGTCTGATGCGTGGAGTTGACTACCAAAAGGCCCGCTTTGAATGTCTCCTGATCCCTCGCGAAGCAGTTCACCAAGCGTGCATAACCTCCACGATGCAGGAACCTCCCCTACTTGAACAGGCACGGTATCGACTAAATTCGTTTGATCGAACGGCACCGGCCCGTAGGTGAACAGGTGCCGCAGGAGGCTTTGCTTGAACCGCCGAGCCGCTACGACAACCGCCTCGGCCGCATCCTTCGCCCGTTGCACTATGTGGAGAATGTTGGCAATCGTTCGCTGCTCGGACTTGGGGGGAATAGGTGTCGGGAGCGCCTTAAGTTTGGTTGTGTTAATACAGGCGAGATTTGTCGTCTTGTGGGCGACACTCAGGAAGTACCCTTTACCGTAACTGCTTTGGATGAGGTACGCCAAGAATTCTGGATCGAGCAATTCTCGTTTTGATCGAACGGCAAAAATGTGATTCTGGTGAACACAACCAGGGATTTGACTGTGCCAGAGAAATCCGCGCCCCAGCTTGTCAAAGTCACCTCCTTCGGTGAGCAGCACATCTCCACCCTGAAGGGCGAAGCGGTCGACTTCACTCCGCCTGATAGTAATTTCCTTGATCTCGGACAGATCCAAATAGCCATCTTGGACGTTCGCGACACGGAGATAAGGAACCGTTACCATATCGTCGGAATCGATCTTACGGCCTTTCGCTACACCGGTCTGGACTACAGCGCATTGCTCCAGTGGCATTACTCGCCAGTGGGCTGGTAGGGGACCGTATGGGGTTTCTTGCACTTCGTCTTCACAGATCAGTTGCATTTTTACCCCTTGAATCCGAGTTTCGCGAGCACGTCGTTCAGCGCCCGATCCGCCTCGGCTCGCTCCTCCTCGGCCTCCCGCAACAGGACAACCGCCTCCTCCAAGGGCAGAACTTCCTCGCCCGCCCCAGCCGCCACGTACCGGGTTGGGGAGAGGTTGTAATCGTTCTTCACCACCTCGGCCGTGGTCGCCACGGCCACGAACTCCTCGATCGGTTTCCAGTCCCGGTAAGCAGTTGCGATCCTGTCGACATGCTCCTCGGGCAGGTAGTTCTTCGGTCGCCCCTTCGCGAACAGTTCCGCCCCGTTGATGAGCAGCACCTCTCGTGGGTGACGCTTCGCCCGGTTCAGCACCATTACGACACCCGGGGCGGTTGTGTTGTAGAACAGGTTGTCTGGCAGGAGCAGGACCGCCTCGACGAGGTCCGCATCCACGGCCCGCTTCCGCAGGTCGCGCTCCTTGTTCGACCCCTGGTTTCCGCTCCCCCGGCTCACGGCCCCTGAGTCCAGCACCACTGCCATTCGCCCCTTCGGCCCCAGGTAGGCGAGCATGTGCTGAATCCAACCCCAGTCGGCTGACGCTCCCGGCGGAGCACCCCAGTCGAACCGGGCGTACTTCTCGGCGTCGTTCTCGTAAACCGCCGGGTCGAACTTCTGGTTCCACATCGGATTGGCGGTCACCACATCGAACGTCCGGAGCCGCTTGCCGGTCTTGTCAGTGAACGACGGGTGACGCATTGAGTCCCCGAGTTCGATCTCGGCGTCGATATCGTGGAGGGCCGCGTTCATCTTGGCGAGGGTGAACGTACCCGGGTTGATCTCCTGCCCGAAGACTTTCACCGGAGCGACCGCGTTCGGGAGTTTCAAACGGCCATTGCGCTCCTCCCCTCGGGTTTCGAGAAGCCGGAGGTGGCACTTCACCAGCAACCCACCCGACCCGCAGCACGGATCGTACACCGCCTCGCCGGGCTTCGGGTCGAGGATGCGGGCCATCGTGATACCGACTTCCCGCGGGGTGTAGAACTCCCCGGCCGATTGCCCCTGCCCCTCGGCAAACTTCCGGAGCAGATACTCGTAAGCCCGGCCGAGGATGTCGGGTTCCACATCGTCGAGGCCGAGCCGGTAGGACGGGTTGTTGAGCACATCAATGAGCCGGATGAGCCGATCGTCATCAATGATCCGCTGCCCGGAGGTGGTCGCGTTGTAGTCCTGAATGTCCTTGAGGAAGGCAAGTTTCTCGTTCGCCCTGGCGATGGCCCGGAAGGCGTCGGTGAGCCCTTCGCCGACCTTCGTGGTCCGCTTGCCAACCTTCCCCCATCGGGCCTCCTCGGGGACGAACACGCGGACGAGTTTGTGATCCGCCTCGACCAGTTTCGCAGCGTTCACCGGTCCGCCGAGGTCGTGGGCAAGGTGGGCGAGTTCGTCGTCGAACACGTCCGAAAGCCGCTTCAGGAAGATGAGCGGGAGGATGTAGTCCTTGAACTTCGGCGCATCGAGCGGCCCGCGGATGACGCAAGCGGCCTCCCACAGCCAGGATTCGAGCGCGGAGACGTCGAGCTTTCGCCGCGACGGACCGGGAGGGGGTGGCACCGGCTGAGCCGGCGGGGCAGGACGGGGCGGCATCCGATCAGCCTCGGTTGGGGGAACGACACCTGTTCATTATGGGGGCTGGACGGGCCGGAGGGGAGCGGATGGGCAGATTCACGCAGAGTTGAGCTCCATTCATGCCCTGCGTCTGCCGAGTTCCAGGGTGGTTCACCCTCGCTAGGCCTTCATTTCGTGGACTACAAGAAATGCGCGATGCCCCGGTGATTTCTCCTCGCGGTTCCCACGACCCATTGAACCCCTCCTGATCACCAAGACGCTTGGTTTTTAGTCACCCAATATGTCGGTGAACCTGACCAGCCTGCAGCGAACTTGCCCAAATTCGCGGTGCGTATAGAACCTGCTGGTATGCCGGTTGCTCTTTTCATTAACTGGGGTGGTGTCGTTTCGGGCGGTGCAGTAAACCGTGGGCGAGGAAATAGCACGCCGCGAACCGTGAATTGATGTTCAGCGGTGTAAGACACGCAAAGTGTGCACGCAATACCTACAATGCCTACGGAGTAGGCCGTCGTGGAAGTGTTGAGTAAGTGGACGCAACGGCCGGAAATCGGTCGGCAGTCCCATGCCGAGCCCCGCCCAGCTCTGCATCGTGGTCTATGCTAAACGTGGGGGATAAGCAACATGCGCAAAGCTAAAGTCGGAATAAACGGTCCACGGAGCTATTCTGCCAAGAAGTTGTCGATGCTGGCGAGCCTTCGACGCAAGAAGTTGCTCAAGGCGCGACGCAACAAGTCGAACTCGGACAAGGCACTAGCGTTGAAGATTTACGGCTAACGCTCGCCACAGTGTCACACACTTCGTTGCGTTTTGCGATTTATCTCAGTTTGCCCTTCCAATCAATTTCCGATGCCCTCGGCTTGGCGGACCTCCGGCGAGCCGGTATGCGCTTGTAGCAAGGCGTTGTAGATATCTAGACGAGAATAGGTAAGGTGGGTAGTTTAGGAGGGAGTGTGCCTCCCGATTCCGGAGTTCGCTGCGGGGTGGCTTCGCAACATCGGGAGATTTGCGTTCTGGCGATCTAGATAACCGGAGTGCGTCCGGAATCGGGAGGCACACGCTTTAGGATTCCTAGCTCCCTCACGAGCCTGCCCGTGCACAGCATAGTCATTTTCGGCGATTACCGTCGCCACGTGTATCGCAAAGACGACATTGTTCGGGGCCGCCGGAATGACATTGCCCACAGCGGCTGGTTTCGGGGCGGTGTCTACATGATGAGGGAGGCGATCGAGGGGATGCTGGACCGGCTCCCGTTCGGCGCTGAGCCTGCGGCTGAAGCTCCAGCCGCAAGTCAGCCACCAGCTGGTGCGGTA
>PLDW01000441.1 GCA_003136315.1 Gemmataceae bacterium | reverse complement strand
AACCTGAGTGTGACCTCCCGGTATGGCCCGGGTAAGTCTCGCCGGATGTTGCGTTTCTCGACCTGCAAGGCACGCTTCTCCGAGCGAAAGGGAACGCCTTTGTTCGACTCCCGCCTCCCGCCCGAGCGAGTTGTGGCCATCCTCTGCCATGTGGCTGAAGGCAACGGGACACGGAAAACCGCCAGGTTGACAGGTACCCACCAGGATACAGTCACCCGCTACATCCGAAAGGCTGGGGACCANNTCGGCAAGAAGGAAAAGAACTGTACACCGGACGACAAAAAGGCTGGGGATTGCTGGGACCATGTGGCGATCGACCCAGAAAGCCGGTTGATTGTGAGCCTGGTGGTTGGGAAGAGGACCGCCGAGTCGACTCACGAGTTGATCCAGGATTTCCGGGCACGCACGGGCGGTCGGGTGATGCGGTTGATAACCTCAGATGAGCACGGCCCGTATGAGGAGGCGATCCGAGCGGCGTATGGGCGGTTGGTCCAACCGCCGCAGACGGGCAAGCTGTCAACTCCGTAACAACTTCATCAACAGATACGATGACGTAAGGCGCTGGAAGTGATTCAATCACGGCAAGAAGCCCAGCTTGCTCGGCTGAGTCAAGAAAAGGCTGAGCCTACGCGGGATGGCAGGTAGCCAACACCCATTTGGTCGATGAACGGGCCTCACGGAAAACAGCTGCAATAGGCCTTTCTGCGACTTCTGGTAGACGCAGACGCAGAGCCCGAATTTCATCGTAAGACGCGCGACCCTTTCGCCACAGGGCCACGACCTGAACGTCGGGCAATGGTGGCAAGCAAACCGAGACCATGACTGGCGCTCCCGTCTGATTGGGTGCTGCGACGAGGTCTCGCCACCAAACAACTCCCCCGCCACCAATTCAAAGACAAAGACGGCAGTACCGAGGTTCAGGAGAAGCAATCGACAATCGAAGCACCCCACGACCCAAGTGCCCCTCGCGGCAAATGTGCTTCAAAAGCCGGTCGAGCGGAAGGGTTCCAGGTCCTTCAGTTCGTCAAATTGCCCCCCCTACCACCCCAGTCTCAATTTCTCACCGCCGTTCCTCGTGATTGCGGCGCGAAGAACGTCCTCGCGAGTGTCATACCGAACGTGCCGCCGTGACCCGTCTGCCATGCACGCTCGGAACCCGTCCTTGAAAAGCCCCCGGAGGGGTGGAAGCGGTCCGGCCGGGTCGTAGGGGATATCCTCTGGCTTGGTCCAGGGAACAGGTTCCCCGGCCTCGACGAACAGGAGTGTATTCGAGGTTCCGTCTGGGAAATCCTCAGCAAGTTTCAGCCCGCTAGGCCCCTCGAACGGCGTCCCCCGGCCGACAAAAACGTGGCATAGAGTGTGGTGCGGCGGCACGAGTGACTTCTTGTAATTGGGCGGGGCATAGGTGGTCGGCATCTTCTCCAAGAGTGCGAGGTTGTGCGGACTGTCCCAGGGCTCATCGAGCCGGAACTGCTTGTATATGGCGTCCTGTTCGAGATACGGCAAGATAAGTACCCGCCAGCTATGCAGAGGCGTCTCGTCAGGGCCGTAAACTACGGCCGGAGGCAGGGTGCCGTGGACAGCCTCGTAGTTCTGGCATGCCAAGGCAATCTGCCCGAGACGTCAATCAGCCCTGGCGGCTGCCTCCCGTACACGGTCCACGGCTTCAAGGAGAAGGCTGGTCAGGACGCCGGCTGAGACCACCCCTGCACCGACCCAGAGCCACCGCCGCCGTCGCCGTCTGCGTGGTAAATCGTTCGTGGTGCCGCTGTCCGGACTCAGGATGTCAGTCACGTCGCACCTCGGTCAGTGAGCAGGAAGGATTCCCTTCAAGAATTGCCTTGACGCAGCCGGCAACAAGGACACCAGGAACCCCGACACACGACCGCAGAGTGAGCCTTCCTGCTGACAGGTATTTGGGTTTGTTCGTTCTGTGCCCTTCAGCGGCGCAGCCGCCGCTCCCACTCGGCCTCGAGTCTGCGGACCCCTGCTTCGTCGCGCGCTGCCGGCGAGCCTGGACCAATCGGAGCCGTCCGCGGTTCAAGCCATCACCGGTCCCTGGACAGCGGATTGGTTATAACTTTATTATCCTTTTCCGAGAAGGAGGTCAACCACCCAGCAACCTTTCACATGCGTACCCGTTTGGCGACAGTGGTTCAAGATGTCCTCGTTCTCGCAACCGGCATCTCCGAGGGCGTCAGCGAGGATTGGCATCGCGGAGAAGTTTCGGCTGGCATACATTTGTCGTGCGAGCGCGATAACGGTGGAAGTGCGCCAAGAAGGGTCGAAAGTTGCAGGTCGAAACGGGTTACCAAAAATATCGCGAACCACTTGCACTTGAATCGAACGCATCCTGCGTCTCTGTCGCAGCCAGGAAGTTAATATCGTCAGAATGTCATGATTCGCATCTGATGTATATCGTAAGACATAGGCAGCAGCAAATGCCGAGCAGGCTGTACTCCAACACGCCGCGTGTTCTGCCCTGGTTAAGGACCAAATGGATGTGGTATCTTTGATTATAATATATTCAGGTAGATTTACGCGTCTTTTTGTCGTTCGGCGATTGTTGCCACACCATCTACATGATGCTCGGCTGTTTCGACTGCTTGACGACAATGAATATTCCATATGTAAGGCCATAACTCTCGACAGCATGCGACGGCCACAAGCCGCAACTTCCGTTCGCATGCCATGCTTCGTAACAACTCCAGCATCGACCGTGGGTTGGTCGCAGCCAGCCATTCCGTTTCGGTCATTCGTCGGTTTCGGGCATGTTTCACAGCGATTACACCTCCCGAAGGAGTACCGCAAGCTCAGACCTGTCAACTTCGCCACAGAACCAACGAGCGTTCTCTGCCCAGTCTGATTGAGCAGGAGAGCAGTGTCATCTGCCATTATCTTGACGCCGCCCGGCCAATCGCAATCCATACCCAACGCAATCCCAGCGCTTTCTCACTCGCCCCGCAGGACGTTCCCCGTCGCATCGTACCAAGTCTCGGGCTTCGTTGTTGCAGAGTGGCTTTGGGGGCTTCCGGGTTTAGCCTTCTTTCGTATCTGGAGACCTTCTTTGAGCAGACGAGTGAATAGCTTTGCAGTGACTAAGAAGAACATCTGGGCGAGAAGGTTGGCCCTGGAGCTGATGCGGCACCACCAGCTACATGGATGGCAATTCGCCCTCAACTCCAATGTCCGCAGGGCAGGGGTGTGTTTTTTCCGTCTAATACAGGAACCCGTTGAGACTGTNNCTCGGCAGGAGCCTCGCCATCCCGTTAGACCGATGCTTGCTCCGGGAATGTGACAGCCTCTGCGGGTTCCTGTATAAGGAGCGACCTGGGCGACTTGGATTGTGCGTTCACTCCATTGAGAGGAATCCGGAGTCGGACGTCCTCGACACAATCTTGCACGAAATCGCCCATGCGCTGCTTGGGACTGGTCACGGGCACGACGCTATTTGGAAAGCAAAGTGCCTCGAAGTAGACGCCAATCCCGAGCGATGCTACGGCGACGAAATCGACATGCCGAAGGGTAGGTGGCGTGCGACCTGTCCGGGTTGCGGCCAGGAGTTTCACCGGCACCGACGGCCCAGGATTTTACAGGGGTGGCATCACAAGGAGTGTGGAAAGGACAGGGGCACCCTCTCGTGGGCTCGGGTAGATTAGCCCTGTGAACATCCTGCCCCATTACGGAGCGGGGCCATCGACGCGCCAATGACTCAATCACTCCCTGCCAGAGTTCGGGGTTTCATTGGGGTGGCGGAGGGGCCAGGGGACTGAGCAGAAGGGGAACTGAGCGGGAAGAGGGGCTCAAGCTTGCTGGGAATTTGCAGAGATGCCTGGGTTCTACCGGCGACCAAACGGGGGCCAATTCTTCTCCAATCCTTCGTCTTCGACCTTCCGCACCATCTCGACCCCAACACTGAACCGCTGAGCAATTGTCTCGCGAGACACAGGTACGCTCAGACCCTCGTCTTGCGCGGCGACCAAAGCAACGAACAATTCACGCCGACGATCTAATGGCAATCTTTCTATTTTGCCAGCCATCACCTGCTCCTTGATTCCCCAACCTGACGGGCTAGACCCAGGCCCACCTACTCCGCGGGACCAAGATGAACCAGCCCCCTTCCAAGACGACAAACTTGTCGAATTTCCCGACCCGCTCCGGCTGCCCCGTGACAAGGATGATGTCTCCTCGTCGCAACACCGTGGCCTGGGGCCATTCATCTGTCTTGCTACGGTAGACTCGGCAGGCGAATGTAGTGGTCAGCCGAATATACGTTTCCGTCATCTGGACAGTCGACATCCTTCGCTCCGAAGAGCCACGCGGCCGACAGGGCACGTTCCTGCAATTCGGCCGGGGTGGGCAGAAACTATATCCGGCGGACGGCGTGATGTCCGGAGGAAAGGAAAAATGCCCGCTCAAAGAGCACTTGCCTCGAACCGAACAGGGAGGTTTCATTTGCTTCCTTCGCCTGGGTGCCGGCAGCGTATACCAATGAACGCCAACAAAGGTCAAAAAGTGCCGAGACACCTCTTGCCTGAGCTGAGATTTGTGTACCATAATAAGCTTGCGCCCCCTTCTATTCCGCGACTCTGAGGGACTGTTTATGCAAATAGCCGTTTCACATGCCGACTGGCAAGTTCTTCGGGCTGTCGCCCGAGGTAAAGGAAAGCCAGTCGTAGGCACCAAGCTCCGCATTGTACCGTCTCGCTCTACCAAGGATGGAACATTCTTGACTAAGCTGGTCGAGGCTGGTTTTCTGGAGGTCGCGAAGGCCGCAGATGAACCATCCGACGCCAGTTACCGGCTCACAGAGATGGGGGCGCACGGTGCAGAGTATGGGCTGTGTGAGATGGATTTCGAGGTGTACAAGAAACTCAAGCTTAAGAAAGAGTAACTAGATTGGAGAACCAGGCGTACTTCCAGTCGTAGGCCGGGACCGCCCCGGGGACCCGAAGATGCTACATTGCGCCTCACATGGTTCTACCTCGCGGCGACTGGACGAGAGCATTCGCTCAGTCGCCTCCACGCCTTGTTCGGGGCCGCTTAGGTCGTCTTCTGCCCCTTTACCCTCTTCCGCTCCCGGACCTCCATCACCCCTCCGGCCAGGTCCAGGTCGCTTAATTTAGCCCGTAGCACCTCGCTCCGCCTGGCACCCGTATGAGCGACGAGGAAGACGAGCGGGTAGACCCAGGGCCGCGAGCCGTGGTCCTTCACGAACGCCAGCAACTCGTCCATTTCCGGCTTGGTCAAATAGAGGCACGGCCACAGTTCATCCGCATCACCGCCCTTTCCAATCCGCCGTTCGATCTCTGCCCATGTCATGAACCCGGGTTGCTCCTCTTTCTTCGCATACTGGAGCTTCACACCCGGAAAAGGTGCGACTAGCAAGTCGCCGATCACCGCCCAGTTCCATGCGGTGCGGAGAGTGGTGATTTCCATCTTCGGCGTGTCGGGGTGGATAGTCTTGCCGTGGTATTTCTCGGTCGAGCGACGTAGCCCTGCAAGCTGTCGCGGTTCAGCGACGAGGTAGGCGTCCTCTCGCCGAGAAGTCGTTTGAGATGGTTACTGTGGTTTGTCAGGGTGTATACCGTGCTCTTCTCCAATGCCCCACCGCCAACGGCCGCGAGGTAGCGGGCCAGCAGGTCGCCAACAGTGAGCGTTTTCTGCACTATTTCTGCAACTGGCTGGGCCTTCCCATCGCTCAAGACGAACTCGGTGACCGAGACGCCATCCGGGATCGCGAGTCGCCCCCGGCGGACCTGTTCAAGCAGAGTCTCAACATTGTCGGCGAACGCCTCGGCCTGGGAACGCCGGACTTTCCCAACAGTGATTGTGTGCCTCTTCCCCCCGAAGGAGAACTGGCAGTAAAAGGGTTCGTTCTTCTGCTGAACTGACGCCACGGGAAACCTCCCCGACGCCACCACAATGCCACACCCCCACGTGAAGAAAAAGTACAGAAAAATCTGGGCACCAAAGCGAAAGGGGTTGCGGCTGGTTTGCCGCAACCCCTTATTCTGCTTGCAGTGCCGAGGAGAGGACTTGAACCTCCACACCCTTGCGAGTACTAGAACCTGAATCTAGCGCGTCTGCCAATGAATGACGCTTCCCTGACGTTGGAGTGACACTGTAAGTTGTGAAAATGCCACATGTTACGGGCACGTTGCCCGTTCACTTCATTGTACTCATACTGCAGTCGCATAGCCACGAACTTTGCCAAAACTTTGCCAAACTTTGCCAACGTCGCGGGCCTCATCGGCTCGCGGTGGCTCTCACGGTGGACGACTCAGGGGTGAGCGCAATGGAAGGGATGGGTCTATGGAGCAGGTGCAAAGACAAAAACCGATCCAATGCCGGGACCATGTAGCGTTGAAGAAATTAAACTTAGTATCGTCGATATAGATAACTACTGTGTTAAATTAATATTACAAATGATAGTTAAATTAATTTATGCAAATAATCAATTAAAGTTACAACGTTCACACGGAATATCTTGCACAACCCTGCCCGAGGTCCGGCCGAACTTTCCATCACTGGATCGCAGCCGTAAGAGATGGAGGAATGGGATTCGGGTGAGACAAGGCCCCGATCCGCGGCCGGGCCTCCTGCGTCCATCGCGGCGATTGAGATTCGCTACTTACTGCCAGTAATGGCTTCGAGTTGGTGCCACCGAACCTCGACAGATGAGGGTTTCGGCTACTTGCGAACCTGGACAGGGTTGATATGGGCTCCGCCTCGCCCCAGTGGATGGGTAATGGACTCATCCACGGCTTCGCTGCTGTCGCTGAAGTGAAGGCGGGCAACAAACTCGCGTGAGACAGCCAAGGATCGGGGAGAGAGTTGCAGGTTCCAGGGGTCGTGACAGTCTCGGTTGACCAGTCAACCGAGACTACCTCCTGAGTAACCATATTTTTCCATACGTCATACAAGCCATTCGTTGGGCGCCGTCCGAGAGGGCTCTCTGTTTGGGGCCTCCGATCTGCCCCACCGGATCAGCTCAATTGGGTCACAACTTCCCCACGTTGCAACCCGATGATCACGTCCTGTTGGCTCCATTGACCGGTCGTGTTCGCAAAGTACCAGTCGAGGCCGGGACCGCCGATCAGATAGTCGGCCACTCCATTGTTAAACACCGTCTGGTTGGTCGGCCCAGTGGTTAGAATCGTGGAGACGCTCGCGATCCCGGCTGCATAGGTCGGGGCTGCATTCCAGAGCGTCAGGATCGAGCTGAGGACGGCGAGGTTGCTATCATAAGCTGTGTAACCTCCGATCAGGATATCGTTACCGGGTCCTCCCCAGAGTATGGACTGTCCGTGCCCGGCGATGAGGATATCGTTCCCGCACCCACCGACCAGGACGTCGTTCCCGGACCCACCGACCAGGACGGATGGCCCACCGCCGGCCTGGAGCCAGTCGTTCCCGTTGCCTGCGAACAGGAACGCCCGGGCGGTCACGTTATCGTCGATCACAATCAAGTCGTTCCCCCCGTAGCCGTAGACCACAATCGTGCTGATCGGCACGGTCACAACCTTCTCGTACAGATATCCCTGACCCACGGCCACGACCTCCAGACCCCGACAGTCCTCCCAGATTCCAATGTCATCGCACCCGTTGGTCCCGTAGACGTACAGCGTCGTCCCGACCACCTCGGCGGACGCCGTGCTTGTCACCGTGAGGGTCAGGGCGACATCGTTATTGCCAGTTCCAACTGCATAGCCAATTGAGTAGGGGTTGCCTCCGACCGACACCGTCGCCCCCACGGCCAACCCAGCAAAGGTCCCGGACACCGGGCTTGAGGAGTTGTTCACGATCAGGGTGTAAGTGGACGCTGGGGTGGAGACGGTCGCCAGGATCTGGAGCGTCGCTCCACTGAGGGTGACGGTGCCATTCACCACGAACTGATCGTAGCCGCTGTTGGTGATCTGGACCTGGACAGTGGCTCCAGCCCCAAGGGTCAGATTACCATCAAGAGTGACAGTGCCGACCCCGACCGTTCCGGACGCGGTGAGGGGAACCAGCGTCAGTACCTCCCCGGTCGTGTTCAGCCCCTCCGGATACGTTCCGGCCTGGATCTGGAGAGTGGTGAGCCCATCGCTTGCAGCCAGGTTCGCCCCGACCTGGACGTTCCCGCTGACCGGGCCAGTGCCCGGGTTTGGGACGAAGACCCCAACCGTCGTCGGGTCCGGGGCGAACCCGTCCTCACCGGTCACCCCAGCCCGAGTGTTCCCGTCGCCGGACAGCACCGCCTGGATGACGAGTTGAGGGGAGGTTATGGCTGCCTGGAGGGCGACCGGGTTGGCCGTTCCGAACCAGTTTCCGGAGGCCGGGACGGTATCGGCGAACGAGGTTCCAACCTGGATGACCTGGTCGACTGAGGCAGAATTGACCGAGATCGAGTTGAGGGTGATTGTGAACGTTGTCGACGCGGTCGGGGCAGGTCCGTTGGTGATCACCACCCCGCCGTTCGACTGGGTGATCAGGTTCCCGGTCACCACCACCGCACCCTGGACCCCGCCAGGCGCGGGGTCCGCATACAGCGTGATCGCTCCCGTCTGGGTCAGGTTCGATGCGTTCGCACCAGTGATCGTGTTGAACGTGATGGTGGGGTTGACGACCAGGTGATCGACCTGGATTCCGTCCTCGGTCGTCCCATCAATCAGGTTGTTGGTGACCACCGGGTTGTTCACCCCGGTCCCGACCGAATCGTCAAGTTGGACTCCGCTGAATCCCCCGAGCATCACGTTATCCGCCACGACTCCGCCCGATCCGCTCCCGAGCCGGACCGCAGCGTGGTTTGGGTCGCCCGTCTTGTTGAGGAGGTTGTGGGTGATGGTTGCGGATGTGTATCCTGGATGACCATCTGCATTCGGACCATCCAACGCATCCAGGTAGACGTCCCGGTAGATCGGGATCTGGCCACTGACAATATTGTACGAAAAGACGAGTGAGTAATCGTCCGCGAACGCGGTGAACGCTCCCAGCCCGCCTGCGACATCGAACGCCAGCCCGCGGACCACCAGTGTATTCCCGCTGGCAATGTCGAGCGGGCCGACCGTGGTGTCGATATGGACCTCTGGCACCCGGGTCTGGGTGTTCGGGTCCACCCCATCATTCGGACCGAGGATCGTCAGACTCTTGGTGATCGTGCCGGGGCTGGTGTAAGTGTTTCCCCCGACGGTATCGAGTTTCAGGGTGTCTCCGTTCAGGGTGGTTGGGGCGGCGATCGCAGCGATCAACGCCGACGCTCCGGAGTACGAGGCGATCTCGGAACCGGTCGGATTGTACACGGTCACCGACGGAGTAGACCTGTCTTCGAGTGACTCGGTCGCGAGCTTGAAAGACCGGGACGAGAACGGAGGACGGGGTGTCCCCTTTCGGGTGCAGGCGAACATTGTGACCTCGTTCAGTTCAATGGACGGGGGCGGGGGGCGCCACCCAGACTGGGCGATGAGAGGTAGGATTATGCTGAAAATAGCGAAAATGCGGGTGAATTGATCTAGAGAAAATCCAGATTCCCGAGAATTTTCGGCGGAATCGAGGATTCCGATCTTACCGTTTGTGCTGCACAGTATGCTTGCCGCGCTGTTTGTTTGGTCCTATCCTGACAAGCAGCCCGTCTGAGCATGGACCCCGACCCGCGGGGTTGAGCCAGACCATGTTCAGTCAGTTGGTGATGCCCAGGTCCTCCCCGATCCCTTCAGCCCTGATCGGGGTGGGCCGTGCATTGCCGCTCAGGCCGCACCCGTCCTGCCAACTTTGGTTTGAATTCTATCCTTGTCGGCTCTGATCTTTTCATCACTCGGGCGGGTGTCTACATCCCGATCGCAACCGCGTGACTCAGGCGGTGGGCGACCTTGGCGTTGTGAACGGGCGGTTGAAACCGTCGGCGCGGCCCGAATCGCCGGAGGGGAAGCCATGCGGATTCGGGTGGTGGTTCTCGTCGGAGTGATGGCAGCAGGGCTCGCGTGGGCACTCGCACCTCCGGCCCCCGGCCCAGCGGTGCCGGGCACGGTTCTGATGGATATCGCGGGTGGGAAACTCCCGCCCGACACTGGGACCGACCAGACCCAGGTCGATCTCGTGCCCAAGGCTGGTGAGATCGACGGAGCTTGGCTGCGGGTTCGGTTCGCTCCAGGTGACAGTTTCGGGACTCGGGACGGGGGCGGGCGGGATTGGTCTGTCCACCCGGCCCTCCGGTTCGATGCCGTCAACCCGGGCGGGACGGACGCGGCCCTCGAACTGGTCATTTCTCATGCCCGGACAACCAACCACCGGACCCGGGTGGTTATTCCGATCGTCCTCAAGCCAGGGAAAAACGAGGTCCGGACCGCGTTGGCCGGATGGAGGAACGCGGACGGGACGGCACCGGACCTGGGCCGGGTGCGGCGGTGGTACGTGGCAGATGCATCCGGGACCGGACCGACACTTTACTTCGGCACGATCTGGTTGGAGTCCTCCATAGCTGCCGGGGATCCAGCTCGACTCACACGGATCCGCGCAACCGCCATGCCCGCAATCACCCGGCCCGTGTCGTTCGACACCCCGGAGGCCGATACCATTCTTGCAGCCCTGGAGGTATTTCCCCCGGAAAGCCCCTGGAATGTAGTGATCGAGGACTGGCCGCTACATCCGAACTCCTGGCAGATCGTGGCCGCGATCGGGGTGGACAAGCCGCTCCGGTACAACCCGGACATGGGGTTTGTCCTGGTCCCACCGAACCAACCGCGGGTCGAGGTTCGAGTGAGCGGTTACGCCGAGGAGTCAGACAGGGGTCCGTTCGCGATACCAGCCGAGATCCCCGTCGAGGGTTGGCCCTGGAACTACCGCGACAAGAAGGTGACCCTGGCAGATGTCCAGCGGAACACGCTCAAGGAGGAGGGGGACCGACACGCAATCGTTGTCGACCCGGTCAATCGCATGCTCTACGAGTTTTTCCAGTTCCGGAAGACGGATCGGGGTTGGGAGGCGGCCCAGGCATCAGTTTTCGATTTGAAGTCGAACACACTCCGTCCCGACGGCTGGACATCCGCCGACGCGGCGGGACTGCCGATCTTTCCGGCCGTGGTTCGATATGACGAACTGAAGCGGGGAGCCGTCGAGCACGCAATGCGGGTGACGATCACGCGAACCCGGCGGGCGTATGTCCACCCGGCCACGCATTTCGCCAGTCGACTGACGGATGAGACCCTGCCCCGGATGGGCGAGCGATTCCGGCTCCGGAAGGGATTCGATGTGTCGAAATGCTCACCCGAGGTGAGGGCGATCCTGACAGGACTCAAGAGGTGTGACTACGCCATCGCGTGAACGCGACGGTTTCTCGGAGGACGCTTGACCCCGTGATCTACGTTGACCTCCGCAGGACCAGTCCGGCCCTGTCCTCTTGCGAGGATGTTCCTGGCAGCATTGATATCCCTGTGAACCGACAAGCCACAGTGCAGACAGTTGTGTTGGCGAACCGAGAGGTCTTTGCGCGCCTCTTCACCGCAACCGCTGCACTCCTGACTTGTGCCTCTGGGATCGACTTCCACGAACGACGCCCCGGCACTTTCGGCCTTGTGACGCAGTACGCTCAGAAAACCGGCCCATCCGGCATCGCTGATTGCCCGGCTGAATCTGTGGTTCCTGAGCATCCCGCGGATGTTCAGGCCCTCCACAGCAAACAGACCGTAGGCAAGGATCAATCGACAAGCGACTTGATAGTGGTGTTCCTTTCGCAAATTCTTGACCCGAACGTGAACTTTCTGGAGACGACGAAGGGCTTTGCGGCGGTTCGCCCCACCCTTCTTTTTGCGGACGACAGCGCGGCCAGTTACACGCAGTTCGGGCAACTCCGTTTTCAGATAGTGAGGGTTCGGTTCGTGCCGGCCGTCACTCGTAGTCAGGAAGGATTCGAGCCCCACGTCGATGCCAACCGGTGGCAGGGTGGATGGCGACACCTTCACCTCCCCGAGATCGCAGGATGCGACGACATACCACTTCCCGGCCTCGCGTTTGAGGGTGATCGTCTTGATCTCCCCCTCGACGGGCGTATGCAACTTGACACGGATCGTCCCGACGTGTTGCACCCGTAAGCGATTCCCGGTCAGCCGTATGCCATCGCCGTGACTCGGGAATTCGATGCTGTCGTGTCGATCCCGGGACTTGAACCTTGGGTAGCCGACTTTCGCGGCCTTCTCTTTGACGCGGCGGAAGAAGTTGCTGAATGCCTTATCCAATCGCCGCATCGTGGCCTGGGCGCTGCTGAAGTTAAGACGAGCGAAGTACGGATTGGTGTGCCGTTCCGCTCTGAACCATGCAGACTGTTCGGTGTACTTCACTGATTTCTTAGTGGCTTCGTAGGCGGTTTTCCGTTGATCGAGGCAGGCGTTGTACAACCGGCGGTGGGTTTCAAGCATGATGCCCAATTCCCGGTCCTGATTGGCGTTGGTGAACAGCCGGTATTTATACGCCCGTCGCATCTACTTCCCCTTCTGATTCTCGATGTACCGGCGGACAACGCTCTCACTGACCGCCCCTACCGTTGCCGCGAAATACGACCGACTCCACAGGGTCGGCAGACGGGATCGCAGGGTGGCGAACTCTTTGCGGAGGAGACGGGATGTGAACCCCTTTAACCGGTTGACGATCTCGGCCACACAAAACGTCGGGTCAGCCTCGACGAACAGGTGAACGTGGTCCGGCATGACATCAAGGGCGTGGATTGTCATGCCCAATTCGGCCGCTTTTTCGGTGAGCAACTGGCGAAGTTTCGATTCGACATCCGCAGTGAGAACGGGTCGCCGGTACTTCGAACACCACACGACGTGATACTTCAGCGAGAAGACGACTTCAGCGTTTTTGGCATAACGCCTATCCATATCGACCTTATACAGGCGTCAGTTATCTAATTCAATGTTCGTAGCTTGGAGGCCAGCAATTCCCCGGTCTCGTGAACGAGACGATCCCTTTGCCGGGAATTTATGGGATGTTCGTGGCCGACAATGGAATCGACTGGGCACTTTCGGTCGCACCCGACCCGCGAATCCCCGTCCTCCACGAAGAACTGAGGATCGTGAAGGGATCGGACTTCGAGGTCGTGGTGCCGCCTGTGGCAGATAAGCCGGCGAAATAAACTTGCGGTAGGTCAGATCGCGAGGCTACGACGCTCTGGGCGTCGACTTGAGCGGACGGATAGTCACTTCTTACCTCGCTTCGTCGGGGGCTTGGGATCGGGAAGCGGATCACTCTCAACTGGCGCTTCCCCAATTGGCTTGTGGAAGTCCGCCACGGATACACCCAGCGCTTCTGCTAACTTAATGGCGGTGGGCCAAGTCGGTTCGCGTTCTTGTCGCTCAAGCCGGGCGATTGCCTGATAGGCCATCTCTGCCCGCTCGCCGAGTTGTTCCAGAGTGAGCCCGGCCGCCTTCCGGAGTTCCCGGAGTCGCCTCCCGAACCCACTGGTTTTCTTCTCTTCTTTCGCCACAGCGACCATCGTTGACCCGCACTCATTTAAACCAACTGGAATTGATAATTATCCCAGTTGGTTTTATTCTTGTGTCCGGCGGTCGGGTTTTCGGCCGTCTCACATTTGGGCCGGGGGTGGGGTAGCCCTGGAAAAGTTGGCCCANNCCCCCCCCCCCCCCCCACCCCTCGAAAAGTTCCCCCACCCCCGACTGTGAGCACCCCCTGTTCAGGGGTTCCACGGTGTTACCTTATCCTCTTCCCTTGCGAAGCGTCAATCTTGAGCAGGCGTTACCACCGCCAACCCAGCCCCCGATCCCCCACCGGTGCCCGGTTTGCGGCAGCCCCGAAGCCTTCCTCATCGAGGACCCCAACACGGGACCCGAAGTGGTCTGCCCGGAGTGCATCAACAACGCTCCGGAACCGTTCGATCTGGACAACTTGAGGTCTGATAGCCCCGAGCCGCCTGGCGACGAATAGCCGAAGAACTCATGCAGTTCCATCCGGCCTTCCTGATGCGTCAGGCTGAGAAAGTGACGGATCATCTGACCAACCCCCTTCATCCTCGGTCGCGGTTCAATGACTCTGCGGTTTCACGATTCCGGGACGCGAGTTGCCAGTCCAGGAGTGTGAGAGTCCTGTCCGTGGTTGCCCTCGGTCTGAGCATTGAAGGATGTCCCCAAGGGAGTCTGGCCCGGGAGCCACAGGAAGACAGGCGACTGATGAATCGCGTTGAGGATGTGGGAGAGGTGAAACTGCCCGCCATCGAAGGCGGCAATGACGGAACGGGGACCGAGATTCTGGAGCCGTAGCGGAGGGTTCTTGCACTGTTTCCCAGGACTAAGATTGAATTGCGTCGACCAGCCGACTGGTGATCGACATCCGGAACGCAACTCGCGGCGTGAAGGACCGTCGCGAGAGGATCGTTCGGGCCTGACCCGTCGGCGGGCGAACAGTCCTACTCCGCCGTGAGCACCAACTCGGCCACGACAGGGCGGTGGTCAGACCCCATCGCTGGCCCGACCATAACCCGCCGGCACGTCCACGGTGGGGCATACAAGATGTGGTCAATCCGGACGCCGAACCAGCTTGTCTGCTTGGTCGTCCCCCACCCGTTCCCGGCGTCGGAGAACGCGTTCCCGAACTCACCCCAGTCACGCTGGTAAATCGTGCTCTCGACCGGCATGTTGAAATCCCCGGCGACCAGTAATCCGCCGCTTGGATCTCCCACCCAGGCCCGTGCTGTTCGCGACGCCCGGTCGCGGTCCTCGATCGCCAGACGGAGATCAGGTATCCCCCGCAGTTTTTTGTGAATCATGGCGTCGATCCCCGGCCTGGGGGTCGGTAGGTGGACGCAAACGACGGACAGGGGGCCGACCGGCGTCTCGGCCTCGAACCAGCCAATTCCGCCCGGGTTCCCGAGTTCCAGCGGTCCGAGTCCGCTCTCAAAGCGGAGTGGGAACCTTGACGCCACCACGCCCCCAGACGGGCCGGTCACGACGTGCCACCCAGGCGGGAGAACGGTCAGAGGTGGCCCCGCTCCAGCTTCCTGGAGGAGCACAATATCGAGTCGCTGGGAGACGACAAACTCCTTGAACCCCGACTGTGCGAGGTCCAGTCCCATCGTGTTCCAGGTCATGACCCGGATTGCGGCGGTCGTGTCTGACGTTGAAAGAGATTGAATACTCAGGCGGCCGCCCGCAACCGGCCCTGCAAACAGGATCGCAGCCACGACGAGAATCACCCCGGCACGCCCCGAACGAGTGCAGCCTGCGAGGGGGATCAAGAGGAGAAGAGGGAGCGCGACAACCCACCGTGGCCCGAAGATCAGCAAGGTCGGGGGCCACCAGTCGTCTGCCCCGAACCAGACTCCCACTGCGGACAGGGCGACAGCCAAGAGATATCCGGCTGCGAGCCTGATGGTCCAGGTCCGCAAGCGGATCAGGCGGACAGCCGGAAGGGAGGGAGTCATGGCGTGACCCGTGGTGGCTTCGATCGGCATTCGGGTCGTGACTCCGGGAAGATGGCGGGCGAACCCACCAGTCGCAAACCGGACTGGTACGAGCCCTCGTGGATTGTACCAGCACCACAGCCATCCGACCCGCAACATCGAGTCGATGTCCACGCTGTCCCTTCCGGAAGCATCAAATAGACTGAGCGGATTATACCCACTCGCCAGCGGTAATGACTCATGCGTCCTTTCGTATTCGGGCTGGTGGCAGCAGTTGCTGCGTTCGGGTTGCGGCTTGGGTTCACAGCCGCATACCGTGGTGGGCTGGATCAGCCCCCGACCTACGCCCGGTGTGCGTCCGACGGGTTGGAGTATGACCTATTCGCCCGGAATGTGGCTGCCGGCCGCGGGTATTGCTGGGAGGACGGGTCGCCGACGTCGTTTCGAGCACCGGGGTTTCCGCTGGCGATGGCCGCCGTTTTCGCAGTCTTTGGGGTGTCCTACCCCGCCATCCACGTCTTCTTCGCAGCCTGTGGGGCAGCATCTGTCGTCGGGACTTATCTGTTCGCCCGAGAACTGATGGGTGATCTGAAAGCCCGGTGGGTCGCGGCCCTTGCGGCGATCTATCCACCAGACATCTACATGGCATCGAACTTCCTGTCCGAAATACCCTTCGTCCCGGCTCTGGCTTTTGGCCTCTGGCTACTGGTCCGACACCGACGGACCGGGGAGTGGTGGACGGTCCTGGTGGCCGGGTTGTTGCTCGGGTACGGCTCGCTGTGCAGGAGTTTCGCGATTCTGTTACTCCCCGCTCTGGGCGTCTACACCCTTGGGAACCCCGTTCGCCGAGTCGGGTGGACCGGGGCCGCTCTGTACGGAGTCGGGTTCCTGGCCGCGGTCCTCCCCTGGACGGCCCGAAATTACCACGTCCACGGCCGAGTCGTCCTCGTTGCCACGAACGGTGGGTCGACCTTCTACGGGGCGAACAACCCAGTGGTTGCTGGGTCGATCAAGGAGTACGGGAACTGGGTCGCAACCAATCGGTTGCCAGGTCGGGACCTGATCGATGCCCAACCGGATGAGGTGTCGCACGACCAAATGGAATGGAAGCTCGGCATCGAGTGGGTGAAGGCCCACCCACTCGATTTTGCCAAGCTAGCGGTGTTTAAACTCGCCCGGGCGTGGGCGCCGTTCGTCCACTGGAACAGCACCAAGGTCAACCCAATTGCAAATGTCGTCTGCACCGCCCCGTTCCTTCTGCTCATCACGGTCGGATTGATCAGAACGGGATTTACTTGGTCTGGGTGGCGGCAGTACGCGGTCTGTCACCTCACGCTGTTGGCGACGTTGGTAATGGTTGTGATCTTCTGGGGGGAGCCGCGATTCCGGGACGCGAACATGCCCGTCCTGATGATCTACGCAGTCGCGGGCGGTGGCTGGATCGTTCGACGGGTCGGACGGAGAATTGGGTGGGTTGGCTGAGCACGGGCGGTGGGTAGAATCCCCAATCTTGGGTTACCGCTGACTAGACTCGTGTGGTCTGACCGAAAATGCCCACATTGTCTCGCCTCGTGTAGCGACTGAAAAACTATACTCGATAACGAACCCTTGGTTGATAAGCTGCTCTTCTATGGGAGGACCAGTCCATTGGTAGGATGATAGTACAACCCAAATGTGCTCGCGGGGGAGGCCGGTCATTGTCGTGCTTGTCCGCACGTCCAGGGCTCGTTCTTCTTCGAGATTACCAAGAAAGCTGAGTACTCCCACGTGAAAAGGTTGAGTGTATACTACGATCGGGCTTGCTGCGGGCTGTTCTTTTGATCGAATAGCATGAGTGATTCCGCGGTAATTGACCTTGACCGGTGGCCCGGAAACAGTCGCCAGCCCACATCCGAGCCCCCAACATGCCGCCACGACGGCAATTCCAGCCCGGACAGGGGGACCGGTTGGGAGAAGATTGATGCTACAGAAAAGCAAGACCGCATACGGGACGACGACCGAGATCATCGATCGGATCGCCCAGACCGATTGTGATTGAGTAACGGAGGCAATGAAGGTAACAATCGGCTGGATCACGACAACGAGGATCCACCCGATTGCGATCAGGTGCTGAGGACGAGCGGCCAGCCCCCGTGTCGAACGGACCAGTGCAGTTGTGATCACTCCGGTCGCGACAGTCAATCCAACCAGTCCGAGATACCGGATCGGCGGGGCTCCGTTTAGTAAGACGAAAAAGGCGACAACTGACTTGGCACCAGGCTTTTCGATCCAGCCAATCTGGCTGGTCCCGTCTCCACCGCGACTCTGGACGGCAGCCAGCACGGACAGGATCCACGGGGCGTAGGCTATGCCTGTGAGGACTCCGACAACAACAACACGGCCGCACCGCGATCGGGTGAGAGCCGCGACAACGCCCAACTCGCTGAGAAGCAATAGCCAGCCCCAATAGTGACTGTAGACGACCGCACAACTTGTCACCAACAGGAGAAACCAATCTAACCACGACGGATTCTCTATCTTAAGAATACGAAACAGACTCCAGAATTGGTAAGATGATGTTAAGAAAAGAGCTACAAACGATCGAAGATATATCGTATATCCTATTAAAAATGTGTTTCCAGCGATGAATAGTATGACTCCACACGACGCATAAGGAGATAGGCCGCACAATCGTGATGTCTTCCAAATAGCAGGCAATGCCAGGGTCGTCATGACGAGTGGTAGGAGTCGAGTCCAGTCGAGCGACACTCCCCCGACTAACTGCCACGATTTCAAAAAGTAATAAAAGAGGGGAGGGTGTGAAACGTCTGCTGCTGCTGCACCCCAAATTCCTTGGAAAGGTGCGTTGGCCAACTCGATACTAAATAGCTCGTCTGGATCTATATTTGTATTAATTAAATAAATATAGCGTATAATAATATACACAAAAAATACAAGAGTAACCATAGCGAATTGTCTCAGCAAATGAATTTTTGTAATTGACATGATTGCTTTCTCAATAATTAATAAAATATTCAGTTTATATAACTTGCTATGCAACAATAATCGTACTCGCCGATCATCTGTCCGATCGAGCATAAGGCGACAGCCCGCTCCGCGGCGTTCCGGGGGAATCGCTCCTGACGAAACGGGTCGGCCAAGCTGTTGGCCATCCCCCCAGTACGAAGTCGCTGGGATCCCTATGGAAAACGATCAACCTGGCGTTCCGTCGGACGACAGTAACGCCTTGACAACGCGAGCCGGGTTCCCGGCGACCACGGCGTCTGGGGGGATGTCCTTCGTCACCACGCTCTTGGCGGCAATGATCGCTCGATCACCGATCGTCACCCCCTTGAGGATCATCGCCCCGGTCCCGATCCAGACATCGTCTCCAATCGCAACGGGGGCAATTGCCTCGGGCGGAGTCGGCTCACCGGCCCGGCGACGGGAGGCGTCGAGCGGATGTCCGTCCATGTCGAAGACGAGAACTCCGCTGGCGAGTAAACAGTGGCAGCCGATCCGGATCGACCGAGCGACATTGAACCCACAGTGGTGGCCTATGAACGTGCCGTCGCCAATCACCAACTCCGGCAGGGCCGTCAACGACCGCCCGAACGCGATTTGAGGCTGCCCGGAGAGCCATACCCGGTCCCCAATCACGATCCGCCCTGTTCCCTGGATATAAGGCAGTTCTTCCATCCGGAACCCGGTCCCGATGGCTGCACACTGGCTTCGGAAGAGCGGTTCGTTCCAGAAGAAGCGGCGGGTCCAGATCCACCCCTCGCGGGCGGCGACGTGAAACCGGTAGAGTCCACCGAAGAACGGTCGGGTGAGGCCGTTTACCGGCAGATGGAACCCCAGAACCGCCTTCAACCGTCGTTTGGCCCACCCCCAGAACGGACCCTCGCCGCGGCGGAGTTTGCTCACCCAGTTCATCCCTGCCCTCCCGCCCCGGGTGAGGCATTCGGCCGGCTCCTGCGGAGCAGTCGACGAAGAATCGCAACGGTCAACCGCACTCTGGCGAGCGGCATTCTTACGTCCGGGACATGGAACACTCCTGGCCACCAGAGGAACGAGGTCCCCATCCGTCGCAAGGCCACCCACGGCTTGTTAGAGTCATAATACATAAAGGCGGCGGAGTATGCTGCCAGGCCAAACGCCTTTCGTCGCAACACTCTACGGCCGCGGAGTTCGATACTGGCGAACGCTTTCTCCAACACCACCCGTTCGAATTGCTCCATCCGGGCCGCATTCGTGGACATGCTCCCGGGTTGGAGTCGATACCATGTCAGGACCGCGGGCATGACGGCGGTCGGAAATCGGGCGGCCAGCCGGATCCACATGTCACGATCCTCCACCGACTGCAAGCTCGTTTCGAACAGCCCGACCGTGTCGAAGCACCGCTTGGGGATCACCGCACTACTCGGGGCAAACCGGGATTTGATGACGAACTCGTCCAGTGTGACCTCGCAGGCAGCGAGTGGGTCGGCCGGAAGCGGCGGCCAGCCTCGGTCCGGAGCCGAGAATGCGGCTGTCCCAACTAAGCCGGTGTCGGGGTGAGCCGCCAGGTAGGCCATCTGGAGTTCGAGCTTACTCAGGTGGAATGCGTCATCCGCATCGAGCAGGGCAATAACCGCTCCTCGGGCGGCTGCGATTCCGGTGTTTCGGGCAGCAGAGAGGCCCTGGTTGGTCTGGCGGAGGGATCGGACCCGATCGCCGAACGCAGCCACCCGGGCAGGGGTATCGTCGGTACTCCCGTCGTCGACCACGATGACCTCGACCGCCGGGTAGGTTTGTCCGAGAGCACTTTCGATCGCCTCCCCAACGCAGTGACCATAGTTGTATGTAGGTATGACGACTGACACCAGGGGGCAGTGTCTGTCAGATAGGTTCACTGGTCCCCTCCGAGGGGCGGGTGACTGAGCGACGGGCCAGCAGTTCGCGGTACAGGGATTCGGTCCGCCGGGCCATGCGCTCAGCGCTGAACTCAACTTCGGCCCGCTTCCTACCTGCCGCCCCGAGCCGTGATCGCAGGTCCGGGTTGGTGAGGAGTTTGACCAGAGCCGCAGCCAGATCGTAGGGAGATTCTGGGGGGACAAGGAGCCCGGAGCGGCCGTCTTCGACCACCTCCGGAATGCCCCCGACGGTGGTCCCCACTACCGGCGTACCCCACCGCATGGCCTCGACGAACACAAGCCCGAACGATTCGTACCGGGACGGGGCAACGAACACATCGGCGGTCTGGAGCCACCGATCCACTTCCGGTTGGGGGAGCCGTCCGGCGAGTGTTACCTGCTTCTGGATGTCGCCCGGGAACTCGTCTCGGAGATACTCCGCGTGGGTCCGCCCGCCCGGGCAGTGTGGCCGGTCCGCCCCGATCAGCACGAACCGGGCGCCCGGCAGCTCTCGGAGCACTCGCGGAACGGCCTGGAGAAGTTCGAATGTCCCCTTTCGGTGTTCGAGCCGACCGAGGAAAACGACGGTCGGCGGTCCCGGGGGACGCAGAGGGCGGACAAACTCAGGGAAGACTTCAACCCCGTGAGGGATGAGTCGAATCCGATCTGTCGGAACTCGGAGTTCATCTGCCATCAGCCGGCGATGAGCGCCGGAGTGGGTGACCAGGAGGTCGGCTCGCAAGGCCTGCCACCTCTCTCGTCTTACGTCCCACCGCGCCCAGCGGGTTGGAATTCCACCGTCAATCACCTGCGTCTCGCGGGATGAGGTGTGGAGGCGAACCACCATCGTCACTCGTTGTGGGGCGAGTTGAAACAGCACCCCGTACCCTTCCCAGTTGGGGAACTCGACCACATCCAATCGATGCTCCCGGACGATACGCCACATCGCCCGCCTCACCCGCCAGCAAGCCCCGGCCCCGGGAAAGATCCGATCGATCCCTGGCATGTGAGCGGTTCGGGTGAAGTGGACGCGGAGCGGACCATCGTCGGATGTGGGGAGATCGCCGGGCGTCAGAGTATGGACCGTGTGGCCGAGTCGGGCCAGGGCTTGACCCAGGGTCCGGGTGTATGACCCGATCCCGCCCTCCCCTGTCAAGCCGGGGTAGTTCGGGGTGTAGATCCCAATTCGCATCCGCGATCATCCAGGTGTGGCGGGAGAGCCGTTCAGCCGGACCGTCCGGATGATTGAACCGTCAGGAAGGGGGACATCACACAGGACTTCCACTACAGGGAGGTCGAATGGCAGGGCAGAGAGCACGACAGCAGACCCGATCTCAACCCTGGTCTCAACTCCATGTCGTATGTCAAGGTTCGGCAAGATCATCTTATCCTCGGGGAGCACATGTTCGGTTACGATCAGCCCGGAGTAATGGGAGCAGTTCTGTAGCACAGCACGGATCTGCGCATTTGATAGGTGCTGAAGCACCTGCCGGATCAGACATAGGTCTGCTGGGGGAAGGCTATCGCGAGTAATATCCTGGCAGGCAAATCTGACCAATTCGGAACCAAATGCCTCCTGATTCCTTTCAATCAGTTCAGGAACGACATCAACCCCACAATATCTGACTCCTGCTGCCGCCACCACTTCGCGCCCGACCCGAAAGTCCCCACAACCGAGGTCAACCACGGACCGAATACCGTGACTGTGAATGTACTCCGTCACAGCCCGGATGTATGGCTCCGCCACGGCCAGTTCGGACCCTGGTCCCGAATACAATTCTCCGGGGTGCCCACCCCACAGGTTCCTTCGGTAAATCTCGGTAAACACAATTCTGACCGATCGCCCACGGGGATCAAACCACGTCCTCCCGTGACGTAGCCGACGGTAGGCGTCGGCCAGCCACAAGGGGACAAGTCCCCGGATCCAATCTGGAATCCTCCTCATGATTACACCTCAGTTAAATATTGAGCACTATAAATTATTAAAATTGATTTAATAAAATACTCGAACGTGATTCGTTGTCACTCACCTGCGTTGATGGTACGAGAAGAGATTTCGCTCCCAGAACGCATCTCCCGCGCGAACTGACGGTCGCCTGCCAGGAAGGGGAACGTCGCTTCGAGCGGCCCCGGGTCGTGTCCACGCCAGACTAGGTGGCCGTTCACGTTGGTATCCTCAACGACCAGATATTAACCCGGAAAGGAAGATGCTTCGGCGACCATCACCGCGCTGGCTTGATCGCGAACAGGCATCGGTCCAAACAACTTGCGCTTCTTTCTTGCCGGGTTAATACGACCCTACCCCAATCCGCATCAGGTGGCCATCTGTCATGGGCGAATGGGCGTCGTGCGACGGTACACGAGATACGCCGTCTGATCGGGGAGCCACGAATCCACTCGCTCAATCGGCTCGAACCCGGCCGCACGCAGGGCGGGATTGGGATCAGGGCCGAGAATGGACCCTTCGATGACCACCATCACCCTCTCCAACTCACCAGCCGAAGGAAAAGTCCGAAATGCCAGGGCGTCGGAGAAGTAATACAGATTGACGTCTGCCTGGAGCCCGGTGAGTGCGACTCGCTCCCCAGCCAATGTTGTAGCCAGGTGCCGGACATCCGGGCGGCCAGGGCTCCAGAACCGGGCCAACATCATCGCGTCCTGCCACACGAACAGCGAGATGGCGGCGGCCGCGACGATCCACCCCGACCACCCGCATCGGGTGAGTGCGACGACCCCGACACCGAACCCGACTGTAAAGGTCGCCAGAAGAAAGCTGAAGAACCGGGGCGAGGCATGAGAGCCGGGCAATAAGACGTACCCCACCGTCGCCGCAATCGGGAACAGGAACGCGGCTGCCACGTCCCCATCACTCCGCAACTGCCACCAGCCGTAACCGGCGACTCCCAGGAGGAACAACCCCGCACCGACGGTCTCCGCGGCGGTCAGGTAGTGGACGACCGCGGCGGCGAGTTCGACGCCGACCGGGAGGTGGTCGTAGCTCGCCCGGGTCCGGGCGTAGTCGAGGACCTGAGGAATCGGCACACCGAAACAGACCGCCGCCACAACCCCGACCCACAGGCATGCAAACACGGCGTTGGTCGCCGCCACCCGGCCCGGCCCAGACGGCCTTCGCACATAGACAACGATGGCCACCAGTCCGTGCGCAGCGGGCACCAAGACCGTCGTCGCGACGAACCCGCAAGCTGCCACCGCACACATGATGTAGGCTGCTGTCCAACCCCGCCCACCTCCCCGCAACAGACCCGCGAAGAGGAAGCAACTGGCCACCGCAAAGGTGGTCGCCCCTGCATACCCACGAGCCTCTGTCGTGTGGTTCACGAATGCAATGTGTCCGGCCAGCGTCGCGGCTGCGATGGTCGCTGCGACCCGTCCCTTTGGTCGCACCCCCCACCAGACCACGAGCACACCCATCGCCCCCAGGGCAAACGGGATCAGGTGCAGTTTCGCCTCGCTTTCACCGATCGTGTTGAGTGTGACCCACAACCCGAGGGAGTTGAGGATGTGATTGTTCGCTGCCGACGCGAAGGTGAGAATCACCGTCGGTCCCCGCCGGGCGACCCGGTTGAGGCTCCCGAGTTCGTCCCACTGCAAGGAATCGCCAAGATGCGGGATCGCTATCGCGCAGAAGAGCAAAAGCGGTATGGCCGCGCACACAATGTCTCTAGCACCGAGACGAATCCGCTCGTGACGGCCAACGCCGCGACGCCAAAACAACCCGGATGCGATCGCCAAAATCGCTCCAGCGACGAGCCCACCACGGACGAGCGTGAACCCGGCGACGAGGACATCGCGGTATTCGGCGACTCGGGGGTCGTCCGTCGGAATCAGTCGCGCTGGCCGGAGCAGGGCAGCCGCGGTGATCATGCCGACGGCCACTGCCACCCATGCCCCGATCCGACCCGCTCTCGCCACTCCGTCTCTCATCGTCACACACCAAAGGCCTGCCGAACACCTGCTGGGACAACGGACTTACGTTATCACTCCGCATTGGTTGCACAACGGGGTGCGGAAAGATTTCGGGCAGGTTCGGCATCCCACAAAACCTACCGGGCGACGGAGCCGTGGCGCTGTCGCCAGCGGATGAGCGGGCGTTCCACCACCAGATAGGAACAGGCCGAAAGTGAGAGGGCGAGAATCAGGTTGATCGGCCAGACGCACATCCAACTGGGGTTGTACCGGTTGAGAAAGGGTTGCTGCCAGAGGTAAAGGCTATAAGACAGCACACCGAGCCAGGCTAGGTACTTCGAGTTCAAGATTCGCCCGACCCATCCGTGCGGTACGCAAATCGATACCCAGAGTAGCAACGTGAATGCAACTCCGGTGATGGTATGAAGGAATGATAATTTCATGCGTGAGTCCACAAAGTAACTCAAGTCCAAAACCCTGCCGATAACGAGCAAAACGACGATCAAGCTCCAGACGTACGCGACCCGCCGAAAGTGGAACTCCGTGAGTTGGCGTGAAAACCGCCCTGTCGTGGCGAGCGCCAGGCAACAGCCATTCGCAATCGAGTCGATCCGGGAGAAGGTAAAGGTTTGCGGAGGGAGCGTCCCGGGGATCATAATCCCAATCACCCAACGCCAGATGGGAGCTGTCAGGATCAAGAACCACCCCACCCGCCAGGACCACGCCACCCCGAGCGTCGCCACGATCACCGGCCAAATCAGGTAAAAATGCTCCTCCACGCACAACGACCACACGTGCGCGACATTCCATTGCCTCTCCGCTTCGTCAATCAGGTTGAGCGTAAATGTCAGCGAATGAATCCAATTATTGGCGTCGATTGAGATCACACCCAGTGCCTGCATCAGGCCGAGAAACGCCATGAACATGAGGTACGCGGGGAAGATCCGGACTGCGCGCCGGAGGTAGAATTGCTTGAGAGAAATCCGCCCATTGCGTTTCCTCTCCCGGATCAACAACAGGGTGATCAGGAAGCCACTGATCACGAAAAAGAGTTGCACACCGAGGTCACCGAAGGCCCAAAAAAACACCGGGAATGGGGCATTAGGGGTACCCCTCGCGTGCGCGACGATGACGAGACCGATGGCAACGGCTCGTAATCCGTCGAGCGAGGGAACTCGCCCCGCCCATAGCCAGTCCGGCGGCACGCCTGTATCCGTCGGATGTGTCCCGCTGTCCTGGAGTTCGACTTCCCCACCCCCGATCGAAGACATACCAGGCGACTCCTGTTGGTGTTCAAGCCACCCCAGTCTGAAGGGTGAAGGGCGGGTTCAGCTGGTAGACGAGTTCTGGTACCGGTGCAGATCCATTGGGTTCTGCATCTCAGCCGCTTCCTGCTGGCGCAACTCCGTCGACCGCCCGGCCGATCGTCTCGCGGATCTGCTGGCCGACGCTCTTCGGGCTCAGGTAACGGTCGAAATAGTCCGCAGTTGCCCGGCGGGTCTCGGCCATCCGGACGGCGTCGGCGATCACCCCGCCGAGGAGTTCCGGGATTGCGCGGTAAGCGTCGTCGGCCGCAACCGGGCCAGCAAGCGATGTCTCGGCGTTGAGCGACCAGTAGTGCTCCCCCTGGCCGAGCGGGGCTGGCCACAGGGTCTTGGGTCTCTGGTCGAGGACCGGGCACGCCCCCATCGCCAGGAGGTCGCACATTCGCCACGGCACGCATGCGTGCATCCCCAGGCGGATCAGGTTGACTCGGGATCGGGCGCTCACATCCCATAACTCCTTCATAGGAAGTGGGTTCGTCGAGTAGCGGACCCCGGCCGCCCGGAGCCGTTTTTCGGTGGCCGGGATGTCGCCAGCGACGAGGTAGGCGAACAGGTAATTTTTCCCCGGGACTCGACTCGCTGCTTCGAGGAGGCGGATGCAATGCTCGACTCCCTCGACCTCATCCGTTCCCCCCCACACCCGCACGACGAAGCACAGGTCATAGGTCGGCAGGAACGCCCTGGCTGCTCGAAGGTGAGCAAGGTGAGGCAGGATCAGGGGATTCGCGTTATAAAACGGGATCACTTTCGGGTCGTAGTTGTGGTCGGTCCAGTAGTTGGTTTTGAAGTAGACCCGGCAGTCCCGAAGGAGGTCGGGGCTCCCTATCACCCCCGAATCCTGGCTATCGATACAGAAACGGACCGTCCGCCCGGCGGAATCGACATAGTCGTAGATCCCGGTCGTCGGGTGCGGGGGCTGCCGCCACGCTCCGCAAAGCTGGGCGAACCGGTCGAGCCCCCAACCAAGGGTCGGGGCCAGTCGTCCGAACGTGCGGCCAAACCGGTAGGACTTCTGGGCTCGCAACAGGAACCGGAGGAAGGAGGGGAACAGAGTTCGCGTATGTTCCCGGAAAGTGCCCCCCATCCGCACCAGGTCGGCCCTGAGGCCCTCGCGATAATACTGCTGATACCGGTCGTGGATGGGGTCGTAAGGATAGGAGTCGGTCAATATGACCGTCCGTACAGATCCTCCTTCATACCCTGGTTGGCCTTGCAAACGATTGACCTGGGCGACGTTGTTCACACTAGCCACTCGACAATCTCTGGGAAATCGGTCCGAGGGCAACAGCCGGGGTCAGCCGTGTGCAACCTCCAGTTGACGGCTGGCCTCTCTCACGACGTCGAGCGGCCTGGCCAAAGCTCTGCCCTGCGACGAAGGGACAGTTCGGACTCTGTCGAACACCGGTCAATCTTTTACTATAGGTCTTGCGACCTCTCGCAGCAAGTCACCGCCCCCCCCGTTAATGTCCCCGGCTCCACCCGCGGGTGTGTCTTTCGACCCAGACCACGAATCGGGCGATCCACGGAATGCAGAACGAGTGCGGAAACGACGAGGACGAGGAGAACATAGTGATACGACGAGATGCTCTGCGTCCAAGTGAAGAGGAGGATCAAGAGAGGGACGTGGAATGCATAGATCTCATAACTCACATCGCCTAACCAGTTCATGATGGCACGTGCCGTCTGGCCCGGATCGGGGATGTAGTGTGCGACTGCCACGGCAGTGACTGCCAGCAACGGAGGGGACATCCTGGCGATTCCGAATCGCGAATCCCCTTGCCAGTGCCAGAACATCGCGCCGACGAAGAGAATCGCAGCCACGGTCAGTCGTCGGGAGCCTCGGCCAGCATGGAGATACCAGCCGAGTAACCAGATCCATGCCATCACCAACAGACTGATCCCGTGGCTGACTGTGTGGAGAGCAACCCGCCCGTGGACGTGGGGAAACGCGGCATAGATCGTCGCCGAGAATGCAATCAACACGAGGACGACGCGGTCCCCCCTCCTCGCCAGCCAAGGAGCCAGGAGGTAGAGCGTGAATTCCACCTGCACGGTCCAAAGTGGACCGTTCGCCGGGAAGGGCAAGGGGACGAATTGAGCGAGCATGAAAGCGTTGCCCAACCAGTCCCAGATCGTCGGACAGGGAACCGGGTCAGTGGAGGTAAAGCCAGTTCCGAAGAAGGCATATGGGACGCATGCCAGCACCATGCCGATCAGATAAATGGGGAAAATACGGAGTGCCCGCCTGAGGAGATACCCCCGGGGCTGGGATTCGTAGGACGCGCGAATCGAGAACCCACTGAGAATCAGAAATCCTGCCACCCCGGGAAAGCCACCGAGCGCCCTGAGCGTTCGCGAGACTCCATCGGGTGCATACGAAGCAATATGTTGGGAGAATACTCCGACAGCAAAACAAAATCGGAGTGCCGCCAGGACCGACCATTCTGTGGGAGAGACCGGAAATCGCCGAAAGCTTCCCCCTGCGTTCTGGGAATGAGGGGGATTTGCCGGAGATTCTTCTGGTTGTCCCATCGGTGCGGCCCTCCAGGAATCATAGGCCTGCAACCACACGATCAGCAGCACTTGCCGCCAGGGCGATCTCGGTCGCCAGGGCTGCAAATCCGTGGGTTGAGGCGAACCGAGCATTTGCGGCACGGAGGCCCTTCCTGATCGTCGGATCGCTCAGCACCTCCTGTACCGCGGCGGCCAATCCCTCCGGAGCAGGCCCTGGCCACAAGACGACCCCCGCTCCAGCGTCCCGCATATCACGGAACGGCGGGAGGTCGGTGGCCACGACGGATAACCCGGCAGCCAGTAATCGCGACACCGACCCGGACCCTGATGCATGACGGAACGGGGCCAGCCCGACCTCGGCCCTGAGTAGTACCGCGCTGAGTTCCGGCTCGGCCAGGAACCCGGTGCGGATAAACCGTCCCGCAACCCCCAACTCCCTGGCCAGTTGGTCCAGAGTGGACGCCTCGCGGGCGTCTGGCTCTCCTCTGAGCCCCCCTGCCCACACGAGCACAACGTCCGCCGACAAGCCTGAAAGCGCTCGAACCGCGAGGTCGAACCCTTTCCGGGGGTCCGGGAACCCCACGACCACCGCCACCCGCCGACCGGCGAGTCCGAATCGCCGATCGACCTCGTCGGCGGACCAGGCGGGGGGCGCGAGTGGGAACACCGGGTGCGGGCGGAATTTCACCCGACCCTCGGGAACCCCGACCCCGACGAGCCAGTCGCGCAATTCTAGGGTGTGGACGAAGACCGCCGCGCACCCAGCCAAGGCCGTCCCAGGAAGGCGGCTCGGGGAACATCGATTCAGAAACTCGAACAGCCGCAGGTTAAGCTGTTTGAAGACCCGGGCCACTCGATTCCCGCCCGGCGGACCTTCGCGGATGGGGTCGGTCGGCTCGTGGACGATCACCAAGACCGGACAGCGAACCGCGTCGACGAACACCGGGAAGAGATCCTCGCCACGACGGCCGGCGTGGTTCCAGTAGCGTGGGTGATATTGAACCAGGACTGTATCGTAGCGGCTCGCCTGCCGGGCCAGCCGACTGACCCAAGCCCGCCGCGCCAGTAACCGCATCGGCTGTGACCGTGGGGCAAAATCGGTGGGCATCCGGACGGTCGAAACGGCAACTCCAGGCCCGAACCCCGCGACCAGTGCATTGTGGTAGTCCGCAATGCCGCAAGGGGAGAGACCGGAGGTCGTAGCGAGGAGTCGCATCGGCAGTTGCCTGCGGTCACCCATCTCGTCATCCTTCCGGGTCCCCTCAGTCTACGGCGCCTGATGGCTCAGGCGTGCCGCCTTTGAATGGTCTGGCGACACGCTGTGATCGGCGATGCCGGGGCTACGGTCGAGTGAGTTACAATTCATACTACAACCCCCCCGACGAGGCAACTGCCTATCCGATCCCGCTCCTTCAATCGGGAGTGAGGGGAGCTAGAACCGGGCTACCGTCCCACTCACTCACGGGGAGAAGGCTGTTGAAATACTCCGAAGTGTCGGCCGGTCCAGACGGGTACGAAGGCACGCAACTCCTCTCGCAAGGGGGACCGTTCCCGGTCGTGGAAGCGAGTCTGGAATTCCAGGGGGACCACCAGGAATGCTGCGGACCTCAAGTCGTTTCGCTTGGCATCAAGTTGTTCCCGTGTGTTCCACCCGACATCTGCGAATGAGAGGCCGGGCGGCCCGAAATGGTCAGTCAGTAGAGTGACTCCCTCGGACGCAGAGAGAATTGCTGTCTTACCGGATGACGTTCGTGCGAGAACTTCGGCCCACTCGGTCCGAACGTCATTCGTCGCCCACAATCCGAATGTCACTCCGTCCGGGTGTCGTTCTGCCCAGTGTACCCGGGCCACAGCGGCCTGGCGGATCACGAGCCCCAAGAACCACAGGGTGATTACCAACAGAATTGGCTGCCACCGCCCCACGCGCGCCAATCCGCCAGCCAGCACCAGAAGGTAAAAATAATAAGTATAAGAGTGCTCGTTCCCAAAGAATAAGAAAATAAACGCAAGATGCATCGCGGTTAACGACACAATCGCTGCACGGCGCTCGCTTGGGAACCGCTTACAAGATGCCAAGGCGAGGGCGGCTGCGACCGTAACCCACGCCGTGAGGATTAGCCAGGTTCCTGCGACCGATCGGGTCAGATAGTATCGAGCCTCCAACGGTTCTGGGAGCCAAAACGATCGGCCGGCTCGGAAGAAGCCGAAGTTGTTCTCCCGGTAGATCTCGGCCGCCTGGGCGGGGTACAGACTGGCCACCAGGGCGTCCGCACCGAAGATCCAAGCAAGCAGAGCTGCCGCGCCGACCACACAGCACCCGGCCGGCAATAACTCACGAGTTCGGGATCGCGCGATTGTGGTGGGTAGGAACAGGATCTGCCCGACCAGAAGCGTCGAAAAGACCACCGCCATGGACGGTTTGACGAACACGCAGCAGGCGGTAAGGCAGAGCGCCCACCGGGGTTGCCCGGCAAGCTGGAACGCAAGAGCCCAGACCAACAACACGGGTTCAATTTCGTGGACCAGTGTCATCCCTCCTCGGGGGAGCCAAAACGGGCACGAGACGAGCAACATCGTTCGGGCCAGCACTCCGAACTGGGCCACCCGAGCGACCTGGGCGACACCAAACAGGAACGTCGCCTGACACACCAGCGATACTGCAAAAAAACTCTCGGGGGAGACACCAGCGACCGCATACCACAGCTTTCCCACCAGGAGGGGAAGTAGGCCGTAGATCCAACCGAAGTCACGATCCGGAATCCGGCCAAGGATATTCTCGTGCTCAGCCACGAGTTCGAGCCCGGGGTCACCGAAGGCGATTGCCTGGAAGGCAAGCTGGAGCGGCAACCTCATGAAGACGGTTACCGCTCCCGCCAGCAAAATCAGGGCGAAGAATCTCATCACTTGAACCTCAAGGGGCCATCCCGATTCAGGGTGACAGTCTAATGCCAGATGACCTCCGACCTGAATGTAGTCTGATCACTCCAAGGGTGCGGTTGCACCGCTAGGTCGGCCAACTCTCCGACTCGATCCCAGGTGAAATGCCGGAGCACATGCACACGACCGGCAGCCCCGAGTTTGCTACGCAGGCCGGCGTCATTCAAAAGGTGGACGCATACAGTAGCGAAGGCGTTCGGTGTGTCCGCCTGCATAAAATGAACCCCAGGAATAAGATTCAATCCCTCCACGGATTGCGACGTCGCCACCACCCCCTTGCCCCGGACCAGGGCTTCAAGGATCTTCAACTTGGTCCCCGCCCCCATCCGTAGCGGACTCACGAACAGGCTAGCGGACAGGTAGTGCGGATCGACGCTCGGAACCGTACCGTGCATAAAGATTGCCCAACCATCGTGTAAACGGCTGACTTCGCCGTCCGGTCGTTTCCCTGCGATGTGAAAGGTCGCCCCCGGGAGTTGCTGTCGGATCTGGGGAAGGATCGCAGCGGCAAAGAATTGAACAGCGTCGGCATTTGGTGGATAATCGAGCGACCCAACGAAGAACATCTGACCGGCGACTTCGTTCGCGGGGTCCATTGCCGGCACCGGCTCCACCCCGTTGGGTACGACGAACACCCGGGAGCGGTTCCCCCCAACGAATTTCCGATCCTCCTCCTTGCAGACGACCACACGCCACAGTCGCCTGGAGAGCGACCACTCGTAGGCGGCGAGTTTGGCCAATTCCAAATAATGCAGAGGTTTTGAGTTGTACCATAGTGCGGTCCGGAGATCCCGATACCGGTAGACGGTCTGGATGTCGTCCATATCCACGACAATCCGAATGAACCCAGCCGCCCGGACAGCTTCGGCGATGTACGACTGGTCGGCCCACACCACGTCCGGTCTCACGTCCGCGAGAATACCGCGGAAAAGCCGCACGACCCCCGGGCTCAGCCAGGGTCCAGTTGATGAACCCCGCCACCAGGTCAGCAGGTTCCACAGCCGCCAGCGGAGGGGGGCGAAAGCGTGAAATTGACGCTCAATCTTCGGCGAGATCAATTCTCGGCTATTTGCCTGGATGATCCGCACGCAGATCGATGCCAGCGGTGACGGTGGGAACCCCGTCGGGACTGGACGGACCGGGGCCGTTACGAGAAGAGTCACACAGTGCCGTTGGGCAAGTTGATGAATGAGGTGGAAATGCCGCAGGCTCCCCCCATTGTACAACGGCCACGGCTCAGTTTCGCAGATGAAAAGAAGGTTCATACAATACCGAGTGGATCTATTGATGGCGTTCCGTTGAATAATTTCCTACACATGGGGTGTGGCAATAAAATAATAATCGAGTCCGTTCGTCCAGGTGTGCTCGAACTCCAATTGGGTGTAGGAAGGGAGGCGGTTCAGCCAGCGTTTCATGGTCGATAAATCATAATGAAAGATCGTGCAAATAAGTTCGTACAAGTCTCCGGCCGTCACCCCGTACTGTCCGGTCGACGCCGCCCCGGCCTCGAAAACGATGACCGGGCGAGTTCGGCGGATCGTCGACTCGGCCCCCTTCAGAGCATGGTATTCCCCGCCTTCGATATCGATTTTGATGAACGTGATGTCTTGGTCGGGTGGGATCGATGCATCGAGCGTCGTGGTGGCCACGACAATGCTCGTGACGTCTGGATCAGGCCGGTCGTAGATTCGGCGGCGCAGGCCACTGTAGGCCGGGTCGTTGCGGACGAATTGAAACTCCGCCCGACCAATCCGATCGCTCACAGCGGCGGAATGGATTTGGACACCTGGGAATTCCTCACACAGGCTCTTTGCGAGATGGGGTAACGCTTCAAAGGCGTGGTGTGATCCGTGGGGAGCCATTCGGACCATGAATTTCAGGAGATCGCCACAATGTGCGCCGAGATCGATGCACGAGGAATCGGGCCGGAGTACCCGAGACATCACCTCGACGGTTTCAAGATCGTAAGGATCAGTGGGAGGCTCCCGGGGTGGAAATCGGCGACTGTCCCCTCGGTGCCGCCACCAGTTCACGAGCTGATGGATCCATGTTCCGCGAAGTTTGCGTTTAAACCAGCTCAACAATGGCGTTACCTCTTCTATATTAAAATAATCTAATGTATATTACGATCGTGGATTGCGATTCTATAACAGGCTGTATCAAAGAATACCAGCAAATCGTAGCCAGCCAATTGAACGCCTAAAACTTTCATCAAGATCAACAGTTGGTTTATATACAAGTGATTCCCTGAGTTTTACTGTCGAGAGTTGCCACGGCGTTATATGTAGCGCGGCAATAATCGGATTAATTAATGAGCCTTCATTGCTATGATTATGGTGGAAATCATCGGCGCGGTGTCGAATCAAAGCCGACTTTCGTAATGCAAGCTTAACTAGCGGGGGAGTGCAGCTCGAGAGAAACTTGAATAATCGCGTCGAGCGGAAGCGGCTACGCTCGGGTGGCGGTGGTGGAACAGCTTGAATGTCTTGATGCGATATGCCGAGATGTGTTGCTAAGTGTTCATAGTACTGCATCCAAGTAAGATTGCGATTGTCATCTACATTGAATACCTCGCTCCCAAGAGTGTCGCAATGGCAGGCAAGCAGAGCAATATCGATTAAGTTGTCTACGTAAATACAATTACACCATCCTACTCCTCCATCAGCAAGGAATACTTTACCAGTCAGAAGCTGTTTTGTAGGTTCGGCAATCCAATGAGATCGTGGCCCGATGATGATGCTCGGACGCAGAGCGACCACCTTGACCGATCCACGTGAACTCAAGGACATGAACTCTTGTTCAGCTTGCAATTTAGCAGAAGAATACTGCCCAAGTCGTGAACGGCGTATTCTTGCAGATTCATTTGCCTCTGAACCTTGCAGTTGATCATATATAGCCGCGGAACTGATGTATATGATTTTTTTGATACCGACAGCTTGCGCCGCATTGTAGGCAGGCCGTGCACAACAAGCTATAGATTTATTGTCTCCCATGATGGAATGAATAACAAAATCGCATCCGTCAAATGCCTTCGTTAGCTCTGATTCGTGCATAGCGTCAGCAATTCGCCAGTCGACTGTAAACCGCGACAGTCTGGCCAAATCAGAATATTTTCGCACGATCGGGCGCGTCTTGATGCCGTGGCCTAGGGTCAGGTATTCAACACTCCGCGAGCCAAGAAATCCAGCGGCACCAACGATGGCAATTTTCATGCTCGATTACTCCCTAGACAACCGCCTCGCAGTCTCGACCTCAATCGTAGAAAACCAAGGTGCAATTAACAATTCTCGGTTTCGATAACAGTAGTCGATCGTCGAAAGAGCTGCGATTGCTTCAGAGCCGGGAGATACTAGTGGTCGCCTATCATAAATTGCACCAATTAAATTTAGCCACTCTTCAATAAAATATTGATTATAATTTACAATTGACAATGGTAATTGGTTAATGATCAGCTTGTTTGAAGTGCCAATCTCTCCAGCAATCTCATAGCCAAGATTTGCGAAAATAATCCGTATTGATGTAGGGTGGTAAGGGCACCAGCTTAGCGACGCTTGGTCAAAATGGAAGGTGTAAATAAAACCAGCATCGTAATCCCAACTTAATCGTACTTCACCCTGTGTATCTCGATATTTAATTCTTAGGATGCAATTGATCTCTATGCCACCCATAGCATCGTCTTGATACGAAATCGATTCCGGTGTGCCGAGCCACCAGTGAAGAAGATCTAGGGTATGAATGCCCATGTCCAGCAGTACACCGCCGCCCGAATTGCGCTGAAAAAATGCAGGAGATTTTGCTGGCCATGCAAATTTAGTGCACTCGCAAATCGTAAAATTTACAAGCGCGCCAAAATATTTTGTACAGATACATTGGCGAATAAATTGGGCTGCTGGAAAAAAACGTCGAATGTGTCCTACAGCTAACAAGCCGGCCCCTTTACTGCCGGCTGCCGCCAGCATATTGTTCGCCTCGGCAATAGTCGTCGCCATCGGCTTTTCGCACAGAACCGAAACGCCCGCATTTAAGCAGGCAATCGCTTGTTCAGCATGAAATTTTGGCGGCGAAGCAATAAGAGCAAGATCAACATTAAATTTACTCAAATCATCAAGAGACGATAACGCCACCGCATTTACAAATTGCGGCCGCAGCTTATTAAGCTCGTCAATGTTGGGATCATACAATCCAATTACGCTTATTTTTTTTCGAAATTCCAGCTCGACAAGCGCGGGGGCATGCAGTTCTTGAGAGACAGCGCCACAGCCGATGATCACTAAGTTAAGCATATTCCGACGTTCCAAACGAAATTGGAGACACGGACCACTGGAGCTGAGGTCGTGTGATTCCGTGAATTTTGATACGACCAGACCCATGCCCCTCATCGTCGTACAGGTCAAATGCAAGGCACCAATCCGTGGCAAGTAATACTCTATCAATTACATGCAAAATAAATTTAATTTTATAGCAATCCTCATTGAATAGCCATCCTGGAAATCTACACTCTGCTGTATAGTTCCCTGGTTCATGCGTTTCCCGTGCGCCCTCACTATTTGATCCACAAACTAGTATACCTTCCTTATTTTGAAGATCAAATCCGATTGAAAGATTACGAATCGTCTTTGTCACTTTATATTCCAACATAATGCGCAATGGAGATTGGCAAGTTAGGCGAGTTGCGACTTCTCCATTATAATCTAATATCGCAGCTCGAATCAGTATGAGCCCATTGTCCGCAGGTGCTACGGATTTTTCCCAGTTAATGCTATTGTGGCAATATTGCGATTTGTTAAGGTATAGTCCTGCAGCCTCTTTTACGCTAGAATCGCAGGCTATTTTGCCCTCTTCAAGATAGACTCCGCGAGTGCAAAGACTTTGTAGGGCGGCAATATTGTGACTCACAAACAGAATTGTGCGACCATCCCCCGCCACAGTTCGCATTCGTCCCAAACATTTTTTTTGAAACCCCACATCGCCCACCGCCAGCACCTCATCGACGATCAAGATCTCCGGCTCCAGATGCGCTGCAACGGCAAACGCCAGCCGCACGTACATTCCGCTGCTGTAACGCTTGACCGGGGTATCGAGGAACTGGTCGATCTCGGCGAAGGCCACGATCTCGTCGAACTTCCGGTCGATCTCCTTGCGGCTCATCCCCAGGATACTGCCGTTGAGGTAGACATTCTCCCGGCCCGTTAGCTCAGGATGGAAGCCCGTTCCCACCTCCAACAGGCTCCCGACCCGGCCGTTGATCTCCACTCGTCCCGTGGTCGGCTTGGTGATCCGGCTGAGGATCTTCAGCAACGTGCTCTTGCCTGCACCGTTTCGTCCGATGATCCCCACCACCTCGCCCGGCTGGACCTCGAACGAGACATCCTTCAACGCCCAGAAATCCGAGACCTCCCCCGCTCGGGTCGACCGGCCCATCAGCCGACGCAGCGGAGCCGTTGCCAGACCCGTCAACGACTCCCGGAGCGTCCGGTACGGAGCTTTCTCGGCCCCGGTCACCCGGTATCGTTTGCCCAGGTTCGTCACCCGGATCGCCGGCTCCATCAAGATCTCCCCAGTAGCTGATAGCTTGTAGCTCGTAGCTGGTAGCCAGCACGCTGTGATGATCAGCTACAAGCTACAAGCTATTAGCTACAAGCTATTAGCATCGCCCCGTCACGCCAGATGTCACATCGTCCAGGAACGATGAGAGTTGCGGCCACTCCTCCTCGGCCCGGTACGAGTCCCGTGCCGCCCAGGCCGCGGCCCGGAGCTGGGCGACGCGGTCCCGATCCCACAGGACGGTGGCCAGTTCGGCCGGAGTATCGAAGGGGATCACCGCCGGGTAGTCCGCCAGGTACTCGTAGCAAGCCCCGTAGCCCCTTCGCGGGATGGCGACCGGTACCCCGGCTGCCACTGCCGAGATCAGGCGGTCCGGAATCGTCTGGGCGAAGCGGTCGGTCCGCGCGCACACACTGGTGTTATACCACACGAGGGCAGCATCGAACCCATTCGCGAACCGAATCACCGCCTCGACCGAATCCGGCCGGAAGGTCCGGCGAAACCGGTCGGCAGCCAGGTTCCTCCCACCCGTCACGTGCCACACGAAAACGCCGCTCTGGGTGACGCTGTGGATCTGCTCACGGACATCGTCACACGGCTGTCCCCCATCCATCCTCCCGAGGAACACGACCGCGGGGATGTGGCTGACGGGCTGAGTGGGTTCGGCCGCATGCCACGCCCCGGGCCAGCAGGGGCGGACGACGATTCCCGGTGGGGCGCTTCCTCCAAACACGTTGGCCCGGAAATAGTCAGCCATCCGCTCGGAGGGGTAAACGATTCCGCTCAAGTATCGGCCAGCCCGTCGCATCATCCAGTTTTGAAGCCGGACCCGGCTGGCGGACAGGCCGCTGGGATGGCAGAGAGCCATGAGTACGCAGGGCAGGTTGGGGCGTGCCTCCCGGATCGCGCGGATGTCCGCGAGGGGATTTGTTCCCCAGTAAGCGAGGACAACATCGACCTTCTCCTGGTCGATCGTGGTCAGGGTTTCCCAGAGAAATTCCCGATCCCGTGTGCCGCGGAGCTGCGCGGCCCACCGCCGGGTCCGCCCAAACAACCGCCCGCGGTAGCAACCAGCAGAGGGCGAGTCCGGGAGGAACACCACCCGCCCACCGGTGGGCTCCACAACCGCCCGCAGTGCATCCAGGTGCGGCGACGGCGGCCCGAGGTAACCGATCACACGTCCACCAGTAAACATGCACCACCTCCTGTCCGCGCCCAACCCATCAGATGATGTCCGCGAATCGGTCTTCCACCTTGCGGAAGTACAGGCAGCCGACGAATAACGCGACCACGGCGACCGCCGCTCCGACTCCAAACCCCGCCCACGGAACCGTCCCACCGACGGCCGCTGCGCGGAACGTATCCACAAGCCCGTTCATCGGGTTCAGGATGAGCAGCCAGTGGACGGCCTCGCCCTCTGCCCCGGTCGGTCGGCTGTAGATTGTTGGTGTCGCGAACATCCCGATCTGGATGAAAAACGGGATGACATAGCGGAAATCCCGGTAAGTGACGTTCAGGGCAGCTAGGAGAGTACCAAGTCCCGCAGCCAGCCCACCAATCACCATTGCCGCGACCGGGAGAAGGAACAGGTTCCAGGTCGGGGTCACGCCGTAAAACAGGAGGACCACCCCGAGCAGGCCGCAGGCCACGACGAAATCGACGGCGGAAGCGAGTACCGTTGCAAACGGAACGCACAGCCGGGGGAAGTAGATTTTGGTAATCAGCCGCTCGGACCCGACCACGCTGGAGGAGGCAGAAGTCACCGCCGAAGCAAAGAAGAACCAGGGGAGCAGGCCTGTCAGGAAAAACAGGGGCTGGGGCAAGTCGCCGGTCGCAACACCGGCAAGCCGACCGAAGAATACGGTGAATACCACCATCATCATGGCCGGCTGGAGGATCGCCCAGGAAGCCCCCAGGACCGTCTGCTTGTAGCGAACCTTCACATCCCGCCAGGCGAGGAAGAGGAGGAGTTCGCGGTAGCGCCAGAGTTCGCCGACATCCACCCACTCCCACTGGTGAGGGGGCTCGATCACCGTTCGGACGGCCGGGTGTGGGGCAGCGATCTCCGACTCCCGGCGATCTGGGGCAACAATCGTTGGTACGGCAGCAGTCGAGGTTGTGTCAGGTGGGCTCATCCGTTCAGCACCCCCAGGATCTGTGTGCTGAACTTCACGAACGCTGCGCCGCCGATGGCAATCATGGCGAACTTTTTGATCCACCGCGTGTTGACCAGATCACCTGGGACCGGAACCGGCTGGGCCAGGGAAAGATACGTCTGGGACACCGCCAGGGTCAGGTAGGTCGGGAGGACATACGAGCGTGACAGAGAAAAGGCACCGGCTGCGTAGCCGGTCAACAGCCCGAAGACATACGGAAGGGCCACGGTGAACGGGGTCGGGGCTCCGCAGCGGAGGTCGCGGCCGGCCCGCCACAGCCCTGTCCCACCAAGGTAGAACGCGGCGAAGAGCATCCCCCCTCCGAACAGGCCGACCTCAACATAAGCGTGGACGAACGAGTTGTGCGCGACCTGGGGGCAGATTTCGATGAACTCATCGATTCCGATTCCGGTTAGCCAAAAGAACGGATTGCCTAACCAGGCACCGAGCCCGGTCGCCCAGAGCATCACCCGCTCATGGGCGGTATCCCCGGCGTCGATGTCGGATTGTCGGCCACCAATCGCGAATACCAGGGCTGGTGCACAGATGGCGACCAGCGGCGCCGCCCGAACCCAACCGAATCGGGCGAGGATCACTCCAGCCATCCCGGCGAGGAGGCCGAGAATTCCGCCACGGGACTGGGTCAAGACAAAGGCATGGCCAAAGGGGATCAGGGGCAAAAGCCACAGGATCGATCCCACCCACCCCGTACACGTTGCTGCCCGGTAACAACAACACATCCCCCCGAAGACGAGCAGGAGACAGAGGTCGTTCGGGTCGCCGAAGATGCCGATGCCGGCAAGGCGGTAAATGGTGATTGTTTCGCCTGAGACACGATCATTGTAAGACTGACTGACAATGTCAATTGCGTCGAAGGTGACAATGTCGTAAAAGTTGAGTAGCGGTGCGGTGATGGCTGCCGCCGTGAGGGCGACAGCCCACCCCAGAAACATCCGGAAGCGTTGAGGGGTGTCCAGGGTGACTTTGAAGAGGAAGTAATACACGACGACCTTACCAAACTCTCCGCACCAGTCGACCGCAAGGTCAAAGTTCAACCGCACGAGTGCAGACAGCACAATCGCCAGCCACATCCCGAGGACACAGACGTCGATCGGGCGGCGAGTCAGGCTTGGTGCGGAGAGCGCAAACGCTAGCCGGTCGGCATTGACTAACATACAGATGAGGATTGTCACCAGGTAGATTCGGAGGCCGGCGATCGTCGGCCAGAGGTCTTCTGGCCGCACGAACAGGACAGCGTTCAGCAGGAGGAACAGCACCATCCTCATCCGTTGCTGCCCTCCCGATCAGCAAACCGATCGTGTTCGTGCGACGGGGTCGGCTCTGCCTGGGCCTGCGGGATCGGCAGAGCCAGACACCGGGAGATCAGCCAGGTGGGGACCTTGAGGACGTGGAATCCGGTGCCGACGAGGATTCGCAGATCCATCCACCACCCCTGGTTCTGGATGTAGACCCGGTCCAGAGTGAGCTTGCGCCGGACGCTCTCAAGTTCGGTGTCGGCTGGAAGGAGAACCTGGGCGAGGCCGGTCACCCCGGGCGGAATCGTCAGCCGGTGGAGGTAGCCGGGAATGCGGGTCGCCAGGACATTGACGATCTCCGGCCGCTCGGGCCGCGGACCGATCAGTCGCATCTCGCCACGAAGGATGTTCCAGAGTTGAGGGAGTTCATCAATGTGGGTCGCCCGGAGAATTCGGCCGACAGGAGTGATGCGGGGGTCGCCCGGGGTCGCCCAGCGAACGCCGGAGGCCTCCTCGCAATTGTGGTACATCGTCCGGAGCTTGTAGATGGTGTATTCCCGCCCGCCTCGTCCGAGCCGGGACTGGGTGTAGATCGCCCGACCTGGCGATGTGATCCGGACCAGCATCGCGGCAGTGGCGATGATCGGAATGGCCAGGAGAAACAGGACGATGACAGTTGCGTATTCGACGGCGGGCCGGACCCACTGGGGCGAGGTCACCTCGGTTGTCCGGACCGAAACGCAGACCTCGACGGGAGTAATCGTAGGGGGGGTCGGCTCGGCAGGTACGGTGGCGATCCTCATGGTACGCTCCTGTCGCGATAAGGACATCTGATCACGAGGAAGCGGGACCGCGACCGAGGGAGAGCCGGCCAGCAGCGACCCGGGGCGATTCACTTCCGAAACGGAGAGCACGGGCAGCCTCGGGGAGCCAGAGAGGGGCGAATTCCGGGACCGAATCGGATTTCTTCCCGGCAGTTACATCCGTAACGAAGTACAGCTTGTACAGGGCCGGGCGGAGAGCGTAGCGGGCGCGGGCAGCGGAGGGGTCAGGGGCTTCCCACCCGTCTCCCCCATTCCAGGCCCAGTACACCATGAGTCGGCGGGGAGTCGGTCCGCTGAGGTTCTGGCACTCCATTCGCCAGAACCGGGAATCCGTGTCGCCACCGGGAAGGGTCACCGGTTCGGGGGCAGCCAGGGGCACATACCCCAATCCGCGGAAGCAGACATCCGGGGTGTGGACTGCAATGGGACCCGGGAGCCCGGCAACGAGCAGAACAGTGACCGATTTCCCGGTCCGGGTCTGCTGATATACGCGGGACACGCTTGAACGGATTCCGGCACGTTCCAGGTCACCCTGCTCGAATGGGTTCTCCCGGGCGGTCCATCCGCCAATGGTCGACGGGATGGCAGTCAAGGATTCCTGAATCCGGTCAAACCCCGCTGGTGGGCGCCAGCGGTACGTCTGCACTCCGTGTGCTACACCTGATGCGACGATTAGACTCAGAAATCCGATAGTTGGCAATGGCTTCATGATCGTTTATCGAATCAGTGTGGTCAGTTCGCCTGGGCATCGGCAGGGACTGTCGCATCGGCAGACGCCTTGGCGGTTGGATCCGTGGCATCGGCAGGGTCTTTCGCGGCCGATTGATACTGGTAAGCGTAGCGGCTGCGGTAGTACGACGGCGATTTCTCGCCGTGCATGACCATGCCAAGTACCCTGGCCCGGACGGCGACAAGTTGAGCGACTGCCTCTTTCACGGCCGACACCTCGGTCACGTCGCGGAGAGCCGAGATCAAAACCCCATCGACATGGCGAGCCAGGTCCAGGGCGTCAGAAACCGGGAGGATGGGGGAGGAGTCGACGATGACATATTCGTACTGGATTTTGAGTTGGGACACGACCTCGGCCCAGCGTGGTCCTGCCAGCGCCGGGACGACACGGTCGGACCACCTCCCTCCCGCGAGGACCGATAGCCCGGGGACATGAGTCGGCTGAATCACCGTCTGTGGTTCGATTCGGTCAGTCAGGACATTGACCAGCCCGGGGCCGACCGGAACACCGATCAACCGGTGAACGGACGGCCTTCGGAGGTCGCCATCAATGAGCACCGTCCTCGAACCGGACCGGGCGAGACTGGCAGCCAGGAGGCACGCGAGGGAGGTTTTGCCCTCGCCGCTCAGCGCACTGGCCACCAGGATCACCCGGGGGGGCTCGCCCGCCTCGTTGGCGTGCTTCAAGAGTGTACGGGCGGTGTTCACGGCCTCGGTCAGTGCGACCTGAAACGGACGCTGGGACTGATGCAGCGTCTCACCTGCTGGGAGGGCGGGCATTGAGGGGATGACCCCAATCAGCGGGACACCAAGTTCGGCCGAGAGTTCCTTCCCGGTCGCTGCGCGGGGGTTTCGGACCTCGCGAAGAAGGACCACTCCCAACCCGACGACCAGGATCGCGAGCCCGGCCATCCCGGAGTATTTCAGCCGTCGCTGGCCTTCGACTCCAGGTGTGACATCGGTCTCCAGGCGGCTGACCCGGTCCGGAGCGTCCCCTTCGAGCTGGAACGCGGTCAACTCCCGCTGCACGTGGCTGAGGAGTTCCCGGTCGAGGAGCAGTTTCGCCCTGTCACCTTCGGGGTCAAACACGCCCGCCGCGGCACGGCTTCCTGCGTTGTTCAACTCTTTCAGTTCACTCTCGACCCGGACCTTGAGTTGTTGCCAAAATCGGAGCCGGCTTTCAAACTTCGCCCGGACCCGTCTGCTCTCCTGTTCGGCAGCCTTTGCAATTGCTGCGAGGAGTTCGGTCTTGATTCGTGTCTCGTGGGTTTGGCACTCGGCTTCCAGACTCTTCAACTCTTTTTCCATTGTCTCCAGAGCGGGATAGGCTTTGCCCGGGGCCAGCCGACGACGGGTCTCGACAACGTCAACTCTCAACCTGTCCCGCTTCTCGAACAGTGGCCGGGCGACCGGGTCTGCCGCCACACGCTCATTGAGCATGGGGAGTAGCAGGTCGCCCTCGGTCTTGGCCGCATTTTCCTGAATTAGCGATGCAATTTCGATCTCGGTCTCGCGGATCGCCGACTCGGCCTCCAGGTGTCGTCTGTGGAGGTCAGACCGCCGGTTCTGGAGGTAGAAGCGACCGTCCTCCGTGCCCAATGTCTCCTGTAACTCAATCTGATTCTCGATCTTCCTCTTCCCCCGTTCGACGTCAGCTTTGAGCGATTTCTCGGCTTTCTGGAGTTGCTCCTGTCGCTCTCGCAACTGGTTTCGCTTCTTGTTCACGGCATTGTTGAGGTAACTCTGGGCAACTGCGTCGAGAATCTGCTTCAACTCATCTGGATTGTCCCCTTCCAGGGTGAGCCGCATGAATTCTGTTCCGAGACTGAAATCGACCTTGAGCTTGGATTCGAGGGCTGCGACCTTGTCGGAGCGGTTCTGGAGGAGGGACGACCCTTCGACTGCCGGATCCTTCATCGCCCCAGTGAGCACCAACCGGCTCTTGACCAGTGTGGCCTGGCCCTGTCGATACAGGTGGAAGTCCTGCTTCTCGAGCGGCGACAGGACGTGCGGCGCGACGACTGACACCTGGAAGACCGTGTATCCGGTCATCTTGGGGACGGGCAAGTTGAACCAGACCCCAGCGAACGCTGCGGCGGCGGCGACGATGGTGAGCCCCACCAGGATCGGGGACCGTCGGATGGCTGCCAGCATCACCCGGGGGCCGAAAGCACCAGTCGGAGTGGACTGCAAAGGTTGGCGATCCGTGGTCATCAGACGCTACTCCAGTTGCGAAGTCGGGATGGCGTGCCGATTCGAATGGGCCTATCTGGGAGCGGGGGTCACCCCGGCGGCAGTCGGTGGTGCTGGTCGGAGGCCGAACGCGACGGCGGCAACGGCACCCCGTGGGATAGTGACAGTCCGAACGAGACGATCGAGAATCACGACTTCCAGGGCGAAAATGGCCAGTGCAGCCGGCATCATCAAATACCCGGCCACATCGTGGAATACGATTCGGGCAATTCGGTCCTCGGCGGCCTGATAAAGGAGCCCCGTGGTTGCGATCCGGCAAACGTTCACGGCGACAGCGACTATGGGAGTGCTCAGGATCAGCGTCACCTTGATCCATAATGGTCGGGAGCGGATGACAAGGATCGTCCCAACTGCGATTGCCAGGAATGCGTAAAGCATCCCAAGTCCACTACACGCCTCGACCACTCCAAGACGCACATCGTTGATCAACAGGATCGTGTTCCCTTCGGCGACGGCCGGCGAGCCGCACGTCACCAGCACGTAGGTACTCGCCCGGGTCGCCACCCCCTGGAGGGCTTCACTCATCCCGGTTTGCACCGCGAACGGAAGGGGAAGCATGAACGCGAGGAACGCGACAGCCGGGCCCGCCCACCGCACCCCGGGTCGGCCAGCGGCGAATCCGAACACGGCAAGCAGTGCGACGAGGAACGAGAGTCCATCCAGGTAGTTCAGGAACAGGAGTGTTCCAACGGCCCGAAGGCCAATCGCGACGAGCAACAGGCAAAACCCGAGCCGCGAGTCAGAGACTATCTGCCTAAGTACCCCTCGCCGTGAACGAAGGAGCCAGGCGGCGAAGAGGATAACGAGAGGTCCGTGAGAGTATTCAGGATCACCGATCCAACGGGATCCCATGTCGGCCAAATAGGGCCAGTACGCCCAGACCAGTGAGCCGGCTGCGGCAATACAGAACACGCCCCGCTTCGTGGTTAAGGGTCGCAGTTGTTGAGTGAACTCACACAACGGTCTTTGCCTACACAAATAGGGACAGAAATCGGAGAGCCGGAAACGGCTCCGACTTCTGTGGGTTAATACGTTGGCCGGGGGGGAGGAACGGACACGGGTTGCCAAAAAACCGCGTCTCCACACCCGGCCGCGAACACGCGTAGGGTTGGATGTCCTCTATAACGACGAAGAAATCGGGTTCAAGGTTCCCAATCTCTTCCAGCTCCGAGCACTGTTGGAAGGAACGTAAGCGTGAGAATGTGGCGGAGTTGAGAGTGTCGGAAGTTGATTCCGGTTTGTTTGCCACCCCTACCCAGCACTGTCATCCTTAACTGGGACAGCCTGGCAATGACTGACTGTCCAGACATTCTCGCCTTCATTCAGATATAGGGTATAGTGGGCAAGTTGGGCTGTCAAGACGTGGTGTGTCGTTTTTATGGCCCCTGATCTCCTTTCAGGCCGTGTCTCATTCGTGATCCCGCAGTTCACGCAAGTTCGGGGTAAAATCCCTCCCAGGAACGATCCGATCACCGCATCATCTCTCTGGTCAGACCTCTGGATTCCACGGCCGACAGAGGTCGATTTTTGGAAAGAGTTGCTTACACCTCCCTGCCTCTTCGTGGTTCGTTCTCTGCGGTGGGCCTTTTGCTGGGCATGCAGGGTCCCGAATTCCCCCAGGCGGGGCAATTGCCTGTTTTGCGGAAATTCACACAACCGCCATAGTCCTTGCAACCGATACCAGATCCCATCAGCGGGGACGAGTTGCCCACTCCGCCCCGCCCTCCGTCTGGTTCGACCGTCTGTCGCACACCCTTGGGACGAAGGACTGTCCGATGCTTACGAGCGTAGTCCAATCCGGGTGGATCACCCGTGTTGTGGCGGCAGTGACCGTCGGAGTGGGGGGGTGTGCCACACCATCTCGTCAGGTCTGCCCAAATCCGCTCCCCCCACTTCCGGGCGACATCGGTGGCGGCCTGATCCGGACTGCCAACGTCGCTGGGGGAGGGGGTGATGAGGTGACCCCGGCGGGATTCCGGATGGCAGCCCCCCTGTTGTCCCACCACAAGGCTCAGCCCGAACCGTTTGTGCCCCACGAACTTAGCAAGGTCTCTCTCCCGGACTACGTCATTGAGCCCCCGGATGTCCTGGTCATCAACGCTGCGAAACTGGTTCCCCGGCCACCCTATCGACTCGAACCGCTTGACACGGTGATTATCCAGGCTAAAGGTGCCCTTCCGAACGAGCCACTCAGCGGAGAGTATGTGATCGAACCAGAAGGGAGGGTCAATCTCGGCCGGAGTTACGGAACGGTCAGCATCACCGGCCTGACCGCGGACGAGGCCAAGGGGGTGATCGAGAAGCAACTGAAAGAGATCCTTGCGGATCCGACCGTCTACATCGCCCCGTCCCGAACCCGACCGCTCCAGCAGATCATCGGGGAGCACCTCGTCCGCCCGGACGGGAAGGTGAGTCTGGGGACGTACGGGTTCGTCTCGGTGGTCGGGCTCACGGCCCTTCAGGCCCGGCAGGTCATCGAGAACCACCTCTCGGCATACCTCCTTAACCCTGTCGTGTCGGTCGATGTGATCGCGTACAATAGCAAAATCATTTACGTGATTTACGACCAGGGCGGAACCGGACAGACAATCATCCGTCTCCCGGTCACCGGAAACGACACCGTTCTCGACGTCATTGGGCAGGTGAACGGCCTTAACTCGGTCGCCAGCAAGCGTCGGATCTGGGTGGCACGCCCGGCCCGGTCTCCGGCGAAGATGTGCCAGATCCTACCGGTCGACTGGGTTGGGCTCACGATGGAGGCGAGAACGGACACGAATTACCAGTTGTTCCCGGGGGACCGGGTGTACGTTCAGGCGAAGCCGATCATTACGGCGACCACGTATCTCAACTACGCCCTGGCTCCGATCGAGCGATTGTTCGGGTTCACCTTGCTGGGGAGCGGGGTGGTGCAGAACTTTGGTCCGAAAGGTACCACAACCACCACAACTCCATAAGTCTGTCCACTTGGGTCGGTCGGGGCAGCAATACCTCTCGCCCCTTCCGCCCTTGCAGTTGGGGTCCACGATTTCTGACTCAACTCTGCTCACCAGGGAAACGAACGGGTAGACTGAACACATCGAGCGCCCCGGTGGGCCGGACCAAACGCCTGGAAGCGAACTCAAGAGGTGAATAATGCTCCGAGTCTATTCGGTTCTCGTCATGGTCGGAGTGTTTATCACGGCTGCACCGGTCTCCGCCCAGCCCGCGGTTCCAGGGCAGCCACCGGTGAGCCCGTACATCAACCTGCTCCGCCAGGGCAATCCGACCTATCTGAACTACTATGGTCTGGTTCAACCTCAGGTCAGCACCCTGAACTCCTTCCAGGGGCTTCAACAACAGATTAACGGTCAGAACGGAGCCCAGGGTGGCCAGATGAACGGGGGACTGCCGGCGACCGGGCACTCGGCGACGTTCTTGAACACCCGTGGCTACTTCTTGACGATCGGACGAGGTGGAGCTGGTGGGGGAGGCGGGCGGCCCGGGGGTGGTGGCGGTGGTGCAGGTTTTGGCGGCGGCGGCATCCCCGGCGGTGGAGGGATTGGTGGCGGGGCGGTTGGGGGTGGAGCTATCGGCGGCGGGGGAATTGGCGGTGGTGTCCTGCGGTAGCCTGAGACGTCCCCTGAGACTGCAGTGATGAGAAATCGCACTGTCTTTGCCGCCACGCTCAGGGGACGAGTTTCAACAACTCCTTGAGTTGGCCGCGTTCCCCCGGTACAAGGTTCGCAGGTCGAACCCTTAACCGCTTCGCCTGTTTCATCGCGACAACACAACCCGACTGGTCTTTGGCCGCTTGGTGTGCGAGAGCCAGGTGGAAGAATGTCACTCCCTCGGGTGACCCTTTTGTCACCTCTGTCAGGATGTCAACTGCACGGGTAGCCTCCCCCTTCTCCAGGAGGATCATCGCCTCCGTATCCCGAATCACCGACCACTGACTCGTCGATTTTTTGGCCTGATCGAGCAGGGCGAACGCCTCGTCGAATTTCTTCTCGTGGGACGCCAGAAGGTACGCGAGGTTGTTGAGCTGAAGAGAATCGGATGGGCGGAGTGGGATCAGTTCCCGGTATGCTTGAATCGCCTCAGGGTACCGCCCTTCGGCTGTTCGTAAGAGAGCGGTCAACTCCAGGATGGTCGACCGGGTTTGTGCGTTGGCCGGAATGGCAGAGATCCACTTCTGTACCGTCCTGATGTCGTCGGGCGTGATTGTGCCCGCGTACAGGGCCACGATCCCGATCCCCGCAGCCTGAGCGGGGATCTTGTCCGCAACCAAACTGGCCGTTGCCATTGCCTCGGCTGTCCGGCCTTGCCGTCCCAGGAAACCGGCAAGGATCAGCGTCGAGTCGGGGTTGGTCTGGGTTGCCAGTTTTCGGTACAGGGCCTCGGCCCGTTCAACGTGTCCGAGTTCTTCAAGTAGGGCCGCCGAGAAGGGGAGCAGCTTCGGGTCCATTTCTGCCAGACGAAGGGCGACCTCCGCGGCTGCGGCGGGCTTCCCCTCAGCATCCAGAATCCGGGCCGTGAGTTCTGCGGTCGTCCGTCCGTTCGGTTCGGCCTTTTCGAGCAGTGCCAGGCACCGTCGAGCCTCGACGGTGTCTGTCTCGTACAGCAGCAGCCCGAACCCGTAGTAGGCGGCGTAGTACAAATTTCTGGGATCGGCCTGGATCAATTTCCCCAGCCGGGCTTTCGCAGCGGGCCAGTTCCCCGTGGTCGAGTGGAGGCTGGCGAGCAGGAACTGCTCGTTCGGTGGAAGCGACTGGCGGGCCTCGATCGCTTCGAGCGCTCCGATTGCCTCCCGTCTCAGGCGGGGGTCCGGCTGAGCAGCGAACGCCAGGACGCGGGTCCGTAACTGGGAGAGGGATTCGGCCCCCGAGAGTTTCAAGGGCATTCCGTCGCGTTCCAGGACTCCGGCCAGTTCCAGCACCCGGTGGCGAGCGTCGGGCGGGAGGGCAATCACAAGGAGTCCCAAGGCGAACCGCTGATCGTCGGGCGGGACGTTGCGGAGATCGAGAATCCGTTGGCAGAGTTGTCTCACCTGCTCCAGGTCATTCGCGCGGAGGGAGAACTCGGCGGCCGCCCGGAGCGTTGGGAGATCAGTCGGGTTTTCTTTGACCGCAGCATTGAAGGAGCCTCGGGCGAGCTCCACCTGTCCGAGTGCATCCCGGCACTCCGCCACGGCCAGTGTTTTCCCCGACCCAGTCAGATTCCGTTCGGCGTCAGCCAGGACGGATTCGGCGTCTGGCTTGCGACCCACCCCCACCAGCCACTGAACCAGAGCGACCCACGCCGCCGGCTGGTCCTTTCCCACGACCACCGCTCGCCGAAGAGGCTTTTCCACTTCCTCGCTCGGCCGTCCACCCAGTCGTCGAAGCTGGGCGAGCCAGATCAGTCGTTTCGGGTCGGTCGAATCCTCCGGAATGGCCCGGGCAGCAAACTCGAGCGCCCGGGGGAAGTTTCCCGACCGGGCCGACAGTTCTGCCACCAGCAACTCGTCCCCGGAGAGGAGACGGTCCTGAGCCGGGAGTTGGCGGAGGAGGGCCTCCGCATCCCGGTATCGCTGGAGTTCGTAGTAGAGTTCGAGAAGCCGGCGGACGGTCTCGGGTCTTCGTTCTCCCGCCTCGAACGCGTCCTTGTACTTCACGGCTGCCGTCGCGAAGTCCCTGTTGAGATCACTCACGAGGGCCTGGGCCAGGATCACACGTCCCCACCACGGTCGCTGGTTCTGGACCGCCTGGAGGTGTTCAGCCGCATCAATGAGCTTCTTCCGGTCGCCGCCGCGTTGAACTTGCCAGATGAGCAGTGATGCCTGGGCCGAGCGGGTTCCGGCTCCGGTCGGACCATCCACGCTTTGGATTCGATCCAACGTGGCCTGGGCGGATGCCTCGTCTTGTTGGCGGATGGCCAGGTCGAACCGCGAGAGGAGAACCCCAAGGTCGTTCGGGGTGGCTGTGATCATCTGGTCGTAAAGCCGGACAGCGAGATCCGGAGAGCCAGCGGCAGCCGCAAGACCGGCCACGAACTGGAGGAGTCGTCGCCGGTCGGTGGTGGACCAGTTCTCGGTCCCTTCGGTGAGCCGCGAGAGCGTGGCCGTTGCGGCCGGAGTGAGCGGAGTGGGGAGAAAGGTGGCCTCGGTGAGCCGGATTTCCACCCGATCACCGAACTTCTGTTTCGCCTCGGCGATCTGCTCTGCCGCTTGCGTCAGTGCGTTCTCGCGATATGCCAGGATCGCAAGGGCGAGAACTGGGCTCAACTCCTTCGGATACCGACTGACTGCCGCTCTCAGGAGTTCGCGTGCCTCCGCCGGGTGACCCCTGGCCGCCGCGAGTTCAGCCTTGAGCACACCGCTCTCCACCCCCTCAGGAATCCGCGCGACCGCCTGGGCTGCGATCCGCCAGTCCTGCTCCCCGGCGGGTTTGCTCGCGGTGGTGGCGATCAGAAGCCGGGCAAGAGGAGCGTAAGCACCTGCCGCCCGGGCCGCCAACCCTTCATACACAAGGATCGCTTCCGAGGTCTGCCCCGTCGCGGTCAGCGTTGCGGCATAACGCTCCACAGCCTGCAACCAGAGCGGATCACGGGGATCTACGGTGGTCGCTGCCTGGTAATGTTCAAACCGGCGGTCGAGTTCGCCCAGGTGCTCGTAACACCTGCCTGCCAGGAGTCTCGCAGGGTATAAAAGTTCGCCAAGCGTATCCCGGTCACGGATCGCCTCGTCGAGCAATCGGGCGGCCGGGAGCCACTCCCCCCTGAGGACCATCACCCGTGCGCGGTGGTAATCCAGAGCTTGCTTCGGGTAGCCCGCTTGCTCCAACTTCGCCAGCTCGTCCTCGACACGATCAACCTCCCCCCGACGGATCTGAACGTCGATCAGGGAGAGCCACACTTCGGGGGACTCCGGGGCCGAGGTCGTTCCCCTCAAGGCCAACTTCTCCGCGGCGACCAGGTCGCCAGCCCGAACTTCCACAGACACTGCCAGGGAGAAGAGATCACCGATCTGGAGGCGACGAAATCGCTCGGCAGCCGGAAGGGTGGCGAGGTTGACCGCCGGCTCCGTGTTGGACGGCCCTGCGTGTAACTCGGCAGCTCGGCGGAGGATGGCTCTAGCTGCCTCAATGGCTTCCCGGCTCCCCTCGACATCGGGCTTCGCAGCGAGTTCCCCAGCGCGTTCGATGGCGAGGCGGGCGACGGCAAGCTGGACTTCCAAATCCTCCGGGGCGATCGCCCTGGCCTGGTCGATCGCGTTCCGACGGCGGTCATCACGGCGGGTAATCCCCCAGTATCGGGCGGCTTCGAGGTGAGCCCGGGCGGCGTTCTGCCCCGCAGGGGATTTCACCAACTCTTCGATGACCTGATCCCCCTCTTTCTCCCGCTGAAGCCGCTGGTAGAGGATGAGTGCTCGGTTGGAATACGCACTGAACAGATCGGGCTTTTTCTCGGTCGCCCGCCGCAGCCGCTGTTCGGCCTCCCCGAAATTGGCCTGAAGCAAGTAGGAATCGGCAAGGAGCAAGTACAATTCGCCCAGTTCCGGGTCCGTGGGTCGCGGTCGGGAGGCCGGGCGGGTGCCGTCTCGCACACCGTTCTGGTTCTCGGTTTCCGGGATCAACGCAGCGAGGTGCTCGCGGGTCTGGGCGGCAAGGTCCGGACCGCACCCCAGTGCGAGTTCGACGCACTTGCGGCGGATGTCGTCGCGGTCCGGGATGCCATTGATTGCCTGGTCCAGGACGAGATAGGCAGCGAACCGGTCGTTCGGCGTCCGGGCGAGTCCCGCGAGAAGCAGGCCCATCCGGGCGCGTGCCTCATGGTCCTGCGGTGCAAAGACTAGGTACCGCCGGTAGAAACCAGCGGCTTTTAAGGGGCTGCCGGATTCGGCCAACTCCGCCTGTTCCTTCAGCACCGTGGCCTGTTTGCGGGCCTGTTGGCTGTGAAGCCAGTGGACGCCCCCGGTCAGGGCTACGGAGGTCACCACTAACCCTATCAGGAGCCGAATATTCAGAGTCGTGTGCGTCATACGTAAGTGTCGCCGGTGGGAGAGGTCGCGTTAAGTCTTATTCACACCAAAGCGTGAGGGAGACTCATCGTCGATTCTGCGGAAAGCGTTCGGGCGGCAGTATCCCAAATGATTACGATAGTACGGAGGGAGGGGATTCACAAAGGGGACACAGACGCCGTTCCGAACGATCGGCACTGGGTATGAATCCTCTAATCTCTATCGCGGTGAGAAGTGCTGGCTGGACGAGAAAAACTGAACTGGGGGCGGATGCCCCCAGTGTCGACTGGTGGGGTTGTTTTGCACGGGCAATTCATGCAGTAAGTTCAGCCTTCCGACGCCGAAGAACCCGCATGAGCCCGAGTAACGGCAAGCCAGCTGCGGCCATGAGAGCTGTCGCAGGGGCCGGGGTAGGCGTGAGAGTGGCCCCTCCACCCGACCCGTTCTCGATAAAGACGCCGGAAAACGCTTGGAGCGACAAATTAAAGGTGATTGAAATCATACCCGTACCCGGCGTCCTGGTGAAAACTGCATAGCCGCCAAATGCGGTGCCCGGAGACGTGGAGGGCGAAATGTTTGGCGTTGTGACAACACCACCCACTCCGGGTGTGGCTGTTGTCGTGGAATTGACAGAGTTGCCAGATGAACCAATCGCAAGGTAGCTCGCGGTTAGATAAGAGCCGCCACCGATGTAGTTCGTGAACGCATCTTCGGTAATGGTGACCTGATAGGTTTGGGTGTTGACTGTGTTGTTGGATAATTGAAAACTGTTGACCGAGATTTGAGACAGTTGTGCCAAATCAGTCGTCGAGAGGTTGTAGTTAAGACCATAGGTCAGATTCGTCAAACTCCCCATCAGCGACGAGCCGCTCGTGGAATCTGAGTAGGTTGCCCCTCCAGTAATGGTAAGACTGAAGGTCGCCTGTGCCGAACCGGTGAAGGCCAGGAGCCCCACGACGGTAGCGATCAGGTGGAGTGGACGAAGAAACCTCATGGGGCATCTCTCCAGTGATCTCCCGATGGGCGGGAGGAGGGGGACACAGGGATGACCGATACTCTTCCGACGCATCAGGCCCAGCGGAAGTTCATCAATCCGGCAGGTTCGCCGGTCGGGGTTTGTTCGGCAGCGATCGAGAGATTCGCCAGTTCGCGGGCCGTGACGTAGTGGAACCGGAAGCTCGCATCTTCTCTGGCCCGCTCCTGAAGGTCTTCGTGGAAGCGGACCATCGCCGGTCCCAGCAACACGTCCTGATTGGCTTCGTAAGCCCCGTGAGTGTGGAGTTTGACGAAATACCAACTCGGCTTCGTGGCGACCTTGACGCCTGCGCGGAGCCAAAGGTTCAATCTGTTTTTATCGGGTGGTTGGGTTCTCTGCAAGCACGCATTCTCAATCCGTGGAAAAATTCCCCATTTTCGCACCGTCCAATCCAACAGGAGCGGCCCCTGGATCATCAGCAGGCTGTTCGCTGGCCTCGGTCCCTGACCCAGATCCTGGCCCCGGTCGTGCGATTTTGGTCGCTTGGGGTCGTCCACTGCCCAGTAGATCCGGTTAATCGTCCGGGTCTGGGTCTCGCTCGGGGCTGAGGGGAGGGTGAAGTCGGCGTAGCAGCCAGTTTCCCGAAGGACATCCAGTTCGTTGTTGATCCCGCAGTACCGACCGTCCGACCGGGCGTTGTCGAGCGACCAGTTCCCGTGGATGAACCCGTATACCACCTCGCCGGTCTGCCGATCACGGGACAAGAGACCGTGCCGGTCGGCGAGTGTCTGTTTGAAGTCGAGTAACGTCCGCCGCAGGTTCTCCTCGGTGTCGTTGTCGTGGTGCAGGTGGACCTCAACCTCCCCGTATCCGGCCCGGCACAGCCCGGCCAGCATCTCCAGGTATTGCGGTTCGTACTCCTCCACGGGATAGAAAAAAGTATGCCTTGGCGGGCGACCATCGCTGTCGCGGAAGCCCCCGAACAGTTTCGGGTACTCCTCGACCCACCGGCGAACCCGGCAGTGGGCCACTTCTGGTGTCGCCCCACCTCGTTTCGGCTCAAAATGGTCGCATATGCACAGCAGCACGTGGACCAGTTCGCCCGGCCGTGGGTCTCGCCGCTGACGCCAAGATCGTAGGTAGGGCAGCAGCCACCGGTGGAGCCCCTTCCGACGGAGCCCGGCCCAGCCAATGGCGGCCCCAAGCCCGAAACCGGTGGCCGGAGCGAGCAGCCACCACGGGCTCATCGACCCTCCGAGTGGCTCAGTAAGGCCGGTGCGGTCGGAACCGAATCCATCCGGGTAGCGTCGTGCGCGGTGGCGTCGAAGGTCACCTGATCCGAGGCCCCCAGCGTTGTGACTCGGTTGGGGTAGGGCGGCTGTTCCGACACAAGGACACGATCGCCTACTTCCCGCTGGGTCCTCCGCCAGGTGATTTTCTGTCGCCCCAGAGCCCACCGCCAGAACCCGACAAACAGGGCCGCGTTCATCATCGTGAACATGGCGGGAAGCCGAAGAATGCGAAGAGCACGCGGTCGAGCGGGGATGGATCCACCGCACAGGGACAGGGCGTAGAAGGTCAACTGGGCGGCGAAGAGTGCCCGGAATAGTGGCTCATCCAGCAACAGAATATTCAGACCGAGTGCCGCCAAGAGGAAGAACGGACAGACCCAACGGAGCACTTTGTGTGACAGAAAAGTGAACGCCACCCAACCATGCTGGGGCAACAGAAGCCGCCACAGGATGCCGATACTCTGAAACCCACCGGCCCCGATCCGGGCGCGTCGGTGGAACTCCGAGATCATACTTGCCGGGGTCTCCTCGCAGGCAACCGCATCACGGTCGTACACGATCCGACACCCGGTGTTAGACCGAGCCAGCAACGGTAGGACAAAGTCGTCCACGAGCGTGTCGGTTGGGATCGGGGTGAACACACTCCAGCGGATCGCGTAGATCCCCCCGTTGGAGCCGAGAAGGGCTCCGAGCCGGCTCTCACATTTCTTGAGGAAAGTCTCGTACTTCCAGTAGAGACTATCCACGTTCCGCCCGACCTGTGGGTCGGTCAGAACGAGCCGGCCACAGACCGCCCCAACCGACGGATCCGCGAACCACGCAGCCAGATGACGGGCGGAGTTCGGATCGATCGTGGTGTTTGCGTCCGAGAGCATCACTACCCCATCCCGGATTTGACCCAGGACATCGTTGATGACCGCTGCCTTCCCCCTCCGCACAGGGAATGCAAATAACTTGACACGGGGGTTTCGGAACCCGGCCACGATTGCATTTGTCGCATCGGTCGAACCGTCGGACGCAACCACAACCCGAAGCCGACTGGCCGGGTAATTCGTTTGGAGGGCGTTCCGGACTCGTTCGCCGATGTCCCGTTCCTCGTTGTAGGCCGCGATCATCAGTGTCAGCATCGGCAGGTCGGTGTCCGGCACACTCGGACGAACTGGTGGCCGACCGAAGAGTCGTGAACAGAACCAAACGAGTATCGGATATCCTAAATACACATACGCAACCACGACGATACTTCCCAGCGTCGCCGCGGCGAGGAGTTGGGTGGTTGCTGTCATGGCGAGGGGCCTCGTCGGGATGTCCTGGGCACGGGAGAGACGGAGACCTAATTGCCACTACAATTATGTAGTAAACCACGTATTGCGAGTATGCAATAGAGTGGTGGAGCCGTTATGTAAGGGATCGCAAATTGACGGAGGTCTTCGTTCGACAACTCACGTCATGTATCGTTTGTGCCACCTTCGCAAAATGCTTAACGAAAATTGATACTCAGGTGGCACCGGCAAAAAAGGCAAGCGGGGAAGGTCAGGGGTTATGATGGGGAGGCACTCCTTCGTTGTCAAACCCAATCGCAAGTTTTTTTCGGCCGGACAAGAATCGCCTCGACCATTTGTCGGATCTTCCGACACCCGGAAAAACGCAGCTCAGGTGGAGAAGAGGACACCCATACCGAGGCTTTTTCAGACGGCTCCAGACTCGCGGGGGCCTGTCGCAGACGGTTCTCCTTCCCCAACCGGAGTTTGGGCCGTTGGATCGCGATATCGCACGATCCGAGCCGGAACGCCGACCGCGGTGGAATGGGGCGGAACGTCGGCCAGAACCACAGCGTTTGCGCCGATCCTTGCCCCGGTCCCCACCGTGACCCCGCCGATTACCTTCGCCCCAGCGCCGAGAAAGACATCGTCCCCAATGACTGGTGTTTTCCGCTTTTCTGCTCCAATCGTCACCCCATGCTCGATTCGCACATTCGCCCCCCCCTGGACACCCCCATTGATGACCACACAAAGCGAGTGTACAAGTACGAAGCCAGGTCCAAACTCGGCCCCACGCCCGATAATACACCCACAAAAAATTGTGTTGACACGGTTAAACGCCAGTTCCAGGGGAGTGAGTCGCCACCGCCGAGCCCACTGCATCAGGCGATAACAAATCATGGCAGGAGTTCCATCCGTCATAAATACCTTGATTATTCCTTTCCAGTCATTCCGTTCGTAACACCATTGTGACTTCGCGCGAATATCTGACGCGATGAGACGGAACAGTTTCACTGTTGCGACCCTCCACAGGTTAGTGAGGGCATTCGGGTTGGGCGAGAAGACCGTGGAAAACCCGGTCGCACATGGCGAGGCGACCGTCGATCATCCGAGAAAGCGAGTACTGTTCCTCGGCCCGAGCCCGGGCAAGAGTTCCGAGCCTTTCCCGCTCGGAGCGGGAGACAACCAGGGCCTGGAGCTTGGCCGCGAGGTCGGCCACGTCCCCCGCGCGGAATACAACCCCGGCGTCCCCCACGACCTCGGGCAGCCCACCCGCGTCGGACGTCAGGACGGCCGCTCCGCTGGCCATCGCCTCGATCGCGACGAGGCCGAATGCCTCACCCCACTCGGATGGGACGACCACCACATCCGCCCGGCCAAAAAGAGCCGGGATCTCGTCGGTGTGGCCAAGGAATCGGACCCGGTCCAGTGCGTGGTCCCGACAGTATCGCTCCAACTCCTCCCGCTGCGGACCCTGACCGGCAATTGTCAGAGCTAACCCGTCAGGGCGTTCGGACAGGACCCGTCTGTACGCCTCCAGGAGGGTCTTGAGCCCTTTTTCCGGGATCAACTGGCCAGCGAACGCCACCTGGACGATCGCATCGACTGGTCGCAGTGTGGCCGTGTACTGCTTGCAATCCACCCCATTCGGGATCACCTGGACCTTGGCTGCGGGCAGGTAGGCCCGCTCACGCTGGCGGTGGGCAACAAACCCCGAGACAGCGATGAACCGGTCGACGATCCGACCCACCAGCCACCCTCGTACCCGCCGCAGGAGCCGACCCAGGAGTCCGGGAGAGGAGCCCGACCCGCTTGCGTGGTCAATCACGACCAACCGGCGGGCGAATCTCGACAGCTTGAGCCAGAGGATCGGCAAGTGGAACGGGGAGAGGTAGCTCGTCAGGAGGAGGTGAGGCTCGGTCCCACGAAACGTCCTCGCCAGCTTCCGGGCTCCCCGCCAGGTCAGAGGGTAAGAAAAGACAGCGTACTCCGCGCCGGTCGCGGCAAGGGCATCACGGAACGCCTCTGGCGGGTGGGCTGTGAACACAAAGGTGACGCGCCATCCCGTTGCGGCAGCAGATCGGGCGAGGCCCAGGATTGCGTGGTCGACTGTACGTGTTCCCCGGGGCTCATAGCCCATGAGGTACATCAGTCGAAGCCGCTTGCAGTAGGGTGTCATGGGAGTCGCATCAGCCCCCCGTGACGTGGCAGAGGTGTTGATGCACCTCTTCCATTCGGGCGGCCCAACTCTCGGTCGCCATCGACTGGCTGCGGGTGAGAGACGGCCCCGGTTCTCGAAGAGCCAGACGAACTCCCGCGACGAACTCCTCCACGGTCCGGCCGATGTGGACCTGGCCGAGGAACTCCACCTCAGGGATCGGGGTCGAGACTACTGGCAGTCCCGCAGCCAGGTATTCGCGAGCTTTGAGTGGGTTGGCATTCAACGTCACCTCGGTCACCGGGAACGGAATCACAGCCACATCGAACCCCTTACAGTAACTGGGGAGCGATTCGTAAGGCTTGCGTCCCAGAAGATAAACGTTTGGCTCGGCCTGGAGCGGACTCACATCCATTGTCGCCTTCCCGAGCAGGACCAGCGAGCCGCCCGGAAAACTTCGCGCCAACTGGACCAGGAGCGGGATATCGACCCAATCCGAGGCGATCAGGCCGAAGTACCCAATCACCGGGTGGGGTAGCCCGGCAATCTCCGCAGGAACTTGGGTTCCGGGGTTGAGAGCCGTCCGGAAGTGATCGTAATCGACCCCGTGTCGAACGAGTACGGTTGGGGCGGTCGGCGACCGCTTGGTTTGCTGCAACCGCGTGGCCGAGACGATGACCAGGTCGGCCCTATCGAGAACCCGGGCTTCCGCCCTGGCCAGAGCCACTGGGTCGACCCCGGAGAAAGCAGTGTATTCGTCCACGCAATAATAGACGATCTTATCTTCGTTCAGATCCCCAGCAAGAACCCCGGCCGCGGGGTTGAACACCCAGTTGATCGGACGGCGGAAGCGGAGTCGTCGCATCGCCCCTCGAACTTGCCACCGGAGGAACCGACGGTTGAACGACCGGACTCCCGCCCAACCCCAGAGTGGGACAGCAAGTGGGCTCAGCACGAAGAGGTTCGGTTCGACTTCCCGTAGCGGTGTGGCGGCATCACGGAGTTTCCGGACGAGGCGGCCAAGATCCTTTTTGTTCCCGAGCGAGGGTGTCCGATATCCGATCGAGTTCACCCACAGGACCCGATTCTTACGGGCGAATAACCGCATCAAGTGAGTTTTTGAGAGCGGATCTCCGGTCCAATCGTGGCTGAAACAGAGCATATCGCGGCCGACCACAGGTCCGTCGGACCGATTGAGCTGAGGCTGAGTTTGGGAGCTAAGGGGCATGGGTCACCAGGAGCCACCCACCTGGACTCCGTCCAGATTCGCGTGGAGAACCGATTCGAGGAACTCTGCCAATTCGGCCACGGCGTCGGTGAGGGACCGGGGACCGGTTGCAGGTCGTAGCGGGGGGGTCGTGAGGGTCTCGCGGATTGCCTCGGCGAGCAATCCTGGGTTGTCGGGAGGCACCACCCGGCTAGCTCCGAGATGAGCGATCTCGGGAATGCCCCCGACGCTCGTAGCCACCCAGGGTGTTCCACACGCAGATGCTTCCAACAGAACGTTCGGAACCCCCTCCGACCGGCTGGGAAGAACAAGCACATTGGCGGCTCGATACCAGTCCGGTAGATCCCCCTGAGGAAGCGAGCCGGTGAACCGAATGGAACCGGATAGACCCAGTCGGCCAACCAGATCTCGCAGGGCCGGAGCCAGGGGTCCCTGGCCGACCACCACCACCTGAAACTCCAGCCCTGACGACCGTAACTGGTGGCAGGCCGCGAGCAAGGTGTCCACGCCTTTGACGTGGACCAAGTTGCCGACGAAAAGAATCACCGCCCCTGGGCCGGATACGCCGACTTGGGTCCGGGCCTTGATGCAGGAACCCGGGTGGAAGACGAATGAGTCGACACCGTCAAAGATTACCCGGATCTTGTTCGGTGCAACACCCAGATCTCGTAGTCGCCCTGCGAGTTCCTGGCTTACGGCGACCACCCCGTCCGCTGTCCGGACGGCTTCCGTCGTTCCGCCACGCTTGGACGGATACCGGTCCAGCAGTCGGATATCGGACCCGAGGACGTGAAGAACCACCGGGAGGCCAACTCGTCGGGCGAGTTGGACCGCTGCCCAACCGTCCGGGTAGGCCCACGGAGTGTAGACAATATCGGGCCGGAACTCGTTCACGACTCGCCGGAAGACCCCCGCTACCGAGCCCAGAAAGCACCTTCCGTACCACCCTCTGAACCCCCGAGGGGGAAAATAGTAGCGAGGGTGATTGATGATCATCCCGTCGAGGGTGACCTGCCGCCCGGAGGGGAGCGGTCTGGCTCCTGCCCAGCGAGCCCGGAATTCATTGGTCCAGGCGATTGGAGCGATGACGCGGGTCGGATGTTGCTCATTCATGAGCCGAAGCCGTTGCCGGTTAAACGGAGCCCGATGCGGCTGGTACGGGTTGGGGTACAAATTCGTCAGGCAGAGGATCCGCATCACCGACCCCCGCTCGCGATCAGGCTGAGATATCGAGACTCATACTCCGCTGCCATACGTGCAAAGGAGAACCGCTCCCGGACGAGAATCTGGCCAGCCTGGGCGATGCGGCAAGCAATCGTCGTGTCAGAGAGCAGGGTCGATAGGGCCGCGATGAGCGATCCGACATCGCCACTTGGGAAGAGGAGCCCATTATGGCCAGATGTCACAACGCCTGGGATGCCCCCGACGGCAGAACACACGACGGGTTTCCCGACGGCCCACGCTTCGAGGAGCGAAAGCGGCAGCCCTTCGGACCTGCTGGTGAGCGCGAACACATCCATCGCAGCCAGATAACGTTCCGGGTCCGGCCGATACCCCGCCCAGCAGACTCGGTCACTGATTCCCAGTTCGACTGCTAGGGCCGCGAGGGCGGTGCGTTCGGGGCCGTCCCCGACGACGAGAAGATGGAGGTCGGGGAACTTTCGACAGAGGCCGGCGGTGGCACGGAGCAGGAGATCCTGGCGTTTCACCTCGGTCAGGCGACCGACTGTCCCGATCACCTGGGCGGTGGCCGGGATTCCGACTGCCGCTCGCACAGCACCAGCTGCGTTGGGGGGGGGGGGATCGACACNNGACGGCCGCCGCGATGTCGCCCGAGACGCAACAGAAACGGTCAGCGAACCGGGCCGCGCGATGCCAAAACAGGCGAGCCCGGAGTCGCCCAAGCCATCCCACCGCACGCCCGATGGGATTGCCGTGTTCGGTGTGAAGTACTGGTGTCCGGCGATCATGGGCGGCCTGGCCGAGATACCAGAGAGCGCCAATCTGGTGAGTGTGCAGAATATCCGGCCGGATTTCCCGGAACAGAGCCACCGCAGTGGCGATCAGCGAGGGGTGACGACCCGGTGGCTTGTTCAGGGAGACGACCGTCACCCCGGCGGCCACAAGGTCCGGTGCCATCACGCCAGGGCGTTCGAGGCAGACCACGCTGACGCGGTGGTTTTGGGCTTTGGCCGCCCGTGAGAGATCGACCACCAGACGTTCGAGGCCACCGACGTCGAGCGACAGAACCCCGTG
>PLDW01000423.1 GCA_003136315.1 Gemmataceae bacterium | reverse complement strand
TCGGTCACTCTGGCCGATTGCGATGCTCAAGGCTCATCGTCGGGATGGATCGTCGAGGCGGCCCCAAAGGTGAAAGCGGTTCGTCTGACCAGCTCCGACGACATCTTGAACAAATTGCCGGGCCTCGGGAAGGAGGCGGACTTCGTCATTGCCGACGGACCGGGCAGCGATGCCGATACCAGCCGAACCTTGCTCCTCCGGGCCGATTTCGCCATCGCCCCGTGCAAAGCCTCGATGCTGGAGGTGAGGGCGCTCGCCCAGGCGACCGAGGTTCTCCGCCAATCCCAGAGCATCCGCGCCGGCCATCCGAAGGCCGTCATCGCGCTCAGCATGGTCGGCAAGAACTATCGACTCACCCGGGATATGAAGGACGCGGCTACGAAACTCGACCTGCCCCTCGCCAGGACAGCCATCGTTCACCGCCAGATCTACGCCGATGCGCCCGGCCAGGGCTTACTGGTCTGGGGATTCGGGGCGAGGGGCCGGGAAGCCGGCGACGAGATCCGCTCCCTGTTCCGCGAAATCCTACCGGAACGCAAGGGGAGGAGCAGGCGAGCCACAAAGCAGCCCACTCGATCCTCGAAGGCGAAGAGGTAGGCATGGTCAAGCGCCGCCCCTTGGCCGAGGGCCTGAAATCTACCCCGAAGGCAGACCCGGAAAAGGAAAGGGCTTTCCTCTCCGAAGCCAGGAAGGCGAAGAGAGCGCCGACGACGAAGCCGACAAAGCCGAAATCAGATGTGGCAGATCAGGCCACCATTCCGCTGCCCCCCGCGTCAAACATTCAAGCAGAACAGCAGCCCGAGCAGAGTCTCGGCCGATCCCCCTTGACGACTAGGCTACGATCGGACATCGGGGTGGCCTTGAAGCGGGCGTCCCTTGAGCGGCAACTCGCTGGCCAGAGTCCGCATACCGTGCAAGACATCCTCGAAGTCGTTCTGGAACCCTGGCTCAAAAGCCACGGCTACCTGAAGTGACCCTGGGACGAGGGAACCCTTGCATAATGTAATTACATATGTAATAATGTTTGTCATGAGGTATCCATGCGTGAACTCAAACTGACCGAGATCGGAAATTCCCTCGGAGTCGTGCTAACGAAAGACCTGCTGGCGAAGCTGCGGGTCGACAAAGGGGATAAGCTATTCGCAATCGAGACGACGAACGGGGTCGAACTCAGCCCCTACGACCCCGAACTCGCGAACCAACTGGAACGAGCGGCAAAAATCATGCACGAGGACCGCAATGTCTTGCGGAAGCTCGCCGAGTAGATCGTGAGCGGCAAGCCGATCTGGATCTGCCTTGAAGCTGTCCGGATGATTCACCACCGTCAGATCCTCGAAAATGGCGGAGCGCCGGGGCTCCGGGATGCTCATCTCCTTGAAGCAGCAATCGCCCGGCCACAGCAACTGTTCGCTTACCAAAAGCCATTACCCACGATCGCCGAACTCGCCGCTGCCTATGCATCCGCTCTGGTTCGCAATCATCCCTTCGTCGATGGCAACAAACGAACCGCTCTCGTCGCCTGTCGGCTCTTTCTGGACCTGAATGGCGGAGACATGAAGTTAACCGATGTGGAGAAGTACCACCTCATCGAGCAACTCGCAGCAGGGGACATCACGGAATGGCAATTCGCCATGTTGATCTCGGATGAGTGACGAGACGCAGCCATCTGAAAAGATCGACTGCCTGGTTTGGGAGAACCGGTTTAACTGGTGCGCCCTGGCCGCCGGATTCCTCGCCGCCAGCGAGGGCCGAATTGACGATAGCCGCTACGTCCGCGAACTTGCCTACGAACTGTTCGAGACCGGAGCGTTTCGGGACCGGGTTCCTTCCGGGTCGCCATCCTCATCCCAAGCGACAGACTTCTGACGACATTTTGACCCGACTGTCTCATCAGGTTGGCGCCGCCAGCCACAGGAATGCGGATAATTCGGATCGTAGGCACACGCTTCGATTCACTCCAGTGCATCTCGACCGATGACGGGCTCCTGACCCGTTGATCCCCAGACCCGCTGGCAGGACCGAACCGATTCGTCGATCGGATTTCCCTTCCCGTCTTGCTCCTTCCTTCTCCTGCCCGCGCCCGCGGCCTTCCTGATCCGGGGTCATAGCCGCCCCGCCGAGACCCGCAAGCTGCCAAGGCCGCTTTCCGCTGGCGGAAGCCTTCGGCCTTTCGCTTGACGGGTACGCTGTCGCTCCCGGCTGAGGGGCGGCTCCTGTGCCCCTCGGAAAGGCCGCGATCGGCGCGGCCTCGAACCATCAAGGAGAACAAAACCATGACTTACGAAATCGAGATCAAACTCGCCGACGTTGTCGGCCCAACCCTGAAGGATCTTACGGGTAAGACCCAAGCGGCGGTCGATACCGTCATCAATTCCGTCCTGTGCCACCGCGAGACGATCGACGTCGTTCGATTGCTTGCTGAGCACCGCGCTATCGCCCAAATCTGGGACGCAGACATGCTGCTATCCCATTATCCGCATCTCACCCGCGAACAGGCATGGGAGGTGCTTCAGGCATGCGACCGCACTTACCGAGCGGAAATCGGGCTGACCTGGGCTGACGTCGATGAGGTCGTTGACGAACTCCATCCGGACACTGTGGACTTGGACTTGAACTCGAAGCGTGTTGCTCGATGCGCCGATGCCCTTCAAAGCTACTCAGACTCGGATGCCAAGCTCAACCTCGTGGACCTGCTGACCGACACGCGGCACTGGTGCGACCAAAACGCAGAGAGCTTCGGCGAACTCGACCGGACAGCTTACCAGCACTATCTGGCCGAACGGAACGGGAAGGAGTAACGCCATGCACCAGACACCCATTAACCCGTTCTACGCCGCCCGACTTGCCGGGCGGTTCTCGGAGACCGCATCGCAACCGAAGCGTTCGATCTATGCCAAGCTTCCTCTGGCCCCAATCAACCGGAGCCCGGTCCCTGGACTGACGAGCCTGTACCACAACGCCGAGGCCGGTGAATATGGCGACCGGGGTTATCCTGGGAACTGCCCAGGCAACCTGATCCGCGACTTGCTGCGGTATTTCTCGCCTCAGAATGTGTTCGACCCATTATGTGTTGCAGCACATAATGGGTCTTCTGTGGCCATGTGGGTTATGTGGCGTTCGATCGTTTCC
>PLDW01000162.1 GCA_003136315.1 Gemmataceae bacterium | reverse complement strand
GCTGGTGAAGCTCGGCAGGAGCCTCGCCCTCCCGTTAGACCGATGATCGCTCCGGGAATGAGACTGCCTCTGCGGGTTCCTGTATGAGAACATCTGCTAGTAGTAGGCCAATGGTGTTGTCCTGGCATCGTTTAAACACTAAACACTAAACACTAATTCCGACAACACTAAACACGATTTAGCGAGCAAACGCCGCGGGGTTGTCCCGATAGGCCTTGAGGGTGTCGGCACCGACGGTGAACAGTGGGTCGGTCGGAGCCGTGCCGAGGGAGGCGATTCGACTCGAACCGTCACCGACAGGTGCCGCGATGTTCAGAACGATCTGCGGGGCACCGTCCAGGTCAATCGTGATCTCGAACCCGGCCTGCTCGGGCGGGAACTGGTGCTCCGGCCGCCGCCCAGCAGGTAAGAACTCCTTCACCTTGACTGCCTGGATGTCACGAAGGAACTGCTCCACCTTCGCCGGGTCGATCATGTAGCCAGGCGGGGTGACCGCCACCCATGTCCCACCCGACTTGTCGAATTCCCGCGTGAGCACCTCGCCACCGGTCTTCTCCCGCCACCCGCGGACCTTGATTTTCTTCACCTTCGATTGATCGAAGCGGACAAGCGTCTTGTCTCGCAGGTCGGCGGACGTGAGTTTGTCGACCTGCAGTTTGGCCACCGTGTAGACCGGCGATTTACCCTCCTGCCGAGCGAAGACGTGCTGGTGGTCGTCGGTCTCGTTGCCGAAGTAATAAACCCTCTCCTTGTCCGCATTCGCAGGCGGAGTGGGGCCGGCGTCGAGGCCGACCGAGACTTTCACCCGCGGATTTTTCGGATCCAGACCAAATTTGCCTAACTCGGCGTCTGAGGGCTGCTCGGCCACGATTCGGACCGGTTTCTCCGACGCCAGGTTGTTCAAGAGGTCGCCCCGGATCAGGTCCGCATCGGCCGTCAACCCCTTCACGTCGGCTGGCAGCGCGTAAGTCCACTTCCCGGACGGGAAGGCCGTGGATGAGGTCTTGTCAGAGGTGACTTCAGTGATCTTCCCATTCACCGCGATAGTGAGGCGATTCGCCTGGGTGAGCGCAAAGGGCTTGAGTTCGAGATTCAAGTAGTCGAGCCGGTTTCGGGTTATGGCAGCGATCAGGTCCGTATCGCTGAACTCGGCCCCCACTTTCACCTTTTCAGGCAGCAGAAAATCGGCCTTGGCTCCGGTCGGGAGAATCCTCCGGACGAACACACCGGTTGCCTCTTTCTTGCCGAACTGGAGGATGGTGGGCGTCCCCTTCAGTTTGGGCTCGGCCTTGGGGTCGGTACTGGCTTCGATTCCGTCGGCCCAGAGTTTGATTTCAGCCGTCAAGGGTGGTGCGAAGTTGGCGTCGTTTGTGGCCGGGAAGTCCTTGACCACTCGGGGCTGAGTGACCAGTCCGAGGAGGTTTGTCACGGCCGTCTGGTTGGTGGTCTGGGGGTCGTTCGGGCCACCATAAAGTTTCCACTCGGGCGACCCCGCAGCCTTGCGGAGTTTCACCGTCTGGCCACCAGCGGTCACGTCGATGGCGTCGAACCGGCTGGCTGTGTCCTTGAGCAGATCCCGATCGCGAAGGGGGGTCGGATCTGCGACAATCGCAGCTACCCCGTCGAGGCTCCCACTGACAGTCGCCCGGATGACACCGGGGCTTCCTTCCACCCGGACATACACTTTCCCCGGCGGTGAAGGTGCCCCAGGGAATGCTGGCGGAGGTGGCGGCGTGGCGTCCACCTTCTTGCCAATGAAGGCGACTTCCGGTGAACCGTCCTTCGGTTTGATCTCGACCCGGATCAGGTCCGGGTTGTCCGCGTTCAGGCCGTACTCCTTCAGATCCTTCGGGTCCGCGATGAAGTCATCGGCGGACGAAGCCTGGAGATTGACGAGGGTATTCAGGAGGGGACGAACCCCAGTAATCGCCGACGGGTTGGCAGCAGAGGCGTCTCCACCTGCCGAGGCTTCGCCCCATCCAGCCGGGGTGGTAAACGTCCACCCGCCGGATTTGGTGAGGTCCAACACTTTCCCCTTGGACGTGATCTTCACCTCGGTCACATCGTCGGCCCCGGTCTGGGGATTGAGTGTGAAGACCGATTTGGCACGGTAATCCCCCACCCACTTGGCGAGTTCGCTGGCTTTCCCCTGGGTGCGGGACGAGTCCTTGAAGAGCGGATCGAGGTCGGAGCGGAGAACGGCCATCGGCCGTTTCCGGGTCGGGGTGGTGACGAAACCGACTGCCTTGGCCCCGCCCATCGTCACATCCCCGATGTTCAGGGTGTCCGATCGGTCACCCTCACGGAGGGTCACTCGCAGGCTCGGTTGATCGAGCCCGTGGACGGCGGGATTCGGGCTGAGTTCTGGGTAAGTCGTTGCTCGGGCTCGGAGAGCAGCCTCCACCACCCGATCCACAGCGGCAGAGTCGGCCCGGGCGGCGACAGGCTCGCTAATCACCCACTTGTCCTTACCGGCTCTCTTGAACACGACCCGGCTTCCATCTGATCGCTCCAACTCAAGGGTGTCGATCTGATCTGTCTTGGTCCCAGCGAGCTTGCTGAGAACCAGATCCCCGGACGGGGGTTTCTCCCCCTCGAAGAGGGCCAGGCCAAGCAGCACCAACCCGAGCAGGAGCAGGGATCCGAATAGTAAGGCGGTCAGTCGGAAGTTCATCGGACGATCGCTCCAGCAGACCCAGGGCGTTGCCCTGCGGCCATTGAAAAACCTAAATGCAAAGGCCCCAGCCAGACCGTCTTCCTGATCACCCCGACCCCGGAGGGGTCGTAGCAATTAGCCGGTGGTTGAGCGCAGCGACACCACCGGTTTGCGGTCACGGGGTCAATTCGTGTCCGCGTGATAGCCTCTGTCCCCGCCACCGGTGGTAGAGCTGCGCTCAACCACCGGCTAATCGCTAATCGCTGTGACCCCTCCGGGGTCATTCTTCGGACCATGAAGGTGTACACAGGCGGCGACCTTGGGGCCATTGGTGACCTACTTTCGCCGGATCACCCACACCCCGGCCCCAACCCCAGTCACACCCAACAGACCCAGGCCCAGGGGAAACCACACCAATCGGGTGAAGTCGACAGTCGAAGCTTCGGGGAAGGTGTATTCCTTGTACTTTTTGCTTTCGATTCCGGTGGGAACCGGAGGCCGGTCCCGGAGCCAGTCGATGGCAACGGAGATCAGATCGAATGCGGGGGGTGTGCTGCTTTGGGCTCGTTCCGCTACCCGATCACTGACAGGAAACGCATTGCCGATCACAACCGCTTTCCCAGAGCCGCCCTCGGACACCAACACACCCACTGGCCGGGGGTTGCGCGTCAGCCCCTTCCTGGCAACCAGAGTTTCATTGCTCTCGAAGTCCCGGAGTGTTTGTTCCAGGTCCGTGATCGGGTTATCTTCGAGCCAGGTGTAGCGTCCAGGCACGGTGAACAGGAACGCAGTGGCCTGGTATGTCGGATTGGTCGTGGTAGCGGAAACCTCCCGTGGGAGCGAGAGACGCAAGCCAGTCCCTTCCGGGAGGGCTTGAACGATTGGATTATCGACTTTCGGGTTGATAATTGCGGCCGGAGCCTTGAAGTTCGGCGAGTCCTGGGTTGGGATGGAATACAGATACTTGTCTCCAAGACGGACGTTCAGTTCCGCCAACAGACCTTCCAACCCGGTCCGGGCGACTCCCCGCCCCTCTGGACCAGGGGTCACTCCGGCGAGGACGATGAGTTTTCCCTTCCGGTCGCCCCGGGGGATGGTCAGGTATCGCCGCAGGGCTGCGACTGCACCATCCCCGAGTGGAGTCTGGGGTTCGGCCACCACGACCACCGCGGCGTCGTCCGGGACAGCCGGGTCCTTGACTGGAAACACCAGCGGCTTGACATCCAGATACGCCTTCTCCAGGAACCCCTTGAGTCGGGTCGCGGAAGGACCGGGTGCGGCGTCCGCCCCACCGGTGAGGTTCAACTCCCCGTTCCCCTGGGTGAAATAGATCACCGGCCTCTGTTCATTGTCAGCCAGGAACCGGAGTTCCTTCATCACCTTTCCCTCCCCGGTGAACGCAGAGAACCGTTGCGTTCGGGGGTCAATTTCAAACAGATCCGAGAGCCCGACGAAGGCGTGACGTTTTTCGTCCGCCCCAACAGTCAGCAAGATCCCATAGCCGTCACGGCTGACTCGTGGGTACTTGTCCTGGAGTCGGGCTAACTCGGTCTTGTTGCTCACTGGGCTGATGAACCGGGTCGTCACTTTCCCGTCGCTGACATCCTGAGCGTTCATGGCGAACTGACGGATGTCATTCACCTCCCGCTCTTCGGAATTTGGGAGAATCACGTACAGATTGACCGTCTCGGTCAGCTTCTCGAGGAATTTTTTGGAACTCTCACTCAGCGAGTAGAACCCGGTCTCGGTCGTATCGAGCTTGTTCGGCACCTTCAGAGCCACAACCACATTGGCCACCATCAACACCACTAACAACATCATGGTGCCGAGCCCGAAGTTGGTGCCGTACACCAGTTTCCGCAGGGTTGAGTTATTCCGTTCCTCGGTCCGAGCCGGTTGCACCGCCAGGAATGTCAGGCCAGCCCCGACGATGATCATCAGGAAGGGGACTGCAACAAACAGCAACTCCTTTCGCTCACCCCTGTCAAGCAGTTTCGTCAGACTCTCTCCCCACAGATAAAAGTAGAACAGTCCACAAACGATCATTGCGAACCCGAGGAGTCCGCCAACGGCCAGGAGGATCATCCTGGCCTCGGTCCGCTGCTGGGTGACAGTTGGCTTCGGTAACCCAACGAGCAAGACAACACCACCCGTGACGGTCACCATAAAACCGGCCAACGTCCCCACCCCCCCAACCATGTAGCTCGATCGCTTCGGATCGGAAACCTCTGGCTTCGGAGGCTCGGGAGGAGCCTCGGGGTCGAGTGATTTGGTGGCCGAGGCAGGTTCGGTGTCTGCCTTGGGAACCCGGAACGCCCGGACGGCGAGTAGGACGGTGGCGACCAGAAAGAGCACCGATAGACCGAGGAAGAAGTAGGCCGTGGTCTGCCGCTGGCCACGGACGAAATCGACCACGGGGAGGTCGGACGAGTTTTGGTCGGCGGACAGGGTTGGATTCATGGGTGTTGGCTCTACCGGCGGGCGGGGGAGTGGCCCCCGCGTTTCAGGTCGCGTTTCAGGTCGCCCGATGGGGAGAGGCTCCGGCCTCATCCCCATCCCGACTGCTGTTAGTTCCACTTCCGGGCTTCGAGCACCTTCACGGATAGGAACAGGAAGAAGACGGCGAGGGATACGAACACGAACGTATCCCGCAGTGGGAGACGGCCGGACAGAGCCTCCCCCCACATGGTCACGAATGACAACCTGCCGAGCACAGTTTGCAGAATCGTCGGCATACCGAGCGCTGACTGGTCGGACCGGAGGAAATAGCACAGCAAAAAGAGAAGCATCCCAACGAACGTGAGGACGGCCGCGACGATTTGGTTGCGAGTAAGTGCCGAGAAGAACAGCCCCATCGCCACAAACGCCAGTCCCTGGGCGGCGAACGCAACATAGAAACTGAGCAGGGGGCGGTAGTCGAATGGTTCTGGAACCTCGACCCGCAGGGCGATCAGGAATAGCCCCGAGGGGAGCCAGGAGATCATGAAAAACGCCCAGGTCGCCAGAAACTTGCTGTACACCACCGGGGCCTCATTCACGGGGGCAGTGAGGAGGACTTCCAGCGATCCGGTTCTCTTCTCCTCGGCCACCAACCGCATGGTCAGCGCGGGCACCTCCAGGAGTAGAGCAATCACTGGGAACAAAGCAAAGAAGTAGTCGCTGACGATAGGCTCCTGGAGCGGCGATTGCCTCATCCCCGACATCGCCAACTGTTGAATGAACATTCGGTATCCGACCCACTGGATGACGACCATCCCGCCAAGAACCAGATATCCGATGGGGGAGAGAAAATAGGCCGAGAGTTCCCGCCGGGTCAGAGTGACGAATTGGCTGTCCGAGCAGATCCCGAGGGCCACGACGAGGTAGACGGTCCCAAGTCCCATCAGGATGATTCCGCTGGGAACCAGAAAGGGGGGAGGGAGGCTGGTCAGGGTGTGCGCCTGGAATGAAGCCAGAGCGAGAACAACCACCCCGGCCACCCCGATTGCACCGAGGGTACTCCGGAGCCAGAGGGGCAACCGGGTGCCGAGCCCGGCCGCCCCGATCAACCCGAGGAAGACCACGACCGCCAACAACCGGGAAACAACAGCCCAGGTTTCCAGTTCCCCCGTTGGGGAGCGGAGGGCGTTCGGGCCTTCGTACAAGAGCGGCGGGACGGCCGACCGGGCGAGTGCGTACAGTGCCACCGCCACACCGGCGACCCCCAGGGCGAACGCGACCTGATAGCCGACCCCCTCGGAGGTGTCGATGTGAGCCATGTAGGCGCACAGGAACCCAAGTCCGAGTAAGGACAGGATAATCCCCGGACCAATCAGGAAATCGGGCTTGGCCAACCCGACCGCGAGACTGCCAATCGCGAGAAAGGTGCCGACCCCGAGCATCCCGAGGGCTGTCGCGGTCTGGTACTTCTGATCGGTCTCGTGTCGTGCGTAGGGGATCGCGAAGAGGAGGCTCAGAATTCCGCATGCGACCGCCGGTATGAGATTGTACCCGCTCGTCTTGGTCACCGAAGGAGCGGACGAAAACACCGGACCGGGTACGACTGCTGCCCCGATCCCCAGGATCAGCCACACCACTGCCAGCATCCCGTACATGCGGCGGATTTCCTGTTCCCCGTCACGGGCTGCGTGGTACAGCAGCAATGCGATGCCGAACACGGCGAACAGATACCCGCCGCCCTTCCCAATCATGCGTGGGCTGAGAACCTCGTTGGTGATCACCACGAACAGCCCAAGGACAAGGGCAAATAGCCCCATAAACCCGATCAGCCGGGAGAACCCTGCACCCTCGGCCAGAACCCGTGACGGGGCGGTTTCGGCCAGTCGGACGGACAAGGTTGTCGCGCCAACGCCAGGGGTCGTTGGATCGGCTGTCGGGGTCGTTGGGCCGGTTGTTGGGGTCGTGGTGCTCATCAGGAGTCCGTCGTGGAGATCGGGGATCAGGTATGTCGGGGAGCGGGGTTCAACCCGGACCGACCGCCGCACTCAGGTCCCAGCCAGCCGCCTACCGGGCCGAGGGTGTTCCCAAACCCTCAGCGGCCCGGCCGTCCGGTCCGCAATTACGCTGCCGGGACGGGCTCGGGTGCCGACGGTGCCAGAACGGTTTGCTCGTCCTGTCGAACCACCGAGGTGTATACATCTTCCAGACTCGCTCTTTTCAGGTCGAGTCGTCGGATGGGCCACTGGCGAGCGGCGAGCCGCACAGCCAGCGATTCTCTCAAGTCCTTGCGATCCTTGGTCTTGATTTCAAAAGCGGTCAGATCCTCGGAAACCGAGGCCACCTTCACGGACGCGATTTCCGGTTGTTCCTGGAGAAACCGGGTAACGATCTCTAATGGACCACGAACTTCCACTTCCAAAATCGGTTCTCGGTCGGTGATCGATCGCAGAGTGCCGTCGAACTTGATCCGGCCTTTGTTGATGATGATCACCCGCTCGCAGACCTTGTCCACCTCGGAGAGGATGTGGGTGGAGAGCAGTACGGTATGCTGGCCGCCGAGTTCCTTGATGGCGTTGAGCGTCTCCCGGATCTGAAGCGGGTCAAGACCGCTCGTCGGTTCGTCAAGAATGAGGACCGGCGGGTCGGCGAGAAGGGAGTCGGCAAGTCCGACTCGTTGCCGATACCCCTTCGAGAGGGTGCCGAGCAAGCGGTTCTTGACCTCCTTGATCCGGCACTTGCTCATGCAGTAGTCGAGCCGGGCCGTTCGGCCGGTTCGCTCGACCCCCTTGAGCCGGGCTCGGTACGACAGATACTCGCCGACCCGCATCTCGGGGTAGAGTGGGACGCTCTCGGGCAGGTATCCGATCCTCTGGCGGACCTCCATCGACTGATACATCACGTCGAAACCGGCCACCCAGGCGTAACCACTCGAGGCGGGCAGAAAGGTCGTCAGAATCCGCATCGTGGTCGACTTCCCGGCCCCGTTCGGGCCAAGAAACCCGACGAGTTCTCCGGGTCGGACCTCGAAGCTGACCTGGTCCACGGCCAGAACCGGGCCGTAATTTTTTGTCAATTCGTGGACGTTAATTGCGGGCGTCACCATAGGTTCGACCGTTTCCATCTACCCCGACCGTGGCCGGGGGCAGGTGCAGATCGTGTTGTCTTTCAGCCCGTCCGAAAACGGGCACGGGCAGCAGGCGGCCTGAGCGGAACGCCGGTTCGACGGAACATCATGATATGACGCCTCCACCCGGCGACAAGTTGGCGCAGTTCGGGAAACTGGTCCATCAGTATCGGACGCACCGTTGGGTACCAAAATTGGCACCCAACGGCCAGCAGGGAGAATCCCTCCCCTCAGCCCACTCCCCAGAGAAAGAAGGGAGTCACACCACCCTTTGGCTCCCTCTTCCCGAAGGACTCGTCCGGGAACGCCACCGGGATTTGGAATGTGATCCGAATCATCGGCCTGAAAAGCCGTTAGGCGGTGGGCAGGAGAAAGGATACCCGATTAGGGCGAGCGGCGCGGCGTAAGCCCGCCGGTGCTTGACCTCAAGCGTCTGCGAACCTTCAGTTCCAACCGGCGGCCT
>PLDW01000002.1 GCA_003136315.1 Gemmataceae bacterium | reverse complement strand
CTTTTTTGCCGGGTTAATAAGGGACAGTTCCTCGTCGATGGTCCCACAGAGACCCAGGTCAAGCGCGTGTGCGGTGCGGCCCGGCAACGTCAGCTCAACCCGAGTGATGTCGGCCGGGCAGGCGAACCGCAGGATTTCGGGAGTGGGCGTCATGGTGGGCTTCGGTGTCGGTTACAAATCTTCGAAGAGTTGGCGGAGAGTGTCGGCGTGCACACCAGCAGCACCCAAGAGGCACTCGTGCTGGTCTGGTGTCAGTCGGCGGAGCCGGGCGAGAATCACGCCGAAACGCTGGTGGTCCAGGGGAGTGATTTCGGTTGCCACTTGCTTGGTCACGCATGCCTGGATGCACAAGAAGATGATTTCTGAGGCCCAGTGCCAATCTTGCTGGCCCTCGGCCAAATCCCAACGGTTGGCGTTCGCCATGAGCAAGTTGGGCAGGATCTCGAACCGCGGCACCTGGAATAGGTGCCGGTAAATCGAATTGGCTTCGTCGTGGTGTTCGACCGCCGCACGGAGTTGCTTGCCAGCTTCACACGCGACACCCAGGTTCATGATGGACATGGCGAGTTCGTTGGTGAGTTCGCTCCTGCCGCGGGGCTCGACCAGGTCGCGAAAGCTGGCGATGGCCTCGCCGAGGCACACCACCGCCTCGCCCAAACGCCCAAGATTGAGTAACACCGAACCTTTGTTTGTACTGGACCTGGCGAGTTCGTTGGCGAGTTCGGTGCGTCCACGATTCTTCACCAAAGCGCGGTAACAAGCGATGGCCTCGTCGAAGCACACCACCGCCTCATCCAAACTCCCAAGGTTGAACAGCACCGCACCGTTGGCGAGCGGCTTGAACAGTGTCGCGACGACCTTGCCCGCCACCTCCCGGGGAGGGCAAGCGTTGAGGCAGTCGGCCACAGCCGCTGACGCCACGAATTTCAGGAACACCTCAACCGCATCCTTCATCTGAAGCGTTACGGGGATCGGTTGATCGGACGCGACTTCCTGCCAGATCCGCCCGTAGGTCACAGCCAGCGGGAACGGGAACTCACGCTCGACAAAGGCGAGCCGTTGTGGCAACATCGTGGTGTCGAAGAACACAGCAGACCCTCACAGACCGAGTTTGCTGAGAATCAAGTCGGCTGGGGGTCTGACACGAATGCCGTATACCGCCCGACCAGCCCGGATCTCGTCGCGGCTGACCCACCGATTCTCTGGCCGCGGCTCCACCTTGTCGCGTAGGGCGTCCACACTCAGGTCGGTCTTGAACACCTCCATGACGTAGTGTGTCGGTTGCCGGGCACTCTCCGAGAACGCCACGTACTCCAGGTGAGCCATCGGCTCCGTGGCGACAGAGACATCCGCTGGAGCGACCGGCAACTCCTCCAGAACTTCGCGGACTGCGCAATCGTGAAAGCTTTCTACCCCTTCCCGATGGCCGCCAACGAAGTGGAAGGCCTGCCAGCTTAGGCTCCATCGGCACAAGTATTTCCACCCGGCATCGTCCCGAACACGAATCAGGGCGACCGCCGCCTGCGATTGACGCAAGGTTGGTTCTGTCATAGCAGCACCACATCCGGGTCGATCATCGGGAGCTCATCCAACTCCTGAAGGATGTGCTTCGCGGTCGGAGAGACCGGTGCAGGCGGCGCCGGGTTCCCGTCGTGTGCGATCGTATCATGGACCTGACCGGCGATGATCGTCGTCGCATTGACCCACACAAGCGGGCTGGTCGAGGTAAACGCCGTCCGGTCGGGGACAGTGGCCTCGAACACACCGTGGCAGTAGAAGGTGGACGTCTGCTCGGACTGCGATAGATCCCGGGCAGTCACGACCGCCTCCCTGGCCAGCATGAGTCCGAGCTTGGCAGGGTCGAGCCCGAGTTCCTCCCGGGCGACACGCTCGGCAGCGGCAGCGTACGACTCCCTCGGCTGCCGCCGCTTGGTCGGTAGTGCGTACCCCCAGCCGGGTTCGTGGCGGAGGAGAAACTGTCCCATCCCGTTGTGGTTCTGGTGCATGATAAGAACTGCCGTATACTGGCTCCGGCCAGGCAGGAGCCCATCACGGACCAGCCTGGCGACCACCCACCGGCAGGACTCGCTGAGCCGGTCGTAGTCGCCAGCGAGGGCGCGGGATGGAGTGAGCCACAGATGAGGCCCCGGGATTGCCAGACGCTTGGCGAAGTCCGGATGGGGCTCGGCGCGATAGACTTCGTATCGGTAACGACGCCTGGTCAGGTCGCGACCCAAAACGAACAGTTCCGGCTCGAGTTGGACGTGCTGGCCAACACGGACCGGTACTCTTAGAACCCGGGCTGCTGCGCGGCGTGCAGCGTGGTGGGGATTCTCGATGTCGCTGCTCCCGACCTTGGGCCGGCTCATCGGCAGGGGTGAAGCAGCCCCACTCGTCGTCCCAGGTCCAGAGAAGTTCCCCGGCCGGGTTGACAATCGAGGCAATACTGACGGGGACTGTGGAAAGAGGCTCTGCCATGGGCGGGCTCCAGGGGTGAGACAGTGAGATCCTTCAGGGATCATACACCGTTGCGGTCACGATTAGGAGTCAAAAGAGATCCGATTGCATTCCGCGATCTCGATTTGTAATTGTTGCAAACCGCGTGCATTCTGTCCGCAGTGCCGCTACGATGGCTGTAAAGGTTGGTTTGAGCGAGCTCGACTCCGATGGCGCCGTGTCCCTCACCCGACCAGCGGATACTCTGACGACTACCCCTGATTTCTCAGAACTCGAGTTCCGGCTTCCTAGTTGACGAATCCACACGGAGGGAATACGATTGTTTGCATTGCGTCCCCGGAAGGGAAATCCCAAAACTAAACTCAAGGATCGTTAATAACTGTGCCCGGAACAGTTCCCTGGGACTGCTGGTATCGGAGTTTTCCATGCACAGCGGCACAAACCGGTCATATCAGCTTCCAACCCTCCATATCTTGATTGCCGAAGATTCCCTCGCTTGGTATGAGGAGCTGACAAGCTTCTTGAAAGCGCGCGCAGAGCATTGGCCAATGGCCGCGCCTTCGACAAAGCAAGTTGAATTCAAGTTTCATCCGTGTTGTCCAACGGCACAAAGCTTTAAAGAGACCGCGCGGGAGTTGTTGAAGAAGAATCAGCGAGTATTTGCCGCGCTAGACCTACAGATGCCCATCACGCAAGACGAAGATGAGGATCCGCAGGCTGGCTACAATATGACTCAATGGTGTCTGGACCATGAAAAGGAGCAAGAGTGGGACCACCGGCAATTGAAGCTTTGCTTGATGAGTAAATATGGCGCCAAGCTCGATGGGATCAATCTGGAGCAGAAGCGGACATTTCAGCAGCGCGGAATCACCTCGATCTACAAGAAAGCCACCGACCCAGAGTTGGAGATGAAGAAAGCCTGGGACGTGATCCAGGCGTTTATACTAGCGCAGATTCGCTACTGCGTTTTTCCCGTGGAGTTACAGATAGGCCACACAGAGACTCAGTCGCTCTGGTTCCCCGGCCACGAGTATCAATCCCGCCACTTGGCTGATCTCGAACGGATCTCGGCCTCAACGGAAGGCGGCCTGTATTTGCTCTTCTCGGATACCGAAGGCTACGACGTCGATTGGTTCCATCTCTGCTGCCATTTGCGCAGGGTCAAAGGCAAAGTTCTGGACTTCAGGCTGATCAGGCCAGATAATGACCCCTGGGAAGCGGACTTGGACGATCCTGGCAAGGCGTTACTAATTCGCAGGAGCAACGAAGCCCAGATTAACGTTCGCGAAGCCCTACGAAGCCACCAACTCCTGCGGAAGGCGAGCGAATCCGGTACGGATAGGCTCGTCTTTATCCAATTCCCCTTGTTCGAGACGGTCCGGAATCTTGAGATGTTGCTCAGTGATGATGACCGTGAGCTCCTCAACGATTGCGTGCGGATACTCTACGATAATGACCTAGACCACTTGCCGCGCGGCATTAATTTCATTCTCCCCGAAAACGATAACGTCCTGACATTTCCAAGTTATGAGAAGATCCTCGAGCCTTCAGGGGTCATCCGGGACACAATCAGTCACTATTCCAGCTTGCGTGCGGACAAGGACAAGCTAGAGGGCGTCGTTCTAGATCCAGAGATTGCCGCAGTGATGAATAAGATCACCGGTACCGAAAGGCAGGGATTGGATATAATGCGCACATCGATTCGCGAGGCTTACAACCGGGTCGCGGGGCGCAAAAATCGACCGAAAAAGTACAGGATCGTTGTCAATGATTTCTCAGATATTCGGCCAATTGCCAGAGTGTTCGACAGCGAATTGGGAATTCGAATCCGGGCTCGCTGGCTGTTTGACGATTTGAATGCAAAAGGGGTGCCGCGCCAGCCACCGTCGGTGAGTGAGGATGGCGCTGCCGCACTGCGGGCGTTGGAAGAAATCCATGACGATTATGTGCGCCTGGCAGCGCAGATGAATCTCCAAAAGCGCCTGCCCGATCTAAAATGGGCCAAGGCCGACTGGGAAAAGTTTCAGGCACTCGAGAAGGTGTTTGATTTCTTGCAAGACCTGTGCGACAGTCCGCAAAAGTGGCGTGAGCTCATTAATGAGTTTCGTCCCCATGCCGATAAACCGCACTGGGAAGACTATTTCCCCAGTTTGTTGAAACGTCGGTCCTGGCCCCTCGATCTTCCCTTTTCCTGGCCGCATGAGATTCGCTTGCACAGTGCCGTCATTCAATATCTGGAGGACAGCGGCGTCGACTTCAAGATCTGGGCCGACCCCGACGCGCGGATCAAGGAACATGATGATTTGAAGGAGCAGTGGCAACTTGTCGAACACAAGCGCAGAGAGCTTGCTGAAGAAGGAAACGCCCGCGAGTTCGCCCGCCAAAGTGCTTTCACGTTCGTCCGCGAACATCACGGGCAACCGGTGGTCGCCCTATTAGTCGCACCGCCCGGGAACGCCCCACCCGATCTCACGCGAGTCATCCAGTCGCTGATCTTCTTCAACGCTTACGTGGCAATCTGCGAGGCGCACACCGTCTTCCAAAAGCAAGAACCACCATGGGAAAAAAAAGATCTTCGCGCCAAGCTCAAGTCTCCCGAAGCAGGAAATTCTATTAATCTATTATGTATATATCTGCAATGGCTCAAGAATGATAAGGAAGAACGTCAGCGCAAATCGGTCTTCAAAAACTGGTGCGGCGAATGGCTCCAGGACAGCAAGCATGCCGATCTCTTGCGATTGAGCGGCAAACTCGCGAGCGGCATCTTAAAAGATTTTCCCGACGTTGATGTACTCAATGAATATCATACAAACCAACTCCAACGAATTATCGATCTTGCCAAGAACAAGGACAGGCAATCGTTTAGTGTTGAAATGGCTCTGGAAATGTTGGGGACAATTCGCAACGTTTATAACAAGGGCAACTCAAAATGGCTCGCATTCGCCGCCGACCTCCTGGACTTCGTGCGCCGTTTCCTGGCGGCCACTTCCGATCCACTGCTTCGCATAGGCTGGCGCGGCGCGGATGAAAAAGTCATTCACTTATGGGAGCGGAGCAAGCCCAAACTCAATATTCATCGCGGAGAAGTCTGGCTGTTCAAGACTGTGAAGGAAGACGCCCATGCACTGTTCCCAATCGACGACTTGATTCGGCTGAGCGAGAAGTGCGACTCGGTGTGGTGCTATTATACCAGCGGCAATGTGTGGTTGCCGCTGACCGCAGAGGCGCCAGACGGCCGGCCTCAGCTTGTTGGTAACGCAAAGACCCCTTGGCTCCCCGACAAGGATGCCGTTGATGACGCCAAAGCAGGGCGCGGCGACCGTAAGACCCTAACGCTTTGGAGAAGCATCTATGGCTCGTAAAGGACCCGGGGCTCAGGACGATGATGAGAAACTGTTGCTGGATGAGTCTCCCGAACTTACCAAGGACAAGCCAGGAAGGGACACACCTATCGTCCGAAAGGACAAGCCAGGCAGCGACAAGGCCGACAGTTATTACTTGGGCGTCCTCAACCGCCACTGGTATCGACGTTGCTTGGACGGGTTGGAGAAGGCGCTTCGCGAAGCGGGCAACTATCCGAGCGTCGAGGAGTTGAAGAAACTCTGCGACCAGGTCATAAGCACATTCCTGAGCGCGGTGATGTCTCAAGCACCCGATTCGGAACGCTTGCAGTTTCCCGCCGACCGAGCCATGTTCATTCCGCTGGAGCGGGACAATGCAGGCGAGTTCAACTTCGTCAAGGCGTTTTTTCAATTCACGCAGGCAAGTTACAAAGCGCAATCGGAGATTCCCAGCAATCCTTTGCCCAAGGAGTACAACCGAGACAAGTTCGACAACAGTATCTGGTCTTTTTTCCCTTGGTGTGAGAAATCCGACAGCGTCTTCATCAACCAGGAGCAATCGGTCAATGACCGACAGGAGACCATCTCATTCGAGGACTTGATTTCCGTCCGAGAGTTGTTCCGTCAACCAAGCGCGGCCCAGGATAAAGACAAAATGAGCGGTGCGGTGAAAGGCCTGCGGCTCAAGAAAGGGCTGCTGGCTCGCGGATCCGATCATCTCAAACCCACTTACCTCAATTCGGTTCTCACGGACCTCAACGCGGAGAAACGCCCTGCCAAGCCAGAGCAAGGGGAGCCCTACCAGATTGAGTTCGCTGAAACGATCCGCACTGCCCTAGTGGCTGTGTTTGAAATCTATCGGCTAACCCCTGGTAATGCGGCCGTCGAGTTCCTGCTGCAAAACCACCTGCACGTCATCCACTGGCTGCACCAGAGATCTATCGGGGCGGAATCGGCTTCACAGCAGAAAGAAACATACGCTAAGTTGTTCAGGGTGTTTCTGGAAGCCTTTTTTCTCCGAGCCAATGCGTACCCCTCAGCCAAGAAAACGGACGATTCCCTCTCCCCAAGCGAGCTGGCGGATTGGCTCCAAGTCGAATGCGAAGAAGAAGTTAATAGCATGCCCTTCTCCCGCGAGCAAGTCGCGCACGCGCTCAACAACCAGGGAATCGATACTCCTTTTCATAAATGGCTCGATGATATGAAAGGGCAAGCCGCCAAAGAGCAGAATGCCGTCGAGAATGAAGGAATCGTCAAAGACGAACTGGCGTACTTTGAAAAAAACCTCAAACCACATCTTCGCAATTTTCGGCACGAATTCTTAAACCCGGCGCGAGAACAGCAGCTTGAAAGCGATCTTGCTGCCACTTTGCAAAACGAACTGACGCGGGCCGGCGAGACAAAGCAGTCGTTCGTTTGGGTCTGTCCCGATTTCGAGTCGGTCCAGGAGAGTGTGCATAAAAAATGGAAACTGAGAGGCGCGCGCGTTCCGGTCCAGGAGCGTTCAGCGGCCTTGAACGCTGCCTATAAGGAATTTTTCCGCAGGCTCGATGTAAACCTGCTCGGTGACAAAAAGCGGAAAGTCAATCTCGAAGAATACTGGAAAACCGTGGGCTTGGTGGCCCGCCCGGAACGCGTCTTCGCCTCGTTCAGCTGCCCCGGTGCTGGGATCGGCCGCGACGATCAACTTCCGTTCGCACCGTCGCCGCCCTTCGACGAGACAGACGAGCAGCTTTCCGGTGCGGTGCCGTCAAACAAGCCGAGATCCCGTGCCACCGAGGAACGCGGCACCGAAAAAAATGGCTGGAGCCCGGATGCGGACCCTCGCCCCCAGAACATCTTTCTGCGCGTCCGTATCTGTGATCCGTTGAATGAGCCGGTCATCAACGGCCTCTTCATCTTCACCACCGATCACGACGAAGTTCGCTTCAAGGGCAAAGATCCCAAGTTGCGGCAAGAAGACGTTCAGGATCTGCTCTCCTTCGCCAAGGTCTACTTCTTTACGGTGCGCGATTACTTTCGCGGGCTAGACCAGGCGCGCGACGCGCGCGATATCGGCCGCCTCAATCAGTTTCTCTACGATGAATGCCTTTCCAATCTCGATAGCATCTTGAGGGACCGAAAGGAGGGCTATAGGGATCGGGGGATCACCCAGGACGACTGCTGGGATCGCTTTGCCTACGAAATCCTCAACATCTATGCAGGTTCATTAGTCAAAAAACCGCCCGAGGTCCGCATCGAAACGTTCCCTTACGATCGGTTGCTCCTCCTGCCTCTGGCAGCGCATGGCGCAGGAACTAGATTCGATTTACCGTTCTTCTTGTTTCAGGCTGTGTTCGTGGAATGGGTACAGGGCAAGATTGACAAAAATCACTATTCGCTTTTGAAGCCATACCAGTCCCCTGTGGATGCCATCGATGCCAAGGGAGGGCAGGAGCGTTTCTCGCGTTCCTTCCAGCAAGTCACGGAGGTGCAAGGGCAAACGGTAGCGCGCGACCGCTACCTCGAGAAGCTGTATGTCAGTGCCACAGTGCCGAGTTCGACGGCAGGCAGTGCGACTGACGAGAATGTTCCTTCCTACGTTCCAAAGGTGCCCGGCTCGTTCGACTTCGGCCGACGATGGTGCGAAAACGCCCTTGACCGCTTCTGGAGCACCAGCGAGAAAGAACCCGAAAGGTATCTGCTCACGCTGTGGGGCGATTTTCTGCGCCAGCTCACAGAGGACTGCAAGCGTCTAGAAAAACCCGATGCCGACACCACTTCCGACTCTGCCCACGTCCATTGGTTTTGGCTGCGATTCGGGCTTCTTCGCGTGCTGTTGAATCACCTCCCCTCCTCAACGGACGAGAAGCATCCGTTCAAGCTGTTCTTCGAGGAAGTTGAGCAATCATACCTGAAAGAGCTGAGACTACGATTTAACGATGATCCCAAGCTTAATGTGCTGACAAGGGCAAAAGAGGAGACTCCTCCTGTCTTGTTTAAGAAGCTGACGAATAGCCTGGCCCCCTCTCAGCCAGCTCAGGTAAGGGCTGGTACTGATCACGCCATAAGAATCGTGACCGACCAAGTTGGCTTCGACAACGACGAAACAAAGGACGTCGTCGGCGTCAATTTCGTGCCGTTTCAGTTGGGCAATCAGGATCCGTTCGTAATGCGGTTCCTCCAGATTTTGACGTATCAGGTGGCGAACAAAGACACATCAAAGCCGGAGGCTGAGCAGACGCCAAGTACCTGGTATCAGCCCCTGCTCACGCGCCCTCTGGACCATGCAACACTCGACCACGACGACTCTACGCTGCACCTGAAAGCCGGGAAGACATTGGGAGAGCGTCTGCCGCAGTACGATCGCATTGTGCAGCAGGAAGACAGCTTCTCAGCGTTTCTCGCCATAGTCAACATCCGTGTGGGCGGCTCCAACGAGCGCGATGCGCGACGTCTCAGCTACCTGATCGCGATTATTCGCGATTACGACGACGCTAAGACCAATATCACCCAATCCAAGGATGAGATTCAAGACCAGGTCGAAACTGATCGCCGCGACCTCACCTTGTTCACCGGAACCTACTTCCAGGATGTCAAGAAGTTCGTGGTCGACGCCATCCAAGCCCATCAAGTCCACGTACTTTCTAACGACATTAGCCAGATCGCCCGCAACTGGTACTCCGGCGGCACCGATGCCATCCTCGCAGCCCTGGAGCAGAAGCTCCGCAGCCTGATTCGCCTCCCCGGCAATCCTGATCTCGGCCGTCTGCGGCCCGAAATCGTCGATTGTTTCTTCGACGAGTTGCTCCAGGTGCTGCTTCGTCAAGAAACTCGCCGCCACGAGCAAGGTCTCATTGGGCTGGAGAGTTTCCCTTTCGATCGCCTCTTGCACATCCCGCTGAGCGCCAAGCCAGCCCTCTCCGCACGCTTGTGCTACGCTCGAACGATGGTGGATGTCCCAAAGTGGAAGGTAACCGGCGATGAGGTCTATAAACAAATTCGTAAGTTTGGGAGAATTTGGGATTCCAAGGATGGCAAAAAGAAAAAGTACGGCACTGCATACCACATCGGAGCGATGATCGAACCTGGAGCAGAGCGCGACCTGGTGGGCATCTTGTTCGGCACCGCGAGTAATCAGACACGGCTCGCAAGCGGCTTGAAGCAGTTGATGGACGGCCAGGGCGTCCTTGATGAACTGCTCCGTGGCCTGTACGAAGTAAACGTACTGCAAGCTCTGGCCCAAGGCGGGTTGATCTGTCATCTACTCCGGCTTCTGGAGGACGCCAAGAAGCAAGCCGAGAAGGAAGGCAAGAAGTTTGGCCTCCTCGTTCCCGATGGCATCACCGAGAAACTCGAACGCATCTGGAACGTGCTGGATTCGCGCCTGCGCAGCCTGGAACGGCTCGATGGACAGAACGCCAACGATGGCCGCTTGGTCGTCACTCATCCCTACGTGGACATGGACGGTGCCGGTTTGGCCTTTGCGGCTCAAAAAGGCAAACTGCCGCGCGTCTCAGCCGAGATGCCGTTATTTCGGGAGTTCTTCGAGGCCGTCGCCGCCGGCGGCGAATTTGAGTATGGGCTGGGCAAGGACAGCAGCACCACGTCGGTTCGATCCAAAGTGTTCTTTATCTACTACTCCCTCAAAGCCCCCGACGAGTTCACCGAGGAGTTACATCGCGACGGACGTTACCGCGGCGTGTTCTGCCTCATCACTGACGACCAGACAACCGATCCCAAAAAAGGTGCCGCCCTCGTCACCGACCGCGAAGACATCCGTACTTTCATCCACAACTCCATCGGCGGCCTGCGCCTTATCCTGGAGCAGCAGGCCCTGTACAACAAGATCATCCAGCCCGGCGTGGAGGATTTCATCATCGCGACGCTGCACCGGCTCAAGAATGACCTCAACATTCCGTACGTAACGCTGAGGCAAGCGAAGGAGTTCTTGGAGCTGGCGACCGGCAAGAGCGGTTCGGTATCGCTGCGTCAAGAAGAAGTGAAGGATCTTCGAAGTTCAATTGACGTCGCTCAGGCGACTATCTCGGGTACGGAGGAGTTGTTCAATAGCCTCCATAATCTGGGAAGCTTGCAGCGCGGCATTGTCCCCTTACGCACCCTGTCAAATGTATGGCTGGGGTGGCTGTTTGTCTCCAAGCTCTGCGATGCTGCACGTAAGGGAATCGACTACCTGAAAAACGAGGCCGAACACGCGAAGGACAATGCCGAAGACGCTAAACGTGAAAGAGGTCGGACCCTTCAAGAGGCACAGCAAGAGGTGTTAGGCATCGGCAAGACTGCCAAACATCGCCTGAAAGAGGTTGCGAAATCGCCGTACCAGGAAGAAGTGGGCGAAATGTTGCTCCACTTGCAGACCCATCTGACGAAAGTCGTGAAGGCTGCGCGTCCCGGGCTGTCCGCCGTGAAGCTGTTCTTCACGTACCGGGTGTTCGATATGGCGTTAATCAAATTTCGCGGCAGCATCCACTTGGACGAGGCGATCAACATTTTGATTGAGAACGCCTTTCAAGCCATGTGGGGCCATCTGCTTGCCTCGCGCGCCACTAGCGCGGACGGCCGATTGGAAATGGTCTGTCGCCGCGATGGTGCTGTGGAGGAGCAAGTACTCATTGAGATCTGGAATTCGAGCGCGCGACTCAAACCAAGCTTACTCAAAGAGTTGAACGCCGAGACCGCCCGCCCTTTGACCAAGCAGCAACCCGCAGCCTCAAGCGGAAAGAAAAGCAGCTCGGGTTTCGGGCATTACCACGCCCGCCAGATTGTTGCGCATTTCTGCGGGGGCAGGCAAGAACGCCGCAAACTCGGCATTCTCGTCGAGGAAATCAAGCCCGAACTTGTCCGGCTCCGCGTCAACCTGCTCGAAGCCGTCGAAAAGCAACCCAAGGTGCATAAAAGTAGTGATCTATCCAGTTGGACGGCGCGCATCTTCGATCAAGCAATCGTCACGGACGAACACGACTGGCGAAACCAACTTGCAGGCAAGATCTTCTTTTTCCCCGGTAGTCTCGGTTTGGAGGACCTGATCCAAACCATCAAGGAGTTGCTTGCTAGCGACCGACAGCGGATTGAGGGCGAGCTCCTGAGCCTCTTGAACAACAACCTGTGCGGCAAGCTGGTTTTCGTCACGCAATGTCTGGTGATGGACCTACAAAAAGCGATTGTCCTTTCCAGCAATGATGAGCAGTACGTCAATTTGAAACCGACGCTTGAAAACCTGAATGTAGAGTTGACGAACCGCGTGCGTGCCTCCTCGTGCTTTGACGTAATTAGCTGGATACAGAAGCAAACTGATGTCGAGCGGGATGTTCTCCAGCGTGTTGCGAACGCGCAAGCATTCTGGAAGGTAAAAGGGGCGAGCAATTCGAGCCAGCTCCTCATTGGCCTCCTGGCCAAGAGTAGACTTCACCCACGGGATTTTCTTCCCAACGACCAGGTTCGAGAGCAAGCCCACGCATTCCAGAAATTCCGCGCTCTCTTGCAAGAGCCTGATTTCGACAAGAGCTTGGCCGCCTTCTTCGAGCATGTGGACCAGAACGAGAACGGCAAGCCGATATTCCCTGCAAAGCATGTGGCCGATGCTTGCAAGAAGTCCACCTGGGTCTATGGAGGCAAAGTCGTTGACGGCAAGCTCCTCCTGGATTTTTACCTGTGCGACGGTGCCCATCCCGCGGAGCAGACAGGTGGCCAATCGCTTGATGAGGGCAAGCTGCTGGAACGGTTCGGCAACGAACCACTGGCGCAGATGTTTGTCGAATACCGGGAATACTTGCGCCAGGAAGCGGAGCCAGGCAAGGGACCGATGGGCGATATATCGTTCGTCTGCCCGGTCGGCGACGCAGTTGGATCCCACTCCTACCGGCGCATACAATTGGAACTGACACTGGCGTCGGATCGCGAACCGGCCAGGAAAGTGACGGAACCCAGCACGCAGTCGGTACGGGCAGTCCCCTAGGATGCAAGAACTCGTTCCTGGGGTGTGGTTCAGTGCCCATTTAAGATCCACTTGTTTTGAGTCGCCGTTCGTGGCAAGCCCCAATCTGCTGCTTGCGCGTCTGCAGTATGACCTGGAGAATACTGTGAAAGGTTGCCTTCCCACCAATAAAGATTTGATCATACTCTTCATTGAAGATAATGAAGCGCCGCGCCAGGTTTGGCTCAAGTTCATCCAAGAAACGTGGAGCAAAGAGAGTCGTGCGGTACGCTCGACGTTCAAGGCGAAATCGCTGATCGCACGAGAGGACTTTCAGCCCCACCTGGTTTTGCACGATTGCAAGCCTGTGGAAATGGAAGACGATTTCGACGACACAGAAGGCAACTCCGAAGCGGGGAACCAGCTGTATAGTTTTTTTGTCGAGCACAATCTTCCAGTCGTGATCTTGACCGGCGATCAAGCAGACACGGTGCTCACTCGCGAACCTTACCGCACCAATCCGCCTCTTGGGATCTTGAGCAAGCCGCTTGACGAAGAGAAATTCTACCTGGCGGTGAAACTCTATTGCGACCATCTTGCAGGGAGCGGGGCATGATCGGCTTCTCCGAAATCGCCCAGCGGCACTGGCGAGATCCGAGCTTCAACTTGCTGTACTTCGGCCCCGACTGCGATCGCTGGAAGGCCATCAGGGAGGTCGCGGAGAAGTTGCCTGGTCATGCGAATATCGTTCAAGCTGACCAGTTGAGCAAAGACAAGGGCGTAACTCGAGAAACGCTCAACTCCAAGAGAAACCGCGAAAGTCTCGTTGTAATCATGGACTTGGTCGGCCAAGGTGAGCGTGAATTGCAAGACAAATGCTCGCGGATTCGTCGGCCCTGGCCTTCTTCTGACACCGATTCCCTTTCGAGAGACTGGATCGCCTTCGCGTTGACGGTCGATCGGGAATGGGTGATCACCTTCCAAACATTTGTCCAGATGGTGGGAGACAACCTTGGCGACACAGGCGGCCTTGAGAAGTGCCTCACGACGCTGAGGCAATGGCTCGGCCAGAAGGGTCCGCCCGTTGGTCCGATCGATCTACGTATCAACATGCCGAAAATGCCCTCGCTCTTGATTCGCGACATGGGACACGATTATCTGGCAATTCTCGGCAGACCTTACGATGTGGAGCTCAAAGCATGTGGGTTGTGGGATGCCCAGCTCGAAATCGAGTTCTGGATAAACGTGCTTCGCAATGTCCTGGTTTTCCCGTGTACCGATAGCCCGAATCGAGATCTTCCCGGCGACAAGGGCGAGATCAATCGACTCTGTTTTGGTAGGCCCTGCAGATTTTTGGTCCCATCAGAGATGAAACTTGACGTTCGCGTGGACTGGACTGAGGGGGATGATTACTCTGTTTATCAATCGCCCGATGACGCTGTCCGGCTTCAGAAAGAATGGGCCAACGATGGCATCCAGGTCGTACTGATCTGTTCCGGCCCAGAAGCTTCAGCCCAACTCGGCATCGAGGCGCCTTGCCTGTGGGTGTGCGATCCGGAGGTTCGGCTCACCTGGGATCAGTGGCGACGCGCCTTTGCAGAGAATGTCCTCGGCTCATTCGCGACCAAGGAGTTTGCGACTATACTGAACACCGCCAAGAAACGCAGCATGTGGCGAGCCCTCGGTACTCGGCCCATGATGAACGCGATTGACCGGATTATCGACTTGTTATCGCAGACTTACGCCGGAATCGATGGCAGGCCCGATTTTTTGGGCAAAGCCAGCTTCTTGGAGATCGTCTACAAGGGCTTGGCCCGGATGTGGTGTGCGCGTGGATTGTACTTCGCCGTTTCTTGACCAATCGTTTTTCCCTCGCGGGAGAAGGATTCCATGATGAGTCTCAAGAGCCTGGTTATCCTGGTCGCATTCTTTTTGACTGGGTGCTCCGGTAGCAATCGAAACTCCGAATCCAAGACGTTCAAGGTCGCGACCTTCACGTGGGTCGGCTACGCGCCGATCAACCTCGCCAAGGAAAAGGGATTCTTCGAGGGGGTCGAAGTCGAATTGTCAAAGATCGACGACACCGCGGCACGGCGGGCAGCCTTGAGTTCCGGACAGGTAAATGGCTCCGTGGACATCGTCGATTCCTTTGTCTGTGCCCGCTCCTCCGGCGTCCCGGCTAGCGTCGTCCTCAAGCTCGACGACTCGATTGGCGGCGACGGCATCGTCGCCAAAAAATCGATCAAATCGATTACAGATTTGCGCGGCAAGACAGTGGCGTTTCCCAAGGACCAGCCATCGCACTTTTTCCTCCTGTCCCTTCTGGAAAAGGAAGGGATGTCCATGAAGGATCTCACGGGCAAGGGAGTGAATGAGGCCGATCAGGCAGGCAACGCGTTCGTCTCTGGCAGTGTGGACGCTGCAGTTACGTGGGAGCCTTATCTCACCAAAGCGGCGCAAATGCCCGACGGCCATATCCTGACCTCGTCACGCGAGACGCCAGGTCTGATCGTGGACGTATTCACGGTTCGCGACGACTACCTCAAGAGCAATCCTAAGGAAGTGGAAGCGTTCATCAAGGGCTGGTTCAAAGCGGTACAGTACTGGAAAGATAATCCAAGCGATGCCAACGAGATCATGGCCAAGGCCCTCAAGCTTGAGACCAAGGAATTCAGCGAGATGATCAAGGGTATTAAATATGCTGACCTGGAGGAGAATCAAGCATTCTTCAAATTCGACGGTAATGGCTCAAGCCGATTTACCGTACTGGCAGGACAGGCGAGCAAAGTCTGGGTGCGTGAAGGAATCATCACGAAGGAAGTCGCACCGGCAAGCATCGACGGCTCTCAAATTGTTCAGGCTGTGAAATGACGACCAATTTGAAATCGACCGGCTCGGTAGTTGCGGTGTTCGTTCTTCTGTTTGCAGTCTGGATAGCGGGTGCGTACTGGTCTCATCCAGGCTACCAGACGCATCCCGATGGAACTCTTTCATTGGACGACGATGGCCTTCCCAAGCTGGCCGGCCCTATTCTCTTCCCCAGCCCTGCAGCTGTCTTGCAGGATCTTTATCGCTTGCTGGTCCGCCAGAGCTTTCTCAAAGACATCGGCATTAGTCTCATGCGCATCGGCGCCGGGCTCCTGTCGTCTGTGGTCCCTGCGTTCATCCTCGGTATTTGGCTTGGCATCAACGCGTTTTCTCGCTCGGCGATCACGCCGCTGTTCGCTTTCATTCAGTACATCCCACCCGTGGCCTTTGTGCCCGTGCTTATTCTGTGGTTCGGCATAGGCTTGCCGCAACAAGTTGCCCTTTTGTTTATCGGAACATTTTTCTATTTGACCCTGATGATCGCCGACACTGTTGCCAACATCCCCTCGGCCTATCGGGACGCTGCCTTGACCTTGGGTGCCAAGCCCCACCTTTTGATCTGGCGCGTGATTCTTCCCTTCGGTTTGCCCGAGTTCATTCAGCACCTCCGCGTCATTGTCGGCATTGCCTGGACTTACCTCACGGTGGTGGAAATGGTGAGCGCCGAAACCGGGATCGGCAGTGTGATCATCAACTCCCAGCGCTATCTGCAAACCGGGAGAGCGATGGCGGGACTGTTCACAATTGGGGTCTTGGGCGTGCTCTGCGATCTTGCCCTGCGTGGCACGTCCCGCTTATTGTGCCGGTGGAAGTATTAAACATGCTCAACATCTGCCTGCTCACCGTGGAAGACGATCTACCCGAGACTATCTACTGGCCGATCTTTCGTGAACTGACGGAGTGGGTCTTCGTCCGCAAGGGGTTTGTGCGACTTTTTGAGCCTGCTGCCGACAGCGAGCGTTGGTCAAAGAATCTAAGTGACTGGCGGCGTGTCCTGCCGGTGCTCATTGCAGGGAATGAACTGGTTTTTTGCACGGTTGACCTGCGCATTCCACTCGATCCGGGCACAGAACCCGATCCACAGCACGGCTTGACCATCGTGAACGAAATCAAAGCGCGGCATAACGAGGGGGTCCGATGCTGCATCCTAACCGGCGCGGCTTCAACGGATTTGGGTCAACTCTTCGCGAGTTCCATGCCCGAGGTCCTCTTCGACTTCAAGGGCGACGCCCAACACGGATACCGCAACATTGTCAACTACATCAAATCGCAGGCGCTGTCGCTGATGGCGACGCTCAATTTCCAGGTAGCGAACAGTAGGCCTCAAACTCTGGTCCTAGAGGAAGCGTCTGGCAGTCTGCGCGATCAATACCTTTCCAAGGCGCCCTATTACGTAGACGAGGCTACTTGGCATATTCCGACTCTTCTTCTCGGAGCTCGCGGGCTGGGGCAGCGTGCATTGCTCGAATTCATCGCCTATCTGGCTGGCGCGGAATTGGTCGTCGTTGATTTGGGCACGGGTTCCAATCGCGACCTGTTCCGCCGACTGACCAAGCTTGATGCCAGGATCGACACCTGGCTCGAGCAGCCTGCTGACTCTGGACCGCGCCAGCTAATCTATCTCGCCGGGCTCGATGAGTATCAACCCGGAATGACCGGCGAAGAGAGTGAAAACTGCCTTTGGCCCGTTCGAGCCATACTCAAGAAAATCCGCCTCTTTGGCTCCGGCCAGGCCAGTAGCTTCCCCATTAGCCTGGTGTTTAGTACCTCCGGCGACAGTCCACTGCGCATCGCCTCAAAGGACACTCGCCTGTTAATACGCGACATTGAGGAATGCATTGGGGACATGACAGGCTATCCGCTGCGCTACTTGGGGATGGATGAGAACGGCTGGCCCCTTGGCCACCCGCGGATCTTACGACTCCCGTCGCTCCAAGAAAGGGGGCGTGAATTTCGTTTCCTTGTAATCGATTCGCGTTTGCGACACCTTCAGGGACGGCTCGGCAAAAGCCTGCCCGGCTATAAGGGACAAGAGTTGACCCTTGCACGTGATGTTGCCGATCTTCTCGCGGACAAGATCAACTGGGCCGACTATGGCAATCTGTCCGGTCTGACTGACGCTCTGGACGCCGCCTTCGAGAACTTTCTGAATCATCGTGCAGCCGGGCAGTTCCAGATCACACCTTTCCATCTTGACGCAAGGCTACAGGCGCAATTCCGCAAGTTCGTCCTCAACATGGATGAGGTCCATCTCAAGCTGCCGCAGGCAGATGGGAAGCTTCGCACTATCATCGAGCGGGCCGATTTCAACGTCGTGGAGGGGGAGACTCTGGTCATCCTCGGCCCGTCCGGGTGCGGCAAGAGCACGCTCTTGCGATTGTTTGCCGGGCTCCTATTCCCCTCCTCGGGCACGGTGAGCTATCGGCAGAGCTCGATCACCGGCCCTTCTGAAAAAATCGGCTTCGTCTTCCAGAGTTACTCCCTCTTTCCCTGGCTGACTGTCTCACAGAACATTGCGTTCGGCCCGCGCAACAAAGGCGTGCGGCCTGAGGTCTACTGGCCCAGAGCGGAACAGTTGCTGGAGGTGGCTCGCCTGACCGGCCTGCAAGATCAGTATCCATCACGTCTCTCCGGCGGCGAGCAGCAGCGCGTCGCCATAGTCCGCACGCTGGTCAACGATCCCGATGTTCTGCTCATGGATGAACCCTTTGGCGCGCTGGATCTGCAAACCCGCTGGCAGATGCAGGACTTTCTTATCGAAACGCGCCGGCTTATCGAAGATCGTAAACTGAGCCGCAAAACCATCGTGTTCGTCACCCACGACATCGACGAAGCTTCTTATGTGGGGGATCGGATTTTCATTGCCTCGCCGCGTCCGCTTGAGTTGGGGGCGCAATTCCGAGTGCCATTTTCCCTTGCCGACCGCAAAGATTCGCTTCGGCGCGATTCCGCATTTGCCGGTCTGATAAACCAGGTTCGCGAGGCACTGCTCGACGCTGCCTCCCGACGCAACCCGAATGAGGAAAGGGCTCCATGAGCCGATTCGTTCACCAGCAGCCACAATATCCAGATCTGCACGGGCAGTTCCGCAAGTCGTACCACATGGAAATGGTAGCCGACTGCGCCCGGACGGACGCCATCTTCGCCGCGCTGCAGCAGGTCTTGACGCCAGAAACAGTATTCTGCGAGCTCGGGTGCGGCTCGGGCGTCTTCAGCGTTCACGCCGCCGCGCGCTGCCGAAAGGTCTACGCCGTGGAGTTGGATGAGAAGACCGCCCAGATCGCGCAGGAGAACTTTCAACGCTCCACCCAGCGGGATCGTATCCAGTTTATCCTCGGCGATGCTATGGAAGTCAACTTGCCCGAGCCGGTCGATGTAGTATTGGCCGAAATGATGTCAATCTGGACCATCGAAGAACCGCAGGTGTCGGTTGCGAATCGAGCGATTCGTGAGCTGCTTCGGCCAGGGGGCCGGATGCTGCCATCGCGAATTGTGAACCTGATCGAGCTGGGCCATTATCCATTTCGGCTGCACGAAATCGAGATGCGCGGCGTCACACCTTTGTTCACGGGCATCGCTGCTCCGGTCCTTCTCACCGAGCGCCGCGTTTTCAAAGTGCTGGATTTCACAAGTCCGGTGGATCTTGACCTTGGAGGTCAGCTAGGGCTAGTTGCACTGAATTCGGGAAAGATAAACTGCGCCGTCCTCAGCTCGTATGTGCAAATGGGACCGCGGAGCGCGTTTTCCAGCTCCGATACGCTAATGCCACGCACGGTGGTTCCTTTGCAAGAACCGATCGATGTAGAGGCAGGGCAGGTCGTTCAGGTGCGTGTCGCTGCTCGAGCCCGTTCCGACATGGGTGAATCGGTTTTTGTCGTGGAGAGCTCTTGACACCGACGACGCAGAATCGTTGTGCGATCACCATCGGTCCAACAAACTACAGCACGGCAGGTAAGCTTATAGCTTCTGGTATGCCGTCTGACACCCTTGTCGTAGACACTCAGTCGGTAAGTGGGTGGAATGATTGCTGTCGATTAACATTCCCCCGTGTTGCCGCATAAAGATATATCACTGAAATCTGTTCTCGATTTTGCCTGACCATGACGGTCATATTCACGCAACTCGTCAAGGTCGGTTTTGAACCTATAACTTCTTCGACACTTGGCTCTGTTTGGTAACGGGATTCTGGGCTACAAAACCTTCGCGGTCAGTCAACAAGCTGTGGATTTCCCGCGGCTTTCGTGATCAACGGCCCGGGGAAAAGCTAAATCGGCGTAAGTGGTGGGATATCCAATAAATCGTGCCCTCCTCGCCCGACGTGTGGGGAGTCCTGTGATGAGTGCCCGCTGGCCAGCCGACACCGTTTTTACGCAACAGATCCTGACTGTCGAGCAGCAGGAGTGCTCCGTCTGTGGTCACGATTTAACCATCTGCGACCATCGTTACCACCACATCTTCACCTTGAACGGGCCGCTGGCGATCAGCTGTACCCAATAGTGGGAACGTGCAAGCACCTGAGGATCGATCCATTCGAGTACCTGCGTGAGGCACTGAGCGGGTTATTCAAGCTGGGTGAAAAGCCGTCGGCAGAGCAGTCGATGGAGTGGCTGCCAGACCGATGGCTATTGGGACGAACACGAGACACACCGACCACATCAGCAGCAGCCGAGTAAGCAAACCGAGAACAACATGACCAACCGGCTTCTGAGCCTGCTGATCCTTCGTGATCGGCGGGCTGGAGCCCTTTACACATCGGCCACACACCTCGCGATTCGCCGGGCCGTTACTTTTGCTGTGAAGCGTCGTGGCTAACCCCACTCCCGACCAGAGGTGCTCCGCAAGGGTTGCCTTTTCCAGCCCTCGGAGGTCGTGACTCCAAGGGCTGTGGCATTTGTTGTTGGACGGAAACTTCACCGGATGGGTAGGAAGCAGAAACATTTTCACGTGCCGTCAGATGCAGCGGTCGATGAAACCGACGCACGTAACGGTTTGGGAGTTGCGGGCGGAGACACCGAAAGGTCGGCGGGAGGCGTAGTGTAGGAGTCATATTCGTGGG
>PLDW01000182.1 GCA_003136315.1 Gemmataceae bacterium | reverse complement strand
TGGGCTACTTTCTGCCGCCCCTTCGGGGCTCCAAGCCCGGCCGGTTAGAACTTGTCCAAGATCAAAACCGTGTTGTTCGCCAAGCAGGCGAACAGGAGCAAAACGACCGCAGTCTGCGTGGCATGGCCATCCTGGCCATGCTGGGCCGACACGGGCAAGATGCCCGTGCCACCAGATTTCACGGTCTTGTTTCTGGACAACTCCTCAGCCCCGGATGGGCGTTCGTTCTTAGCCCAGGGCGGAAGGCCTGGGCGCTCAGAAGGTCGGATGAACCGGCGGGACTTGCACCGCCTGGACGGGTCGATCCAGGCCGGGGTATAGTGGACTTCACCTGTCCCCCACCCCACACAGGTGCCACGATGATCCGCGCTGCGTGTCTGCTTGCCTTCGCTCTTCCGATGATCGCTGCCGCCGACCCCGATCCCATCAAGACCCGCCTTGATGCTGCCCGGGAGGTTTACCAGGAAGAGATGAAGGCCGCTCGTGACAGGGTGTCGGAGTGGCTCAACGGACGCGAGGACTATGCCCGCAAAGTCGGAGACAAGAAGGCGGCGGACCGGACCAAGGAGGAGCGGGAAGCGTTCGCGAGCTTTGGGGAGTTGCCGAAGGGCATCCCGGATGACATTTCCAAACAGATGACTGCTGCGCAGGCCGCAATTGAGGCAGCCTATCAGTTGGCGATCAAAGACTACGTCAAATCGCAAAACGATGTCGCAGCCGCAGCGACCGAGCGCGCGCTGACCGAGGTCCGAAAAGCACGCTGGGGACACCTGGAGTTGGGCAAGGCCGAGGTTCTGGAGGGGTACATTCGGCTCGGATTGCAGTCCAGAATTGAAACGAGGAAGCAATATACCGGGGGTGTCGATGTGATCGTTATCGCCCGGACCGAGAAGGAAAACATTCGCCTGGACGCACACCGAGGAGCCTGCGTGATCTGGAACTGGGAGATCAACCCGACAGAACTCCGTGTCGCGCGACCAGACGGGCAAGAGACCCCAGAATCCGGTTCCCTTGCAACTGCCCGCGTGATCCCACTCAAGCCGAACGCATGGCACACGTTGAAATGGCGTCTTACCACTACCGGGATGACCATCACGACCGATGGAAAGGTCGTGTTCACCGAGCGAAAAGCATATGACCTCGACATTCCTACGATCGTACGGTTACGAACAGGGACAAGTGTGGTCGATGTCAAGGAGTTCACGGTGACACCGATTCCCCCGCCAAGCAAAGACAAATGAGGAGCGGTCCAGACCGCCAGAACGAACCGCGGGGATACCTCCTGCGGCTCGCGGTTCATCGTTTGCGGTGACCGTCGGCAAACGGCGTTGGGTGAGATCCTCTTTTCTCAGGATCGTACCAGCAGAATTTCTCATCGGGAAAGAATCAGTGGGGAATTCTCGGCAAAAAAACCCTATTCTGAATCGACGTAACTCTCGATAGACACGGATTTTCCGCGATGAGATGCGGTGGTTGGGCAATAAATCTGTGTAGCACACTTGCCCTGGCGACATGTGGCGGCTATTATTCTTTCAGGCCGGGTGAAGGTGGCCGGACTGATTGGGCGACAGTCCGGTAGCCGCACCCGGTCTTTTTTTGTTTCTCGACAGCCTGGCAACACATCCACTCATCGCAACTCGCGATACCACCAATCGATACGGATAACGGCTGACAATCCATTCACCCAAACGTGTGAATATCCTCGCATCAAGATCAGAATAGCTCCTCAATCACCCGCCCGACGGGGGTGAGGCCGAGACTGGTGATCTGTTCTGCGGTCAGCCCGACGAGATGCTGGACGGTTGCGTTCAGGTCGGCGGGGGACAGCGGCGTATCGACCGGCTTCGCGGCCTTCGCATCACTCGTGCCCACCACCCGACCACCGGCCACTCCGCCACCCGCCAGGAGTGCTGAGTAGCACCCCGGCCAGTGCTCGCGCCCGGCCTTGTCGTTCACCTTGGGCTCCCGCCCAAACTCACCCACCGCGACAACCAGGGTGGACCCCAGCAAGCCACGCTCGCGCAGGTCGCCGAGTAGCGTAGCCATCGACTGGTCGAGCCACATGGCGTGGCGGTCCTGCATGATCTGGAAGTTCCGGTAATGGTGATCCCAGCCGCCGTCACCGGAGTCCTCCTCGGCCTCGACGTGGTCGCTCCAGTTCACCTGAACGAACGGAACTCCACCCTCCACGAGTCTTCGCGCGAGCAGGCAACTTTGTCCGAACCGGGTTCGGCCGTATCGATCGGCAACCGCCGCGGGCTCCTTCGACAAGTCGAAGAGAGTTGCAGCGGCGGGATTGGTGAGCATCGCCAGCGCCCGGGCGCGGTAGTCGTGGAGGGCTCCGGTGGCAGTCAGTTCGTCGGTCCGCCGCTCGGCGTGGCTGAGAGCCTGAAGGAGTTGCTGGCGGTCGGTGAGGCGGTCGGGGGTTAATTCCGGCGGAAGTTGGAGGGCGGGAACCTTGGTTCCGGTCACCGGGTCGTATTCGAGTCGGAAGGGGTCGAAGGCTGCGCCGAGCGGTCCCCCTCCTTCCCCGATGATCGTTTTCTTTCCCTGGTGAAGTTTTCCACCGACAACGAAGAACGGGTGGAGTTCATGCTGCCGCGCGACGGCTGTCGCTCTCTCTCGCGAACGGGAGAGGGCCTTGGCGACCACTGACCCGAGCGCGGGTCGGGCTAAGCCCTGAAGCGGTTTCCCATCGAGCCCGGTGCCCCCGGCCGCGCTGCCGGTGAGGCCTATCGTGCCTGCGATCCCGTGGTCATTCGACTGGGACGTGAGGGTCCGGATCACCGCCAGGTGATGGGACAACCCGGCGAGTTGAGGGAACAGTTCGCAGAAGCGGACCCCAGGGATTTTGGTCGGGATGGTTGCGAATGGCCCACGGTATTCGAGTGGTGCGTGAGGTTTCGGATCAAATGTGTCGAGTTGACTCGGACCGCCCCACAGCCAGAGCAAAATAACCGCCTTCGCTGAGCCCGGATTATGCCCGGATGTCCGATCGGCCGCGCGGACGGCGAGGAGGTCGGCAAGCGACAGGCCGAGGACCGAACTCGCGCCGACCTGCAAAAACGCTCGTCGCGCGAGCGTCTGGCAGGTGCGCTGGGTCTGGCGGCCAACGAGGAGCATGGGAGAGGTCTCGGCGGGAAGTCACAACCCGCCTTCAGGATACCCGATGGGGTGACCAGCCGCAAATCGCAAGGTGCAAACCTGGACGGGAGCTCACATGTCGTCTTCGGTTCCAATTTCAGTCGTCACCGTTGGCTTCACTGTCGCGTTGATCGTGGAAACCACCGGCGTGTAGAAATCCACTTCTGCCGGCGCAAAGAGGCTAACCCGGACGGGAGTTGGGTCGGTACGGATCGAGACGATCAGGGCATACCGGGCCTCCTTCGACCAGTCATTGCCTTTCGATTCTCGCCACCAACCGCTGACCGGGTAAACGGCGATCAAACCGCAGTTGGCCAGGTCGGCTGCCGTGCCGGTCCACCAGTCCGAGTGGATCGACCCACGGGTCCGGTTCTTGGGGCCAATTTCCCATCCCTTCGTATCACCTGTGGGTTCAAACTCTTCTTCCTCCTGACGTGCGGCCTGACTCACACGTTTGCGAAATGCCTCGTCCTTCTCTAATGGGCGTTTGACCTCGAATCGTAAGCCGTGCGACTGGTAGCGGTGGCGATGTTTGGCAAACCCTTCCCGCCGGCCCGGCTTCGGTTCGATGAAGTAGGACAAGGTCACCCGCATGGTCACCTTCTCCTCGCCCAACTCAGACAGTTGCTCTTTCGGCCACGGTAAGCTGTGGATGCCCATATCCTTGGTCTTGACGTCTCCACCCTCCTTGGTGAACGGCTGAATCGATTGCTGTGCAATTAGTGTGAGCGAACTCTTGACGGAGTACATGGCGCGGTTCAGATTCGGAATGCCATAGCCGTAACGTCGTAGGCGGTTGATATGGTCGGCCTTCTTTCCGCCGAATGCCGAACGCATGGGGGCTGTCCATTCTGCCGAATGAATGAGCAGTGCCCGGATTGTCTCGGGCCAAAGTTTCGGGTACTCGGCTTGTAGGATCGCAGCCATCCGGGCGCCTTGAGCCGTTGCCGCGCTGGTGTCCCTGAAGTCTACCAAGAGCTTGCCAGATGTGGCGTGCGCGGTGGTCAACATTGTCATGTCATCCGGATCCTGCACGATGGAAGCACCAGTCATAACGACCTGGTTGCCGCCCTCCATCACAATGTCTGGTTTGTAAGGCCAGGGCTTCTCCCATGTAAGCGATGTCGTGCTGGAAGGGCTGAGATCATCGACGCAAGCGATAGGGGTATATCCCGGGAACTTCGCCGTGTCGAACATCACGCAGTCGGTAGATGCACCGACAGTGATCGCGTTCCATGCTTGGGCGGGGTCTTTGACCGGGTCAGTGTCGTTCGATGCTGGATACCGGTGTCTTTGGTTTGAATCGGTGTTGCCGGCCGAGATGAAGAAGAGTCGCGGATTTTGGTCGCTGATGCCAGCGCAAAGTTGATCTATTGCACCCGACCAGGACGATGGCCTCCCACGATCATTCCCATCAGTAGTAATTGCCATGCAGAACGATCGATTTCGATCTGGTGCAGTTATCTCCACGCGACTGATCGTCTGCGATGTGATGGCCCCGTATAGCCGTCTCTCATTCTCATACGGTTTGGGGGGCAGCACCCGCGCCGACTCCAGTCTATGTCTCAAAACGTATGGTTCCCTGCCAGCCAGTAGTTCCGCAAGCTGTCGCCCATACAGCACGACACCGGCCATTTCCGTCCCATGTGTCTGCTGGAGGAGGATCGGCCGTTCTGGGGAATCCGCGATTGGCCAGTTGGGGTCATAGCGGTGGCAATCGGTCACGTGCAGGGCAGGCAGAACGAGTGGATTCAGCACGACACCGCCATCGAGCAGACATACGCTCGGGGCATCGGCAGGCGGGGGGATGATCCTGGGTATCAGACTATCCACCCAGGCCACCTGATCTTTTGGCGTCAGGGCGATGAAGTCGGCAGGGTTCTCCTTGGCCCGCCGAACCTCACCGATCATGTCGAGAAGCTCGGTCGAAGCCATGAGTTGTTCAGCGCTCCCGAATACTAATCCGACGATACGATCCGGGAACGTGATCGTGTCCGTCCCGACGATCAAGCCATTCGTTGAGTTAGTAGCCTGGGCGAAACGACTAAAAGATTCCCAGATATTCTGGCCACCGACAGCCCGGACCCAGACCTCCCACCACATTTTCGCGTTCGTTGCGGGAAACACCATCTCGTCCGTCCAAAATGAACGCAGTGTTGCAAGCCGCAACTCCGCCACGCGGTCAATGAGGTCTTGGTTTCTAGGCTTCGGGGGCTTCTTGGAGGTTCCTTTGGTATCTTCGTTCAGATATTGTTCTGTCACCTTCAGGAAATGTGTGAGTGAGCCCTCGGGAATTTGGATCGTCGCAATCTGCACATCCCCCTCGTTGCGAACGCAGGCGACTTCGATCCCCTTAGCTTTATTCTCAAGACTGTCTAAATTAAGAATGAAGCCAGGTTCACTCCGAACTTCGATTGAGATCGGGGCTGGCCTGTCGGCTTTCGTCGTCACTCCACGGTTTTGTTCGTTTTCTCCGCGGAGCTTTTCGAGTTGTTCCCGAACCGATGTGCCCTGCGCGGTCCGGTCTCGTGCGGGGAGGGGATAATCTGGGCCGGGTCGCGCGAGGGCCTTGTACTTCTCGGTGCCAAAGAACCCCTCAACGATGATATGGGACAAATGTGTATTGCTCATGGACTACCCTTGATCTGTTCCATCCCCTCCGGCGATGGCCGATCTTTCCCGGAGCGTATCGACCACGTCCTCGGTGACTAATTCGGTCCGGTCGCCGAGGACGGCAGACTTGGCCGCTTCGGTGCATGCGCGAGCGACCTCCGCATAGCTCAGCCCGGCCGCTGCTGTTCGCACCACTTTCCATTGGACACGACTCAAGCCAAACGTGTTCAGACGATTTTTCGCCAACTGCTCGATTTGTTCAGGTTCTGGGAGGCCGTAACGGATCACGTCATCGAAGCGACGGAAGAGAGCCGGGTCGAGAATCTCCTGGTGGTTGGTGGCCGCGAGGATCAAACTGTCGGAATCGTCAGCCTCCAAGAATTGGAGGAATGAGTTCAGCACCCGCCGCATCTCGCCGACATCGTTCCGCCGACTGCGGTCCCCACCGATCGCGTCGAACTCATCGAAGAGGTAAACACCTTTGGTGCTGACCATCGAGTCGAACACCAGCCGCAGTTTTGCCGCTGTCTCGCCCATGAACTTGGTTATCAGGCCATCAAGGCGGACCCCAAGGAGCGGCAGTTTCAACTCGCCGGCAAGTGCGGCAGCCGTCATCGTCTTGCCTGATCCGGGCGGGCCGACCATCAGCAACTTGCGGCGGGCGGACATCCCGTGAGCACGGAGTTTGTCCTGCTGACGGTATTCGACCAAGACTCGCTCCAGTGACTGCCGGGCGGATGACGCCAGGACCATGTCCGCGAGTCGCGTTTTGGGGTAACTTGCCTGGATGAGGTCGGCGAGTTCCCCGACGGGTCGTGCAATCGGAACCGGTGAGAGTGTGGGTGGGAGAGAGGCTCGCCGTCTTGCCTCGTCGATGAGATCACGGAGTTCCTGGGCGAGTCGGCCTTGCCCGCGACGTGCGGCGTGTGCGGCGACCTGCATCGACACGGTGAGGAACTGGTCCCCATCGCCATAGACGTAGCTCCTTAGCAACGCCTTAAGTTGCTCCGCGGTGGCCATGCTGATTGCCTGTCCCTGTGGTCGCTCATCACCATCTCTCGTCCCTGGAGGCTCGCATATTCCACACAATCAGCATAGCTTGCGCCGCTTGCCGGAGCCAGCGAAGTAGGTACAAGCGAATCCAGGTCGCTACCGATACTCGGTTCGTGAGTGAGCGTGAAGCCGAATCTGACAGGGCGAATCACGTCCAGTTGCGGGACAGGTCGGCGAGGCCGAAATCAATCTGTTTCTTCACTCCAATAACTCAACCGTCCACGCTTCAAACACCTTTACGATCCGCTGGCCCGCGTCGTCCGGGGTTGGGCCGAAGGCCATCAGCCCTTCGCGATGACCACCCATCACGAACACTCCCCCGGCACGAACTACCGGGTCGGCGAGCAGGTTCGCGATGGCCCAGGCCATTTCCGGAGTGCCCGCCTCGGCGGTTGGGACGGTTGTTGGCAAGCGGCCGTAGAAGTGTTTCCAGAGCCCCAGGTGGTGGACATGGAAAACCGCCCCAACAGTCGGGTCGGCCTCGTAGACTCCGGCATGGCTCAGCGATTCCGACGACGCCCGGACCGGTCCTCGGCACGCCAGGGTGTTGGCTGCGATGTCGTATCCAGTCACCTCGGCGAAGTGCTCAGGGCCGAGCGATGATACGCCGCCAGTCGCGGTTCCGGAGATTACGAATCCACCACCCGAGCGCCGTCCGCTCACATTGCCGAATCCCACGCCGTCGGGGTAGACCCCGATGAGCCCCAACCGGTACAATCGATCTCGCCAATTCGCCAGAGCAAGGACGAGCGGGCCTTCAGGCGGCCCGGCGGCCGTCCAGTCGCAGTGGAACTGGATGTACCCCTTCTCATCACGAGTCATGATAGCTGGCAGTTAGCAGTTAGCAGTTCGGTGATAAGGAGAGTCATGACTCCTCACTGTCTCCGAACCCAGGCCGCAACGGAGGGCTGTCCTCGACAACGTCACCCACCGTGACGGACCGATTTTGCTGGCGATGATTGGTGTAGGGGCCACCATCCGTCGCGGCCCGGCCTGGGCAAGTCCCAAAGCCAGGTCAACGTTCTTCTGCCGCTCGCCTGAGGGATTCGCGTCTTTCAGCACAATCTCACCCTCGCCTTGCTGGTCCGTGGACTTCTGCTTGCTTCTCCCGGGGGATTCGGGTACTTACCCCGCCCTTGGCGGCCGTCCGGCCGTTTGGTGGACGGCAAGGAGGGGGCGGGGGCATGGCGCTGCTGGAAGTGGAAGGGCTGGTCAAATACTACGGCCGGCGGCGAGTGGTGGACGGCGTCTCGTTCCACGTCAACGCCGGGGAAGTGGTCGGCCTGCTGGGGCCAAACGGGGCCGGCAAGACCACCAGTTTCCGAATGGCGACCGGCCAGATCGTCCCGAATGCCGGTGAGGTGACCTTCAACGAGGAGGTCGTGACCCCCCTGCCCATGTACCAGCGGGCGCGGCGCGGGATGGGGTATCTCTCCCAGGAACCGAGCGTCTTCCGCAAGTTGACAGTGGAAAAGAACTTGATCGCGATCCTGGAGGCCCTTCCCCGGAGTCGGAGCCTGGAGCGGCGGCTGACCCGGCGGGAGCGATGGGAGCGGACCGACGCCGCTCTCAAGCAGTTCAAGTTGGAGCACGTCCGCAAAAATGTTGCGGGCCGGTGCTCCGGAGGTGAGAAGCGTCGGCTGGAGATTGCCCGGTGTCTGGTGTGCGAGCCGCTACTGATTCTCCTGGACGAGCCATTCGCGGCGGTCGACCCGAAGACGACTGAGGACATTCGCCAGAATATCCGCGATCTGGCCCGGTCCGGGATCGGGATCTTGATCACCGACCACAACGTCCGCGAGGTATTTCGGAGCGCAGACCGGGTCTACCTCATCAGCGAGGGGCGGGTTGTCACCCACGGAACCCCGCATGAGTTGGTCAACGACCAGAAGGCGATCGATGCCTACCTTGGCCGGAGTTTCGAGGAGGACGGGTTCACCCGGCACTTCGCCTCCCGGGTTCAACCCAAGCCTAGCGGGAGTCCATTTGGCCCAACCCCCGAGCCACCCCCAGTTGCCCCACTCCCGCCTGCACCAGTCAGCGCGCCCCAGGCGGATCTCCCACCTCCACCTGTCCCGCTCGCACCTGTGAGCGCACCCCTGGCGGCTCTCCCACCTCGACCTGCCCCGGCAGACCCCGCCCCCCGATCGGCCCCACCAGCGGAGCCCCGCCCCACCGTACACCAGCCTCTCCCATCGATCACGGCAGTGACCCCGCCTCCCTCGTCCTTCCCACAAACGAGCACGCTGCCTTCCATCACGATCACGCCACCCCCGCTGGTTTTCCCACAACCAGACCCATCGCCGTTCCCATCGGTAACCCCCGCGCCGGGTGGAGTCTTCACCGGTGTTGTCGGTGGGGTCTTGGGGATGGAACTGATCCGGCGGTTAGTGGAGTCGCTGGCGGACGATGCGAAGGTCAAGGCTGCGACGGTGGAACTCGTGTCGAAGAAGGGTGCGGCAATTCCCGTGCTGCTCGAAGCTCTGGAGCGGAGGTCGCCAATCCTTCGCCGCCGGGCGTTTGAGGTTCTCAAGTTCCTGGCCAAGGAACACGCCCCGCTCGACTTCGACCCGGATGCTCCAGACGAGGTCCGAAGCCGCCAGATCGCCTATATCCGGGCCAAGTTGCAGCGGACGAAGTAGAGCGAATGTCGGTCATCTGCTCCGTGAGTCAGCAACCTATACCCCCACGCCGACCGAAGTCCACACGGATCAGTGACTTTCACGAACTACGTACCGATACCCGTGCTGCGATCTGGTCGGCTCCGCTCGCGGCAGGCAACCCCGATGCTCATACTCGGGGCATGCAACTATTCTGGGGCCAGTACCGATTCCCGATCAACGGGGCATCCACCACCTCCAAGGCCGAGGCGACGTTCAGCGCCAGCGGTCGACCGCTCCGATACATCATCAAGGTCGGGGTTTTGGCCTACCTCGACGGAGACGGCCCGGCCGATCTCTCGTTCCAGGAGAACGCCCTGCGGGCCGCCCTCGCCATCCCGTACCAGGATTTGATCCTGAAGCTCGACACCGGGCAGGCGAGTTCCACGCAACTGCTCAACGCCACGTCTGTGTCCGGGGTGCGGGTCGTGTCCGGCCCGGATTTTACCAACGATGCCAAGGACTCCGAGTACGTGACCCAGCGGACCGCCCGCTTCGAGGTCGCGGCCGAGTATCTGATCCGTGGAACCGAAAACGCCCTGGTGTCGTTCACTGAATCGGTCACAGTCACCGGGAACGGGGGGCCGGATCGGAACTGGCGATTTCCCATTAACGGGCCTCCCATCCGCCAGGTTGTGACGCCCTACTCACTGATCACAGCTTCGCAGTCCGGAACGGCTGTCGGGCACACCACACGCCCCGAACCACCCGCCCCGCTTTGGCCGGACTACCTGGTCAACCCACGGCATAGCCACACCAAGAGCACGCCCGAACCCCACGGCCGGGCCTGGCTGAACTGGCCGGTCAAGTGGTCGTATTCGTTCGAGTCCGACGTACCCCTGGTCGCGATGGCCAACCTCCCACCGATGTGAGAGAGCCTCTTCAATTTCGGCTGAGTAAGGCGAGCGGCAGAAGAAAGTCTCCCCTCTTTTGGGACTTGCCCCCCGTCGGGCCGCCACAGAGGGCGGCCCCTACGCAGGTTGGGTAGGGGCCGCTCTGTGGCGGCCCGGCTTTCCATGACGGACGGTATTTCTCCATCCGCCGATCACCTCGGGGCCTTACCCTCCTGGAGATTGCCAGCGAGACTGGCAATCGTGCCTGAAACAGCCGATCAGTCTTTCAGGGGAATTGGAGCGGGGTCGCGTTCAGCCAGGACCAGACCTGATTTTGATACTGGGTGAGCCAGTCGTGGGTGATCGACTGGACGTGGCCATCCGCCATGACGACCAAGTTGATGCCCGGGTGCGGCGAGCTCAGGTCCGGGGGGGAATAGCTATTGGGCGTCAGGTAGGCACCCAGCGGCACCTGATTGTCCGGCACGCTCGTGCCGCCCGTCGCATTATTACAGTTGTACCAGGTTGTGGGGCCGTACCCATACTCCGACGGATTGACGCCCAGGTGAGACAGAAACGCCGTGTTGGAGGTGCCGTTCGCATTGCTGATCTGTCCCAGGGGGACGGCAACGGGGCTCCAGAGGATACACTGGGCACCGGGGACATTCCAGGAGACAAGAACGTAGTAGCCGTAGTCGCTGATTCCTCCGAAAGGAGGGGCCGCCGATGGCGCATTTGGCGAGGCCGACCCCGGGCGAATGCCCCGGCTTGGGCAGAGGAAGAGCTTCAGCGTGTCCGTCGCGGCATTCACGGGCGTCAGCACACCATTGATCAACTGCACTTCGTTCTGCTGTTCAATATAAGCCATCATCTGGACGTGCCAGTCCTGGTTCGGATATGGATAGCCCCCGCCCAGTGGCGGTTGGCCGGGGTTTGGGACGTATTCGGTTGGCAGAATGCCGAACGTGCTGGCGAAGTTATGGGATGCAAGGCCCAGTTGCTTCAGGTTGTTGTTGCACGAGGCCCGATTGGCCGCTTCGCGTACTTTCTGCACGGCGGGCAGCAACAGTCCGATCAGTATGGCGATGATCGCGATAACGACCAGCAACTCGATCAGAGTAAAGGCGTGACGCTGTTTCATGGTGAATCCTCCGTCGATAAGGTGCGAGAACAGAAACTTGAGCCTCCGCGCGGCAGGAGAGCGAGTCGCTCTCCTGGCAACGAGCGCTTTGAAGGCTGCCAGTCGGTTTGTTTCAGCTTCAGGCAGGACTGCGGTACCGCTCGCTACACAGCGCCAGCCTTCGCGTTCATCTGGAGATGGACGCTTCAGTTCTTGGCCGTGCATGACCCTGGCGAGAACCGCCGCCAGCTCGACCCGAACTCGTTGACTCGATCGAGCGATCAAAACGGACGTGAGAGGTTCCTCAACCCCTTTTCCGCCGCTCGGCGCGAGGCGCGTTCAAATCGCCAAACGCAAACGGTTCGCCTGTCGAACAGTGCGTCGTGTGGAGTCAGATGAAAAGTGGTGGATTCACCGAGGAGGTGGGACGTCAGGAATTGCGGGCATTACGACAGGATTTTCAGGAATCAATTGGAGCGTTTCGATGGTATCCGGATCAAAGCTCCAGCGTCGGGACGCCTCGGGCGGGAACGAGAGCGGGGCGATGGCCAAGATTGTTCGATCGAAAGAGCCTCGACATCGTTCTGTCATGATGCTGCCGAACCAAAATACTTTCACTGGGCTCGACTCTTCATTCTTTGAAGGACTCGTTTTATGTTTCGCACAGCAAGAACTTGGTTCTTCGACAGCGGAGACATTCGGCGAGGAGCAGCCGTCGTCTTCTGCTTTTGGAAGGGAACAGCAGCACCGTCCCGAGGCACGATCGGACGGACTGCAACCGCAAGCGGAATCAACGTGGCCAGCCGCTGGACGGCCCAGTCCAAACGACGGAATAGGTAGCCCAAACGTCGCTACCAACTGGCCAATCAAGGCCAGGCAGAGGGCTCCACGAGAGTGACAAGTTACCGCCATAAAGTCGGAGTGGTGATGGGGGAGACGGCCATGTGGATTGATAAGGCAATTGCTGCCGAACGTCAATGATTTGGTGATAAATCGAACCTGATTCAGAATCGCTCCCAGAGAACACGTGCGGCAAAGCCGCAACGGAATATGAGATGGAGTATGGACACAAGCCTGAAGCGCCAGCGAAGGAAAAAGCTGTCCTTCGCTGGCGCTTCAGGCTTGTGAAAACTTGCCTGCCGAGGGAATAGCCGAAATCCTTGCAAACGACGAAGTGAGTCGACGAAAATTGGCGCAGCTCGCAAAGAAATCGAGGGGTTGCTATACAGCGACCAATCCGAAACCGACACCGATCGCGGCATTGACCTCCCCTCACGCCGCTCAGCCGAAATCGCTGCGCACGACGACGAGAGCCAAAGAGAATTTGTGCCGCGGACAAAAAAATGACAGCTCACGAACGACTCCCTGCCGCCCAGCGGTACGCCCTCGGATCCATCATCCGCCAGGCGCGCGACATTGTCGCCCAGGCCGCACTCCAGAACCGTGGGAATGTGTACCCGCCAGCTCGAAGCGCTCGTCGGTGGCCGGTCCAGATTGCGACCGTGATGGCAACGAATAACACCCGGTGGATCGCCATCGTCGCCACCCAGAGTACTCGGGAACGGTGACGGTGAAGCACTGCCAGTCGCTCGCACTGGAACCGGATGTGGGGCACCTCATCGGCCAGGATTTGGCGACAAATCTGTCGCAGCACCGCGGAACGGTTCGTTCGCCGGATCGCTCCGAAATAGAGCAGCGCGTGAGTCTCCACCATCGCCACCGGAGTGGCCCAGACCTCCATCCGCGGGACAAGGTAGCGGGCGGCCCGGAACAGCGCATCACCCCAGTCCCACTTCGCATGCGTCACCCCGGCAAGGTCGAGGAACCGGCCGAGGAGGTTCCCATGTCGCTGTTCCTCCGCGATGAACAACCGCACAACATCCAGGAACTCAGGGTCTCCCACCTTCGAGACATACGAACGGGCAGCTTTGAGAAGGTGGGTGCCCTCGGATGTCTCCCCGAGCTGCCACCCACGGAGGGAGCCCACAATTGGCTCCAGTTCCTCCGGGGTCGCACCCGAACCAGAGGCCCAGGGGATATCGAGACGCCTTTGAGCATTGGTCCGGAAGTAGGCCACCCACTCCACTGAACTCCAGACGGTCGGAAGATGAAGCCTGTCCCTGTCGGACTGGCCTTGGTCGCTCCTCGACCTGGGGTCTTGCATCTCGACCGCACACCCCGAGATCTCCGTCACCTGGGTCATGGCTCCCCCTTCTCACTTGCAACAAGAAAATACTTTGCAATGCAAAGTTAGAGTCCCGAAAAAAGAGCGAGGTGGTTGTCCTCGCTCATCACTTGCAACGGGTCAGCCGTTGTCAGGACCGGCGTGCCTGGCCGGAATGGTCACGCCCCCGCCAGGCCGGGTCGGATCTGCTTTTGCTCCACCTCGGCATCCTCCTCCGTTGCGGCATCTCGCAACACCTGCTCCAGTTGCGTGAGGTAGTCGCGGAATCGCCGCCGACCGAGAGCCGTGAGGGTGCAGGTGGTGAGTGGCCGGCGGCGGTCGTACCCCTTGTGGACATCGACCAGCCCATCATTGGCCAGGCGGTCCAGGTGCCGGCTCAGGTTCCCTTCGGTCAGCGCGCACATCCGGGCCAGTTCGGTGAACGTCACCCCCTCCGGTCGGGTGACCAGCGCAGTCAGAATCCCGAGCCGGCCCTTCTCGTGGAGGGTTCGGTCGAGCCCGTCGTAGGCGTACCGGCCAGGTTCGGGGGGCGTGGGGTCAGCCATTGGACTCCCTCGTGCGATCGCACCAAAGAACGAACGCAGTCGCGAAATGACCCAGCCCGAACACCCCACCCACTGCCCAGCCAGAGAGTTCGGAGTCGGTCGCAGCGCGGGCCAACAGAACCGCACCGACAACGAGGTAGCCGAGCCCGACGACGCCGATCCCTTTGGGCAAGTACGGCCGAGCGGAGATGACTCCCAGCCCAAACATAATTGCCCACAGACCGGGGAGTGAGGCAACGGATTCCGCCCCGGCCCGGAGGACTGCGGCGGTGATCACTCCGCCAGCAAAGAGGCACGGTGCGAACTGAGCGAACACGCGACGAGTCCGCCGACGGGCGAACTCATCCTCCCGCATCGCATAGGCGTGGGCCGCGGTCCCACCGCCCAGGAGCGCACACCCCGCCGCGACAACCAGCCAGTACACGACGAAGCCAGTCGGCCCGTCAGAACCACCGAGGCTCGGTTCTGCTGCCGCTGCGAGAACACCAACCGCTCCCACCAGGGCAACCCCGGGCACCCGAAAGCCGCGGTAGACCTCCGCCTTCGTCAGATGCTCGTGGATGGCGTCGAGCTGTTCGAGCGCGTCATGAACTCGCATCGGTCTCCCCGGGTCGGCGTCTTGACAAATTACTTTGTCTTACAAAGCGAGTCAATCGGAATCTGGTGACACGGAACGATTTCGTGAACCTTCGCATCCGGGTCAGATGCGAGGAACGGGGACGGGATCGCGGCCAGCGTGCGGTTGTTGTGGGATTGTACGCGAGGGCGACGGCGGTTGAGGTTGCCCTCGACCGGATTGCCTTGTCGGTGTTACCGTGCCAACCTCCCACCGGTACGGAGGCCACCGCGTTGTCGCAAGCCGCTCCCGTGAATCGTTCCCTGGTTCTCGGCGCTGCCACCAACTGGGCCGCATTCGCTGCCAGTTTGGGGGTGTCGTTCTTCCTCACTCCCTATCTGACCCACGGGCTCGGCGATGATCGTTACGGGGTCTGGAACGTCGTCGAAAACATCCTTGCTTACTTCACCCTCTTCGACCTCGGAATCGCGGCGTGTCTCGTCCGATATGTGGCGAAGTTCCACGCGACCGACGAGCGGGCCGAATTGAACCGGATTGTCTCGGCGTGTTTGGCCGTGTTCGCTGTGGCAGCCGGTGGCGTACTCGTGCTTGGAGCTGGGCTCGTCCCCTTTGTTGGGCCAGCGCTGGAGCGGAAACTCGGTGAGCCTGGCGACATCCCGGCCTTCATGCTCCTGATGCTCTTCAACCTTGCGCTCACCCTCCCCCTGAGTGTCTTCCCGACGATCCTCGACGGCCTCCAACGGTTCGCTACCAAGAGTGTCGTCCGACTGGTGTTCCTCGTCCTGCGGGGGGGCGGGATCGTGTTTGTGATGGAAACTCGCCCGGGGTTGCTCCCGCTCGCAGTTGTGTTCACCATCACGAATCTTCTGGAACACGCTGCGATGTCGGTTCTTGCCTTCCGTTTCCTCCCGGGGCTGCGGATCGGGTGGCGGCTCATTGATCGCGAGACGCTGCATCGAGTGAAGGGCTACAGCCTCGATGCGTTCCTCGCGATGCTCGCGGGGCGAATCACAGTCCAAACCGGGGCGGTCGTGGTGGGCGGGTTCCTGACCTTCTCGGCCGCGGCCCACTATGCGATCGCTGCACGGTTGGTGGAACTGGCGAAAAACCTGCTGCGGTCGGCGACGACCACTCTGACCCCGGCAGTGAGTGAGCGGGAGGCGAAAGGCGACCACGACGGAGTCCGGCGCGTGCTCCTGGATGGGACGCGGTGGGTGTTGTATCTGGTGTTGCCGATCCACCTCGGATTGTTGTTCTTCGGCCGGCCGTTCCTGACCCGATGGGTCGGCGGACCGGCATACGCCGAGTGGTGTTTCCCCGCGACCGTGATCCTCTCAGCCACGCTCACAATCGGGGTCGCACAGTCCTTGGCCGCTCGCATTCTGTACGGGATGGGGAGGCTCCGACTCTTCGCTCGACTGGCGCTGGTGGAAGCAATGCTGAACCTCGGGCTGAGTCTGGCCCTCGTGGGACCGATGGGGTTGGAAGGAGTGGCGATTGCCGTGGCTGGGCCGAACGTCCTGTTCTGCCTGTTCGCGATCGGGTATGCGTGTTGGACACTGGAAGTGTCGGCTGGCCGGTATCTTCTCGCAGCATGGCAGCGGCCACTGGCGGCGGCGAGTGTGCCTGCGGTGGTCTGGTGGTTCGTCACCCCCGCCGAACCCACATGGCTGAGCCTCGCGGTCGGGATCGCCACCGGACTGGCGCCCTACGCGGTCGCAGTGGCTGGGATCGAGTTCCGACACCGAATTGTGGGAGGCCGAAGTCGGTCAGGGAAGGGCGCACTGTCTGCGTCTGTGGTCATTCCAGTTTCGATGCCATCGCCGCGGCGAGTTCGTCGGGTGTCAGCCCACGGATGAGGAATTGCTTGTTGCGGTTCGTCGGGCCGGAGGCGAGTTCCACCTGCGACCGCTTCAACCCGAGCCAGTCGCGAAGTACTTCGACAAGAGCCTCGTTGGCCCGGCCGTCTTCGGGTGGAGCCGTCACGGCAACCTTGAGCGAGCCGGAGTGTTCGCCAAGCACCGCATTCTTCCGTGCCCCAGGCTGAGCACGCACCGCGAGAAGACAGCCTCCGGCGTGTGGGGTGATGGTGATCGGCATCCCAAAGACATTCCTCACGTTGTGGGGTCGCCCAGGCTCTCGAATAGCACTGTCCCGACCCTCACGAGGGTCGCCCCTTCCTCGACTGCAACCGCGTAGTCATTGCTCATTCCCATCGACAGGTCCGGGAGCGGGAGGCCGGTTGCCGAGCGGAGGCGGTCGCGGAGTTCCCGCAACTCGACGAACGTCGGGCGGCACAACTGCGAGTCGTCGATGTAAGCCGCCATCGTCATCAGGCCCCGAACCGATACCCCGGTGAGCCCCGCCAGTCGGTCGCCCAGCACGGGCAGATCCTCCGGCCGGAATCCACCCTTGTTCTCCTCCCGACTACAGTTCACTTCCAACAGAAGTGGCACCGGGTTGCCGTGTTTGCGGCCGAACGTATCGAGGGCCTCAAGCACCCGCTCGCTGTCGACCGAGTGGATGAGCGCCACGAGCGGGATCGTCCGGTCGATCTTGTTCCGCTGAAGGTGTCCGATCAGGTGCCATCGGACACCGGGGAGGGCTTCGGCTTTCTTCCAGAGTTCTTGCGGCCGGCTCTCGCCCAGGTCGCCCGCTCCGAGATCGGCTGCAACCTCTGCAACTCGTGGGGAGACGGTCTTGGTGACCGCCACCAGCGTGACCCCAGTCGGTTCCCGTCCAGCCTTTCGGCAGGCGTCGGCGATCTGCCCGCGGACGGCCGCGAACCGGTCGGACAGGAGAGTGCGGAGTTCTGCATCGGTCATGAGTGATCGTGAATGGGGGCCGAGCGTTGCGTGAAATTCTCTCACTCCTCTACCCAGGTGGCCACAGGAAGTCACGGCCGCCCATCAGGTGAATGTGCAGGTGCGGAACGGTCTGCCCGCCCTGGTTGTTGCAGTTAATCACAAGACGGTAGCCGTCCGTGAGCCCGAACTGGGTCGCGAGTCTGGCCGCGACAACGTGTAAGTGGCCGATCAGCGGAGCATCGGCTTCGGTGATCGCGTCGTGAGTCGGGATCACTTTCTTGGGGATGATCAGGACGTGGACCGGTGCTTTCGGGCCGATGTCGTGGAACGCCAGGCACTGGTCGTCCTCGTACACCACCTTTGCCGGGATCTCCTTGTTGATGATCTTGAGAAAGAGGTTGTCCGTGAGCATCGGCATGGGGTCGGCTCCCGGGGGTGTCGGGGATGGTCCATCGGCGTTACCATAGGCGGTTATGAACGGGTGAGCAACCTACCCCACTCTCGGGATGAGGGTGGGGGCGGCGGGAGGGTTCCGGATGCCGTGGGTTGTGGGGATCGATGAGGCTGGGTACGGACCGAACCTCGGGCCGCTGGTTCAAGCGGCTGTGGGGCTGCACCTGCCCGACGGCGACCCGGCCGGATGGGAGACGCTCAAGGCTGTAGTCCGACGATCACACGAAAAGGACGACGGCCGATTGCTGATCGACGACTCGAAAAAAGTCTACGCCCGCGGAGGATTGGAATCACTGGAACAGGGCGTCTGGTCGGCTCTGGACAGGTGGTACGGATGTGTCGACCAACTGATCGCGACCCATGCTCTCGGGTGTCTGGCCGCCCTGGCCACTGAACTGTGGTACGACGCCAATGAGCAGTTGCCCGCCGAACGGTGGTTGCCGGTCGATCTCGGTCGGTCGGATGTCCTTGCTGTCGCGACAGTAGTCCCGGCCCTCAGGTTCAACCAGATCTGCGACGAGGCCGACTCAAAGGGCGCGGTCCTTGCTCGGGGCCTGGTGGAGTTGATCCCCGAGGCCCTCAACGGCTTGAAACCGGACGGCGAGCCCGTGATGATCCTTTGCGACAAGCACGGCGGGCGGAACTTCTACGCATCGATGATCCAGGCTGCGTTCCCAGATGGGTGGGTAATCGCGGAGAAGGAATCGGCCGCCGAGAGTCGCTACCGGGTCGAGCAACTCGACCGGCCTGTCATGGTCACTTTCCGCCCGCGAGCCGACGGGGACAGCGTCGCGGTGGCCCTCGCCTCCATGCTGTGCAAGTATCTCCGCGAGGTGTGCATGATGCAGTTCAACCGGTTCTGGGCGAAACACGTCCCGGGCATCCGGCCGACTGCTGGCTACCCAGTGGATGCGAAACGGTTCTACGCCGAGATCCGCCCGGCGATGGCGAAGCTGGGGCTCACCGAGGATCAGGTTTGGCGGAAGCGGTAGACAAAGGGGGGGGAACCGGTGGGGCTGGCCTGGCTCCCAGGGCTAACGCCGACTCGCGTCCCCCCTCTCTTCACTTCGACCCCCTCAATGGCTAAGCTTTGGCACATCCTCACGCGCTCCGCATTACCCCGACGAGTGTTTTCATGGCTTCTGTCACCGAGACCGAGCACGCGCCCGCGCCCGCGGCTCCTGCTTTCCAGCCGTTCGTCCCTGCGACCGAATCCCCGAGGGAATTCACCTTTTCGGCTGTTGCCGCGGGGGCCGGGCTGGGGCTCATCTTTGCGGCGTCGTCGCTGTATCTGGTCCTCAAGGTCGGGATGACGGTATCCGCCTCCATCCCGGTCGCGGTCCTGGCGATCACCCTGTTTCGGGCATTCTCCCGGGCGTTCGGGTTCCGACAGGCGACGATTCTGGAGAACAACATCGTCCAGACCGCCGGCAGTGCTGGCGAATCGATTGCATTCGGGGTCGGCGTGACAATGCCGGCCCTGCTCCTGCTCGGGTTCGGGATGGATCTGGGGCGCGTGATGGTGGTGTCGATCCTCGGCGGATTGCTGGGCATCCTGGCGATGATTCCGCTTCGGCGGGCGTTCATCGTCAAGATGCACGGCCGACCGGGTCAGCCGGGAACTCTTCTCTATCCGGAAGGGACAGCCTGCGCTCAGGTGCTGATCTCCGGGGAGAAGGGGGGGACCACCGGGAAGACGGTGTTCATCGGCTTCGGGCTGGCATTCGTCCACAAGTTCCTGACCGAGGGGATGAGCGTCTTCGCCGGGACAGCGAAGTTCCCAATCGCGTTTATCAACAAGGCTGCGGTATTCGCCAGCGAGATGGCCACAGAGTTGCTCGGGGTGGGGTACATCATCGGGGTCCGAACGGCATCCATGATGATGGGCGGGGCTGTCCTCGGATATCTCGTCATCCTGCCAATCGTCTACTTCATCGGAGAAAATAACCCAAACCCCATCGCCCCAGGGGTGAAGCCGATCAAGGACATGACCCTCTCCCAGATTCGAAACGCCTACCTCCTGTACATCGGTGCTGGGTGCGTGGCATCGGCCGGGATCATCAGCATGTTCAAGACCCTGCCGATTATCGTCCGGAGTGTCCGGTCGAGTTTGGGGAGCGGTGGCGGCGGCGGCGCGGTGGACGAGCAACGGACCGACCGTGACATGCCGATGAAAACCGTATTCGCTGGAACGGCTGGGCTCATCGCCCTCCTGGCTCTGTTTTTGGCTGGGGAGGTTGGGCTACGCACTGGCCTGCTCGGGGCGCTGCTTGTCGTTCTGTTTGGCTTCCTGTTCGTCACCGTGTCCGCCCGGCTGACCGGCGAGATCGGGTCGTCGTCGAACCCGATTTCGGGGATGACCACGGCGACTTTGATGATCACCTGCCTGATCTTCCTGGCCCTCGGGATGACCAGTTCGACCAACCGGGTGCTGGCCCTGTCGGTGGCCGCGGTCGTCTGCATCGCATCCAGCAATGGGGGAACAGTGGCCCAGTCGTTGAAGACCGGGTTCCTGGTCGGTGGCACCCCGATCTACATGCAGTATGCAATCTCGATCGGTGCCTTTGTGTCTGCCCTTGTGATCGGGGGTACCCTGATCTACGGACTGAACGCTCCGGGGACGGTGTACAGCGCGAGGCCCGAGAACGTTCCTCCGCTCACCCTGACCTCAACCGAACTCGACCGGCTCAGTCAGACCGAGACGTATGAGGATAAGGTGTACAAGATCTTCGACACCCGCAACGACGAGTTGGAGAAACCTGGGGAAGGCTACCGACCGCGGCCAGAGGTGGCGAAGTATAAGACGGGCCGGTATCTCGTCGAGCCGGACACCGGGAAGGTGGTGTTTCTGAAAGACGACACCATCATGGGCCAACTGAAGCAGCGGGACGACGGCAGCCCGGTGGATCGCAAGTTCGAGGCTCCGAAAACTCAGGTTCTCGGGATCGTGATCAACGGGGTGCTGAAGCGAGACCTGAACTGGACGATGGTCGCAATTGGGGCCATGATCGCGATCATGCTGGAGTTGTGCGGAGTGTCGGCCCTGGCGTTCGCCGTTGGGCTGTACGTCCCGATCCAGTACTCGGTTCCGATCTTCATCGGTGGGCTGGTGCGTTGGGCTGTGGACAAAAGTCATGCTGCCGCGACTGCGGCCGAGATCACTGCGGCCGGGGACGATCCGGAGGCGAAGGCCCGGGCCGAGGTTGAGGCGATCCGCAAGTCGGAGACCAGCCCGGGGGTTCTACTCGCCTCTGGGTACATCGCTGGCGGGTCTCTCGCCGGGGTACTGATCGCAATGTCGTTCCTCAACGAAGAGCTGCCACGAGATTTATCCGCGTTCCAGTATCGGTCAGTCGCGATCGGTCAGTCACTGCCGCTCGACAAAGCTGCCGATGCAATCGCAGGACGGGAACTGCCGAACGGGACGCCGGAGGAACGGAAGAAACTGGCTGGGGAGATCGTCGGGCTGAACGAGGAGGACGTCCCGCCCTTATGGGTGAAGGTCACGAAGGGGACGACGTTGAAACTGCCCAAGGCCCAGACTTACGATGTGACGGCTGACACAACCCTCGGTGCGGTGGCGAAGGAAGCCCTCGGTCGCAGTTGGAAAGCGGCTCAGATCTTCGACATGAACAAGGACACGCTCAAAAAGCCCGACGTCCTCCCGCCGGAGGCCGAGTTGAACCTGCCCCAACCGCAGTGGCCGACTCTGATTCCGTTCGGACTGCTCGTTCTGTTCTTGCTCGTCGTTGGGACTGGGTATGTCCTGAAGGGACCGCCAGGTGAAGACGGGTCAGTGAATCCTCAGGTGGAGGTGTGATGACAGGACACCAGGGATGAGCGGCCAACACCGAACCCCCCAGCCCCTTCCCTGGTTGGGAAGGGGCTGGGGGTCAGGGTCTCGCCGATGGTCCTAATGGAAGACGCCCACCCGGAGTGGGTGGGCGTGTGTGTTCGTGCCGCTCGACCGCATTACCGCCGGCCGCCCCCGCCCTGGCCGGGTTTGGTCATCACATCCTGAGCCCGCCGCTGGAACTTGGCCATCTGTTCCCGGAGGGTCGCGTCGCCCCTCTGGAGCAGGTCGAGTTCGTGCTGGATTTCCGCGCTGAGCCGCTTCAACTCCGTCTCCTGTCGGGCCAGGATTGCCCGTTCCCGGGCCATCGCCACTTCCATGTCGCGCATCTGCTTTTCGAGGGCTTCTTCGTCCTCCCGCAGTTGTCGGCGATCATCGTCGATTCGCTTGCGGTCTTGGTTCAACTTGGCGCTTTCCTTTTCCAACTCATCCGCCATCTCTTCCAGTTCGGAACGAGTCTTTGGGGTCGGCGGTGGGGGAGCCAGGTCGCCCTTGGCGATCTGGTCCTCGATTGCCCCAAGCTGGGCGCTGAGTTCCTCGATCTGGCCGTCCTTCGATTCGAGGGCGGCCAGATACTCCTTCTCCTTGATCGTGTACTGTTGTTCGCCGTCGCTTGCCTCCTGGAGGAGGTGTTTCATCTCGTCCAGGAGAGTCCGCAGTTCCTTGTTCTCGCCACGCAGTCGCTGGATCTCGGCCAGTGGAGAGTCGTCGACCGGCACCCTCCCGCCGCTGTCTCCCAAACCAGCAAGCTGATTGAGGGCACCGGCGATGGCGCTGGCAGGGTCGAGCCCCGAAGCGCGGCTTGGGGCCGGAGTCCGGCGGTTGACCGGGGTGCGACCCGAGGAGGTCGACTCAGGACTCGACCCGGGAGACGGGGACGCATACACTGATCGAGAGGGAGGGACCGGGATCGAACCGGACTTCCCACCCGGCATTCGCAGCCGCGAGAGTAGATCCTGGCTACTGTGATTGGCCCACGTCGAGGGAGCGTGGTCGGCCATGCCCTGGTCACCCGGATCCGGGGTCGAAGCTGTCGCAGCGATCGGCGGGGGGGTGGAGGCCAGGAGTCGACGACGGAGCTCGGCCGCGGAGATCGACGGAGGAGGGTCGGGTGGCAAGTTCGGCGTCGCCATGCGAGCGGGCTCTCTGATTGGCGGGCCTCCGGGGGAGGGCGTAGCCCTGAGGCGGGGTGTAGGCCGATCCCGGACCCGAGGCAAATGCTGCCCGGGTGGAACAATCCTTCTCTCCAGCCTCAACAACCGTAGATTGCGGGGGAAGCAAGTCAAGTCAAAATACGCCCTTGTCTGGCTGTGCCGGTTCCATCGACTGGGCGGACGACTCCGGACCCTGTGCCTCACGGATTCGCTCTTCTCGCCAACGTCCAGCAGACGAGGCCGTTACACCGGTTAGACTGGGTTGATGTGGAGTCAGGTTGGTGGCGCATCGACTAATTGGCTGCGAATCGGCCCCACACGATCACGATCACTGGTCCAACTCGCGACCACAGACCAATTTCGGTGAATTTTGGCGTGGTATCCCCGTTGGCCCGCATCGTACAATC
>PLDW01000302.1 GCA_003136315.1 Gemmataceae bacterium | reverse complement strand
GCGGCCTCAACCGTTGCCGGGACTGCCCCAAACCGCTTCCGACCGAGGAGGATGAGCACCCGCCAAAGTTCCTCAACAGTCCCCTCGGCCCTCCCCTTGGCCTCCCCCTGTTCGAATCCCTTTTTGAGAATCCACTGGTAGGTCGAAGATTCTTCGAGGGTCATGCTGAGCCTCCGAAATAGGTCGGTGACCTGAGCCGAGTCGTGCCGCAGCCCACAGAGCACCAGGGCCGACCCGAGCACCTCATCGACCACTGTACGGTCCACCTCCGATCCCCGCAACTGGTCCTGGAACCGGGCGACCGCCCCGGGCAAGTCGGCCACCGCCTCGTCCGTCAACAGGGCCAGTGGCGCTGTCCCCAGTCCCGCAGCCAGGAGCCCAGCTATTGGCTCATTCCAGACACGCACCACATCGTACTCGAAGTGAAGGTTGACCCGCCCGTCAGCCCGCTTGCGGGTGTAGATCCCCGTCAGGTCGGAGGCGTCCGCCTCCGGACGTAGCAACATGACGACCGAGTGGACGATCTCATCGTAGGTATAGTCGAGCAAGGCGTTGTAGCGGTGGAGGCGGCGAGGGACGCCGCGACGGGAACTGACTTCGGCTTCCAGGTGGATGAGTGCCGGTGGCGGCCCCGGGAGCCGGAACACCTTGTCCGCCTGGACGGTGACCGACAGGTCCGAGTCGATCACCTCGGCTGGCTGGGGTGTGAGCCCAACCCTGGTCGCGAGGAAGGCGGCCCAGTCGTTTGGGCAGGTGTCGATCAGTCGATTGAGGGTGGCATCATACGGCTTTGACATACCCACCTCCCTGTCAGTCGATGGAGTTTTCCGCGGGCGGTCTTGGCGAATCCGACCTGGCATCGGCGCATCAACACCTGTCGGATTTCATGATACTTGACATCGTTCAGAGTTCCTCCTCCCTCTGCAATAGCTGATGTCAGATCGTTTATCGGATATATTATCGCCTATTAAGTTTTGTTGTCTATAAGATAGATTGATCTAGCCTTCTTACCTCCCCCNNGGGGGAGGTAAGAGGGTTTTTGCGGTGTCACAGTTCGCTTATCGAGATTCGTGGCCTGTAAGAATCATCGCTGCTGACCTCACAACACAAGGGAGAGGTGGGAAAGCCAACCCCTTCACCGGAGTTTTCTGTTTGCCCAATGTCCCAAAGGTACGACACTGATTGATGCGCCAATGCCTACCGGACGTGATAGGCTCTCCGACCCGCCGGCTCACGGCATCCATTTCGGCCGTTCGGGCGGCGTGGTGAGGTCGAGGTCGAGCTTGTGCGTGTGGACGTAGTCCACGAACTCCCACTGATCCGCGAAGGGCCGGTTGTAGTGCCGGGTGAGCTGTTCCAGCACCAGCCGTCGGGCTTCGCCGACGCAAAACGGATTCTTGAGGATATCGACCAGCGTCTGGGGCGGTAGCGGCGGGGGCACCGGGTTCAGAGCCGGTTGTGCCCAGGCGAGGGCAGCGAAAGGTGGCCCCGGGCCTCCCAACGCTGAAACCGTGCCCGTCAGACTCATGAGACGCTTACGGCGAGTCGAAGATTCCTCGCGGCTGAGAACCGCAGACAGGCTCTCTGACAGAGGATGCGTAACCGTCGTCTTGGTCATGGCCTGGGTGAGGGTGACGGCGGTCTCTCCACACGCCTGGGCGGCATCTCTCGGGTCCATGCGGGCGGCCACCGCCGACAGACCCTGCGAAAGAGACTCCAAAGCATCCGGGCCAGTCATCTTGGTCATGGCCTGCGTGAGAGTCGCGGCGGCCTCTCCACACGCCTGGGCGGCACCTTTCGGGTCCATTCGGGCAGACACCTCCGACAGGCTCTTGGATAGTTGCTGCAAGGCGTATTGGCTGGTCGTTTTAGTCATAGCCTGCGTGAGAGTGTTAGCGACATGTCCACAGGTCAAAGCGGCGTCCTTCGGGTCCATTCGGGCGACCACCGCCGCCAGGCTCTGCGATAATTGCTGCAAGGCGAATCGTTCGGTCGTCTTGGTTATAGCCTGTGTAAGAGTGGTGGAGGCGTCCTTCGGTTCCATGTGGGCTGCTACCGCCGACAAGCCCTGCAACACATACTGCGAGGGGTTGGTGGCAAGATCGTTGAGGCGAGCATTCGTATTGGTCATGGCCTGGGTGAGAGTCGCGGCGGCTTGTCCACACGCCTGGGCGGCCTCCTTCGTCTCCATTCGGGCAGCCACCGCCGAGAGGCCCTGTGACAGAGACCCCAAGGCGTTTGGATCGCTCGTCTTGGTCATGGCCTGGGTAAGCGCGGCGGCAGTTTCAGCGGCACCCTTTGGGTCCATGCGGGCAGCCACCGCCGAAAGGCCCTGCGCCAGAGACTGCAAGGCGTTTGGCTCTGTCGTCTTGGTCATGGCCTGAGTGAGAGTCGCGGCGGCCTGTCCACACATCTGTGCGGCCTCTTTGGGTTCCATGCGAGAAGCCACCACTGACAGCCCCTGCGCCAGAGACTGCAAGGCGTTTGGCTCTGTCGCCTTGGTCATGGCCTGAGTGAGAGCCGCGGCGGTTTCAGCGGCGTCCTTCGGGTCCATGCGGGCGGCCACTGCCGACAGGCCGCGAGACAAATTCTCCAAGGCATTCTGGTGAGCCGTCTTGGTCAGGGCTTGAGTGAGAGCCGCAGCGGTTTCAGCGGCGTCCTTCGGGTCCATGCGTGCAGCCACTGCTGATAAGCCCTGCGACAGAGAGAACAAGGCGCTTGGGTCGGTCGTCTTGGTCATGGCCTGGGTGAGACTCGCGGCTGCTTTACCCGCGTCCTTCGGGTCCATGCGGGCGGCCACTGCCGGTAAGCCCGATGACAGCCAGCTCAATGCAAAATCGTCATTCGTCTGGGACATAGCTTGGGTGAGGGTAATGGCGGCATGTCCAAAGGTCTGAGTAACGTCTTTCGGGTCCATCCGGGTGACCAACGCTACCAGGCCCGATGACAGGGAAATCAAGGTCTCTGCATCGGTTGTCTTGTTCATGGCCATTGTCAGGGTGTAGGCAGCGTGTCCGCAGGTCTGGGTGGCGTCCTTCGGTTCCATAAAGGCCGCCACCGCCGACAGACCGTACGACAGAGAAACCAAGGCGTCCGAGTCAGTCGTCTGGGTCATGGCCTGGGTGAGGGTGTTGACCGCGTGTCCACAGGTCTGGGCGGCATTTTTCAGGTCCATGTGGGCGGCCACCGCCGACAGACTCCCCCCCAGAGACCATAACGCGCGCGGATCGGTCGTCTTGGTCATGGCTTGGGTGAGCGTGGCAGCGGCCTCTCCACACACCTGTGCGGCCGCTTTTGGGTCCATGCGGGTGGCCACCGCCGACAGGCATTGCGACAGAGAGTGCATGGCTTCTGGTTCGGTCGTTTTGGTCATGGCCTGGGTAAATAGGATAGCAGCGTCCTTCGGCTCCATTTGGGCAGCCACCACCGACAGGCCCTCTCTCAGTGACTGCGAGGCGGGCCAGTCTGTCGTCCTGGTCATGGCCTGCGTGAGAGTCGTGGCGGTTCTCCCCGCCAAGAGTCGATCGAGATTGCCAAGTTGGGCCAGGCAGAGCGCCACATTCACCTGCTGCTTCTGTGAAATGTCCTTCCCCTGGAGATGCTTTCCCAGCAATGCTTCGACCTGCTTCCGCCGTTCGCGATTGAGCCCGACTGCGGCGTGAAGAGCGAACGCTGCCCGGTCCTTCAGTTGACGCGTCGAAACGGGGTCTCGCAGGGCGACCTCCACGAACCGGAAACGTAACGGCTCTTCCTTCAGGGACGCCAATTCCCACAACGGTTCAATCTCTTGCTCATTCAGTGGCGGCAATGGCTGATTGGGTTGAACCTGCAACGCCAACGGACGTAGAAGGCTCCGGGCCGTTGTGCTCAGCAGATTGTCGGTCGACTCCTGCAAGGCGCTGTTGGCCTTCTCCAGGGCGTTCCGGGCGGCAATCGCCTCGCCCTCTCGCTGCTTTGCGTCCGCTTCGCTGCGGCGAGCGTTCCCGGCTTCATGGTCGGCCAGGATTAATCCCCAGGTCGTCCCCGCGATCCCCGTGAGAAGAGCCAGCACGATCACACTGGCAGCCAGCACCGCTCCCCGATGCTTCCGCACAAACTTCCGTATCCGGTAGGCCCGGCTTGGCGGTGCAGCCAGAACTGGCTCGTACGACAGGTGCCGCTGAACGTCCGCCGCGAAGCCGTTGGCCGTGTCGTAGCGGCGGGTGCGGTCTTTCTCCAGCGATTTCATCACGATCCAGTCGAGATCTCCCCGCACCGCCCGCTTCAACTGGGCGGGTTCGATGTGGCGGTTCGCTGCGATCGTCGGCAGCGCGTCGGTGGTACTCAGTTTCGTGCTCGGCCGGGGCGGATCGACCTCTCGCACCATCCGCAGCATCTCCAGGATGGCCCCCCGCTGGAATTGTTTCGCATCGATCGGCGGCGAACCGACCAGCAATTCGTACAGGATCACGCCCAGTGCGTAGACGTCGGTGCGGGTGTCGATGTCCATCGACGATGGGTCGGCCTGCTCCGGCGACATATAGGCTGGGGTGCCGACGATGGCTCCGGTGTCGGCGAGGCTCTGGTCGGTCAGACGCTGTTCCGTCGCCTTGGCCACCCCGAAATCGATGACCTTGGGAGTCGGTCGGCCATCCACCTCGGTCACCAGCACGTTGCCCGGCTTCAGATCGCGATGGATGATCCCCTTCTGATGCGCGTGTTGCACCGCATGGCAGACCAACACGAACAATTCCAGCCTGGCCCGGACCGGAAACCGTGCGCGGTCGCAATACTCGGTGATCGGCACACCCTGCACCAACTCCATCACGAAGAATGGCTGACCTGTTTCGGTGGTGCCCCCATCGTAAACGCGGGCGATGTTCGGGTGGTCCATCAGGGCCAGCGCTTGCCGCTCGGCATCGAACCGGGCCAGCACCGCCCGTGAGTCCATTCCGATCTTGATGAGTTTGAGCGCGACCTGCCGCTTCACCGGTTCGGTCTGCTCGGCCCGGTAGACCGTGCCCATACCCCCCTCACCGATCACCCCGGCCAGCGTGTAGCGGCCAGCGATGACCCCGGTGACGGCCGGGTGGATCGAGTGACCGGCCGTCGGAGCGCTTTCAAACCCCACCGTCGCGGGGTCGGGCGAGTATTCCCCGGTGACCATGACCGGTGGCCGGTGGGCATCCGGTGCGAATGTCCCGGTGACATCCGGCGGGGAGAGCGTGGGGGATGCAAGCACTGTGGCGGAATCGGGTTCCAGGAACCGGCCGGCACCGTCGTGGGCGGTGAGGAGAGCCTCGACCCGTCGACGGAGGTGGGCATCACCAGCGCAAACGCGGTCCAGGTAGGCGGTCCGGGCGGCCGGGTCGGGCTGTTCGAGGGCTTCGCCGAAGATCGTCATCAAGCGGGGGTCGGCGTCGGGCATGGTATCACCTTGGGGCCGGGTTCTATTAACCAATGCCCCGTTTACACTGGGAGTGCGCCACGGAAATCTGAAAGATGATAACCGGCGGGCTCACGGCTCGCCGCTTGCCAAACGTCCGGCAGCGAGCGGCGCGGCGTCAGCCCAATGCCTGTAACTTAAGGATCGGAAAATCCGCCATAAGTCGTTATTTAAGAGGGATTTACGGACAAATCGTGCTATGGTGAA
>PLDW01000201.1 GCA_003136315.1 Gemmataceae bacterium | reverse complement strand
GGCGGCGAAGCGTTCCAGGTGACGCAGGTGGGGTTTGCTCAGTGTGGCAGTCAATCCTAAAAGCCCGAGGAACGTGCCAATGGCCAGTGAACGCTGTACAACGGTTTTCATGGGTCGTGGGGGGTAGGGTCGGTGGCTTGGAAGTACCACTGTCCTATTCCCCCGGCCTTGTCTTTTCTCCCTTTCTGTTCAGGTGTTCACAACTTGACCACTGAACTCACCAGAATTCGCCAGAGTCCAGTAACATCCAGCGGATCGTATGGCCCTGTTGACTCGGCAGATGAAGCCATGGTTGAACCTCCGCATCAGATTCGCCACAATGCCCCACGAACGGTTGCAGGTATGTCATGGAAGCTGTGACTCCGTAGACAGACCCACACTCCACGATCCTGCGCCGAGCACGTAATAGACAACACACCTAAAAGTGTCATAATTCAAAGTATGCTTACTAGCACTCGACTCGTCTCCCATCGATTTATGTCACTGGAACAAATCCGTTCGACAGCGACAATTGTAATTCTGCATTTTATCGCCGATGCCGGGCCGGTTGCATGCTATGTCTGAGACGAATTTTTTCGTCGCTTCTATTCCCAATCTGCATAGTTGTAAAGCCTATGATACTACTGTCTGCTCTCTTGCAAAACGGCACACCACTCCTGGAATTACTATTTTCCCAAATCATTCACGGAATCAGCGGATCCTACTTACACAAATCTCCGCCGAGCAAGAAGCTCGCGTTGCCGCCCATTCATCGATTCTTCGACGCACTCTTGAGCCAGCATGTGTTGATCCTCAACCCAGCCGCCGCTGTCCGGATAGCACGATACCAGGTAATTGAAGGGAAGACACCTGCCACAGATCCCGACCAAGTCCGGGCGCTACTCGCCTCAATCGATGTAGCGACATCGGCCGGACATCGCGACCGAGCGGTTATTGCTTTTTTAGTATAGACTGCGGCTCAGGCGGGATCAATCTCTCAGCTCCGACTAAGCAACGTGCGCGGCTGTCTTAGCCCGGATTATTCATGAGTCAGATGCCAAGCGGCATAAAACCTGGATGGGATACGATTTACACCCATCTTACCCAAACAGTGTGGTCTAGCATGAAATCACGGTAACCCCCTCACTGTGAAGGAGTTGCGTCAACAATTCTTTGCATAATGAATAATCCGGGTTAGAATCGGCGAAGGTGCATGGGCCAAGCGACAGTGAGCGTTGACCCTAGCTCAAGCTGGCACGTAAACCGAGCTGGGATCTTCTGATTCGTTACGGTGCCGCCATGCCCACTCAAAGTAGTGGGCATGGCACTCGACCTCATTCGGCATGGCTTTTCAGCAGTTGCAGTAGATTCTTGAAGGATGCTTTCGTGAGTGGTTTCAACCTGGTCACCTCCCCACTCCCGGAGCCATTTTGACCAGGAGCCGCGTAGCGGATCTGCCACGACTTACCCGAATAGCACAGGCTGGCGATGTCGTCGTATGCGGGCAGCACGTAGAGGTCGACAATCCCCTCCATCCCCGGGGCGGTGCGTGCGATCGGTTCTAGGAGAATGCGTGTCGTCTCTTCCTGCATCAGCAGGGCCGGTGCGATGTAACTGCCGATCGACGAGTCGTCCAGCGCTTTTTCGATCACCTTCGTGGACCAGCCGAGATCATTCGCCCAGGTCCGGACCGACGTGATGAGGGCAGTCAGGTTCTCCAGCCACGGGTGGAGGATCATCACCCGATTTCGGGCATCATCACCCAATTCCGCCAGGTGCTCGTGTTCGCCCGGGGCATCGCCCCAGGTGATCGGGGCGTCGTCCTGGGGTTGGAGTTCGGCCTGATACTCCGGTAGCTGCTTGACTTTCCGGCCCGATCCAGACGCCTTTGAGGGGGTGTAAGTCACGCGATACCCTCCGCCCTTGATCGCCACCACGCGGACGGCATATCGACGGAGGCCGATTTCCTGCACCTTCATCACAAACCCCTCTGACCAACCCTGAACGATCCAGAATGATTTTAACACCTCTCGGGAGATTGGGGGAGGTCGCGTCCCCCCCCTGGCGAACCCCCCACCGCCTAACGAGTCCCGAGTCCCTCCATACTTCCTGGAGGCACCCCCCCAACCGACGAGGAGCTCCTGGCTGCTGTCGAGGGGCGTGCGTTCACCCACCTTCCAGGTTGAAAACAGATCACGCTCCCCGGAAAACGTGCCATACCCTCGCGTTGCTCTTCCACAGCCCACTTTGACCCGATCCCCGCGGTCGGCTAGGATGCATTTCGGATCGTCGGTGTTGGCCCGGGCCGGAAGAGTGGGCGGGTGGTCCGATGCGAAAGTACACCTACTTCAAGCGGCACCGAATGGAGGTCGACCTCCGCCGACCGCCGTCCGCCCTCTCTGGAGCTGCGGGAAACGGAATTCAGCGTGCCGCGCTGCCGCCGGGGTTCTACTGGGTTCCGTGGAACGATTCCCTCCTGGATGCCCATGCCGAAGTGAAGGCCCTCAGCTTCCAGGACGAACTCGATGCGGTTGTGTTCCCCTGCCTGGGTTCGCTCACCGGGTGCCGGGATCTCATGGCTGCGATCCGCGATCGGCCCGGGTTCTGCCCTGGCGCGACCTGGCTGGTCGCAGCCAGCGTCGTCCCGGACTTCGCCCTGGGTGGGCTCGCCCGAGGGTGCGTCGCCACGGTTCAGGGAGTGGTTGACGAGAACGGAGCCGGGGGCATTCAGAATGTCGGGGTCGTCCCTGAAGCACGGGGGCGGGGGATCGGTCGGGCGCTCCTTCTGCGAGCGCTGGCCGGTTTCGCAACGGCCGGAGCCAGCCGCGCGTATCTGGAGGTCACTGCCCGAAACGCCGCAGCGATTCACATGTACCGCGGCCTCGGATTCCGCTGCACCAAGACGCTCTACCGGGCAGTCGAGGTGCCGGAACCGGTCGGAGTTGGGTTGTGACTGGCCGCGGGTCGTAGAATGCGGGGGAGGGTGGCATCGCAGGGCGGAGTATCCGGACCGGTGACGATGCCTGCGAGTCCCCAACCCGATCACGGGCGGCGGCCCGCAGCCCGCCCGACGTCCAAGAAGGGGCCGACGTGGGACAGCAGGTTTTCCAGCACACACTCTCCAATGGAATGGTCCTCCTGGCCGAACGGATGGATCACGTCCGCTCGGCTGCGATCAACTTCCTCCTCCCAGCCGGGGCCGCGTTCGACCCGCTCGGAAAATTCGGGACGGCCACCATCCTGGCGGAGTTAATCACCCGCGGGGCCGGAGATCGCGATAGCCGGCAACTCGCCCTCGCGCTCGACAACCTCGGTGTCGACCGGGACGAGAGTGTCGGAGCGATCAATATGCGGTTCTGGGGCTCGACCCTCTCCCGGAACCTGGCCCCGACCCTCGATCTCTACGCCGATATCCTCCGCCGCCCGCACCTGCCGGAAGCCGAGCTCGAACCCGTCCAGGCGCTCGCCGTCCAGGACATCCAGAGTCTGGAGGATGCCCCCCAGCAGAAGGTGATGGTCGAACTCCGGCGGCGATACTACCCGGCCCCGCTGAACAAGGATCGCCGAGGCAAAGCCGAGGATATCGAGGGCCTGTCGATCGATGACGTCCGGCGGCAATACCAGCGGTTGTTCCGACCCACCGGAGCGATCCTGTCGGTCGCCGGTAACATCGAGTGGGAGCCGCTGCGGAGCCAGGTGGAGCGACTCTTTGGAGACTGGCCCGCGGGCGATGTTCCTTCCCCCGCAATGGAGCACCATACCCCACAGTCGGAACACCTGCACAAGGACACCCAGCAGACCCAGATTGCACTCGCCTACCCGAGCATTCCGATCGGACACCCGGATTACTACGCCGCTCGCGGTGCGGCCACGGTCCTCTCCGGCGGGATGAGTTCCCGCCTCTTCACCGAGGTTCGGGAGAAGCGTGGCCTGTGCTACTCGGTCTACGCATACCACGAGACGTTCAAGGACCGCGGCACGATGCTCGCCTACGCCGGAACCCGCTCCGAGCGAGCACAGGAGACCCTCGACGTGACGGTCGGCGAACTGCGCCGACTGGCCGCCGGGGTGACAGATGACGAAATCGACCGCGTGAAGGCCGGGCTGAAATCGTCGCTGATCATGCAGGAGGAGTCGACCTCGGCCCGGGCTGGAGCCATCGCGACTGACTGGTACTACCTCAACCGGGTGCGATCGTTCGATGAGATCCAGGCTGCAATCGATGGGCTCTCCCCGGCAGCGATCCTCGGTTGCCTCGAACGCTACCCGGTGCAGAACCTGACACTGGTGACCCTCGGACCCAACCCCCTGACAATGCCGGAGTGAGTGTGGATGCGCCCCCGAATCCGCCCGAGGCCCACGAACCGCCGACCTCGTTCAAATGGGTGATCATCGCCGGCGTGGTGATGTGGCTGCTCGGCGCGATGATGATCGTCCTGGCCCGGCTCTAGGCAGTTGGTGAGAGGAAATCGACTATTGGGATCGGGTGCCAGGGGCGGCTAGTCCGCCCGTGAAGGCGTTGCACGGGCGTACTAGCCGCCCGTGGCACCCAGAATCGCGGGCAAGCCGCCCGTGGCACCCAGAATCGCGGGCAAGCCGCCCGTGGCACCCTGCATGATCGTGGTCGGTCTTTTCCTGGCATCTGCCCTAGACCCCGACACCCCGCCATGACCCTGCCGTCTCAATCCGAACCGGTGGAAGCCGACGCGACCGCCGCCCCGTTCGTGGTCCTGTACACCATCGGGGTCGTGGCCTGGTTGGCTGTGATCCTATTATGGGTGTTCTGGTTCCGCGGGTACGCCTGATGCCGCGCCCTCCCTCCAACCGGGTGGAGGGTCGCGAGGAGATTTGTCCATGTCGTTTCACTCTCACACCCTCCCCAATGGCCTGCATCTGATCGGCGAAACGAGCCCTTCGGCCCGGTCGGTCGCGCTGGGCTTCTTCGTCCGGACCGGGAGTCGGGACGAAACCCCGGAGGAATCTGGGGTCTCGCACTTCCTCGAACACATGATGTTCAAGGGAACCCCGCGGCGAACCGCGCATGACGTGAACCTGGACTTCGACCGGATCGGAGCAAGCAACAACGCCTACACCAGTGAAGAAAACACGGTTTACTACGCGGCTGTTCTCCCGGAATACTTGCCACGGGCCATCGACATCCTGGCCGACATCCTCCGCCCGAGCCTGCGAGTTGAAGATTTCGATACCGAGAAGCAGGTGATCCTCGAAGAGATCGGGATGTACGATGATCAGCCTGGCTGGGCGGCCGGCGATCACGCTCGAAAAATCTACTACGGCCCCCACCCGCTCGGTCACAGCGTGCTGGGATCGACCGCCAGCGTCTCGGCTCTGACGCGAGATCAAATGCACGCCTATTTCTCCCGCCGGTACGCGCCGAATAACCTGATCGTGTCGGCGGCCGGGAACTTCGACTGGAATGCCTACGTCCGGCTGATCGCAGAGGCTTGTGGCGGTTGGGAGCCAGCGGAGGTTGGCCGCGAAAACCGGACGGAATGGGCCGGAGTCGGCGGACTGCACGTCCTCACACGTGCAAAGGTGCAGCAGGAACACGTGATGTTCATGTCCGGGGGGCCGCCAGCCGATTCGCCGCTGCGATACGCGGCCGACACCCTGGCGCTGGCCGTCGGAGACGACTCCGGGAGTCGGCTCTACTGGGAGTTGGTTGATCCAGGGTTAGCGGAGTCGGCGGATTGCAGTTACTACGAGAACGACGGGTCCGGGTGTGCATCGGCCTCGTACAGTTGTGAGCCCGAGGAGGTCAGCGGGAACCTGGCAATCGTCCAGAAAGTGCTCGCCGAGGTGCAGAAGGACGCGATCACAGAAGACGAATTACAGCAGGCCAAGAGCAAGATCGCGAGCCGGGTCGTCCGGGGGAGCGAGAGGCCAATGGGCCGGATGCAGGCGATCGCAACATCCTGGAGTTACACCGGCGAGTATCGAGATGTCGACAAGGAGTTAGAGAATTTCGACGCGGTCACCCTGGCGGACATCCGGGCTTATCTCGATCGCTACCCGATCGACAAGGCCACAGTGATCGCCTTCGGTCCGCTTGAGAACGTGGATGGGATCGAGGGAAAGGTGGTGTGAGGCGGCCAGGACGTGGTTCCGGACACGTCCCGTTCGCAAAACCCTACTCTGCAGCCAGCGAGGCACAAACGAGTTCCTCGTCGTTTCGCGCAAACACACATCGGTTCGCGAACGCGGGGTGACTCCAAACCGCCTTTCGATGATTCATCGCCGCAGTGGTCGGGGCCAGCAAGTGAGTCCGGCTGATCTCCTCGTACCCTTTTGGGGTGAGGTGGGCGATCACAAGGTCACCCGTCTCGGCAAACAGGAAAAACCGGTCCCCGTTCTTCACCACAAACACAGTCCCACACGCCCCACCCTTAAAGTCTTCAAGTTTCTCTTCCCCGAACACGGGCCGGAACGTACACCACAGCCGGTTCCCGGTCGTCAGTTCAACTGCGCGAAACATCCCCGGTTGGTCCGCGCCGTACACCACCCCACCCTCAACGAACGGGGTCATGTTGATCGGGTACACTCCGGTCGTCGGGTTCGGCTCCCCCTTCCCTCGCCAGACTTCCGTCACCTCGGGCTTGTCTGGATCGAGCCGGAGGGTGAGCCCGATGTTCTTGAGCCCGGCCACGAAGAGGTAATCGCCATCCTTCCGCGGGGACATGATCGACATCGCATGGTCTGGGACCAGAGCGGCGTGCCAGTGCGTCGTCCCGGTTTCCGGGTTCAGTCCGTACAGCCCCTTCGGGGTCCAGACAACGAGTTGGGTGGTCCGGCCAGCCTCGATCAGCACCGGCGAGTTGTACCCCGGCTCCGGAGCAGAAAGGGCTCTCCAAACCTCCCTGCCGGTGTGTGTATCGAATGCCACGACCGTACTCCCATCACCTCCAACCAGGCAAATGAGCAGGTTCTTGTGGACCACCGGATGCCCCGCAAACCCCCACTGCGGCGCTTTCACGCCGTAATCCTTTGGAAAGTTCTTCGCCCATATCACCTTGCCCGAATCCGCGTTGAGGCACAACAAATCCCCCATTGCTCCGAGGGTGTAGACCAGCCCCGCGTGGACCAGGGGGGTACATCGAGGACCGGCCGGATACGAGATTTGGTACATCACCTCGTACTCGTGCTTCCAGAACTCCTTGCCTGTCTTTGCGTTCAGGCAAAGTATTCGCTCGTGGACGCACACTGGGGTTTTGCTGCCAGCGAAGGGGTCCTTCGGACCACCAACCCTCGAAGTCGTTACCTTGTCAGCCACGTAAACCTTCCCGTCGGCGACCGCAGGCCCGGCATATCCCCCTCCGACTGGCACCCGCCACAGGATCTTCGGTCCTCCTTTGGGGAAAGCTTTCAGGATGCCGGTTTCGGTCCACACGCCGTCCCGGTTGACGCCCATCCACTGCGGCCAGTCGGCAGCTCCAGCAACTGATGTCCAGACGATTATTGCAACGACGAGGGTAGGGGGGAGCAGACGAGTCATGAATGACCAAGGAGGGGATGCGGTGGTGAGTCGGGCAGATAGGGGAAGATACAAAATCGGACGGCCGGGCTTACAGCCCCAAACCGGAAGCCAAAAAAGGATTGCTCGTCTCCGGTGGGCACAGGGTCGCCTTGTCCCGTCCGCCCTCCCGTACAACCGCGCCTACCATTGCGAATCGACCCCAGGGGCAGCAGCAGCAGATTGGAGCCCTGCATTTCACTAAAAAGCCTCATGACCAGCGTGGTTGTTCAAGCAATCGCTGCGGTTCCGACCTGGCAGAATTGTTGGCCGCCCCGGCGTGAACATCCAGCGCAGCAGAGACAGACCCGAGTCACAAACCGCGGAGGGGTGAGAGCGTGGACCGCTACTTTCGAATCACCGGGCTCATCGTGTCGGCAATGGCATTCGGGTCAGGCCCGGTCCCAGCCGTAGACGACGCTCCTGCCGAGGAGTCGCTTCGTGCAACCGTCAAGATCACCCGCGGGCCAACATCCGGGACGGGGTTCTTCGTCGATGCCACCGACCCCGACGAGCCCAAGACCCGCCGGACGGTCCTTGTCAGCGCGGCCCACGTTTTCGACGACATGAAGGGTACTGACTGCACAGTCGTGTTCCGCGTTCCCGGTCCGGGTGGGACGTTCGTCCGCCGGGAAGTGACCGTCTCCCTCCGGAACGGCGACAAGCCGCGATGGGTTCGACATCCGGATGTCGATGTCGCGGCACTGTCGGTCGAGATCCCGGACGGGGTCGACGTCAAACCTTTCGCGTATCGCCAACTGGCCGACGCGAAGTGGGCCGCCGACCGGAAGGTCCGGGTCGGTCAGGAGGTCTGCATTCCGTGTTACCCGGTGGGGATCGAGGCGAACCCAGCCGGATGGCCGGTGCTCCGTCAGGGCATGATTGCAACCCACCCGCTGACCCCGCTTGCAGCGGCCAAGACGATGTTCGTGGATTACACCCACTTCCGCGGGGATAGCGGTGCCCCGGTGGTGAGTTGCAGCGGGGCGAAGCCGGTGGTGGTCGGGGTAGTGATCGCCATGCAACAAATCACCGCCAAGACCGTGACCCCGTTCGAAGAGCGAACGGTCCATACCTCTCTGGGCCTGGCGATCGCGGTGCAGTCGCCATTCATTCGCGATACCGTGGACTTGGTCTTCAAGAAGTAAGGACACACCAGAAATTACGCCCTGGTACAGAACCCGCTGAGGCTGTCGCATCCACGGAACGACGATGGAACGTATACATGGGAGGGCGAGCTCCTGCCGAGCTGCACGACCCTCACGCTCGGCAGGAGCCTCGCCCTCCCGTTAGACCGATGCTTGCTCCCGGGATGAGACACCCAAACCGGGTTCCAGATTGAGATGCGGGAATCACCGCGTTCCGATCAGCCGTACCGGCGGGTGAGTGCTTCCCGCAGCTTTCATCTTCCCCCTTCGCTGGATCGCTCGCGCCTGCCACACGGCGTCGCCAACGAAGACCAGCACCGCCACCCAGATACACACGAAGGCCGCGATTCGGTCCGGGGTGAGTGTTTCGCCCAGCAGGGTCACCGCGATGACCATCTGCACCGTTGGCGAGAGGAACTGGATAAAACTCACAGCGATTAACGGGAGCCGACGAATCGAGAGTGTGAAGGTCAAGAGCGGGACGACAGTCACAATCCCGCTGAACATGATCAGGCCACTCACTCCCAGGTCCGACCCGAAGTGGTTCGCACCGGCCAGCCACAGATACACAAGATACGCGAGCGATGGCGGGAGCATCAGCAGAGTTTCGACGGTCAGGCCAGTCATGCTTTCGACCGGAGCCTGCTTCCGAATCACTCCATAGATTCCGAACGACACCGGGAGCACGACCGCCAGCCAGGTGAACGTGCCGGCTGCAACGAACGGGATGCAGACTCCCACCGCGACCAGCGCGAGCGCGGGGTAGTGGAGCGGCCGGAGTCGCTCTCCCAAAAACGTGGTCGCCAGGGCCGCGTTCACCAGCGGCATCATGTAGTACCCGAGACTGGCTTCGATCACCCGGCCGGTCACTGTCGCGTAGATGTAGAGCAGCCAGTTCACCGCCAGAAACAACGACGAGGCGAGTAGAGTGAGGACAAGCTTGCGGATTCGGATGACCCGGAATACATCGGCCCACCCACCAGCGAGGGCGGTCAACCCGACGAGAACCGGGAGGGACCATGTGATTCGCTGGGCGAGGATCTCCCAGGCCGGCACCCCGGCATCTTTCAGGGCGGTGAAGTAGAGGGGAACCATCCCCCACCACAGATACGCCACGAGGCCGAAGACCAGCCCGGATCGGAATCGCGGCTCGGTCGCATCACCCACCGAAAATCCTCATGCCCGGCTGGCGGACGGTGCAACGAGCACCCTGCGCGCCCTCCGGCCGGTCGAATGTTCACCCGCTCGCGGTCGCCCCTGGGGGGATCAGCCACTCGGCCAGGGCCACTTCCAGTTCCTCGACGAATCGGCTCCGTGGCAACACTCGGTCGCATCCGGCCTGGCGAGCGGCTCGCAGGGTGTCGGCTTCGACGTGCGACCCGAACGCCACGGTCCGCGGCATCACGGGGCATACAGCGCGAAGCCCCGCGAGCAGAGCGGGGAGGTCCAGGCCGTCAGCCTGCAGGTCGAGAATGACACCACCGGGCGGTGCCTGGTTCGCCAGGTCCAGCATGGCGGCCGCCGACCGGGCCTGCTTGACCCGCAGCCCTGCTGCCTTCGCGGTCGTCGCCACTCGGCTGAAGAAGATCAAGTCGTCGCACAGCATCAAGCCGGGCGCAGGTTCCGCTGTGGTCACTTCTTCTCCCCAAGTCCTTTGGCATCCAGAACCAGTTGCAACGCCTTTGCCAGCCCATCGTCGAACTTCTTCTCCTTGAAATTCGTCAGCAGAGCCTCCCGCAGACTGTCGCGGAGCTTCTTCGCGGCCTCGCTCGAGAGCCCAGCGTCTTCTGTCACATCGACATACAGATACGTCGGCGACTTACACACGAGGAGGTATACCCCGCTCAGTTTGTCCGCTTTCACCCGGTCGCGGACGATCTCCCGGAAGAATTTCTCCCGCTCGCTTGCGCTCATCGCCTTCACCTTGTCGGCGTCTCCCTTTGGGGGCGTCTCGAAGGTCTCGATCAGAAGATCGGTCTTCGCCTCTTTGAGCAACCGCTCGGCGGCAGGTGCCACTTTCTTCCACCCCTCCTCGGTAAACAGCTTGGCGCCGTCCTTGCTCTCCAAAGGCTTCTCCCGGTTGGCCTTGGCGGGCTCCTTCTCGGACGGACGGTCCGACCCGTTGTCCTCGCTTCGTAGAGCCAGGACCGACCGCCGGTGGAGCAGCCTTTTCACCTCCGAGACATCCACAAAAAGGCTCAGAAGCTGGGCTTCAGTCGCGCCGCCTTCCGTCACGCCGACGAGAAAACCCTTGTCGTTGACCAGCGGACCGCCGCTGTCTCCGGGATTGGTCGGGGAGTCGGTCTCGACCACCCTGGCGTCGAATGTGTGGACCGTCCGCTCGTCCAGCTTGGCTTTCCAGACCTTGTTGTACACCTGCCGGACCTTTCCAGGGGTGTAGACCCACAACGCGCCACTTTTGCCCGGGTTGCCAATCGAGTGGACGGTCTGGCCGGGTTCCGGGCTCTCGGCGGCGATCGGTAGCTCGACAACCCCGTCTGGAACTCGGTCGATGCGGATCAGGGCCAGGTCCGCAGCCTTGTCGACTTCAACGACCTCGCCGGAAATGCCAATTCTGCTGGCCCGATCGAGATAATATTTCCGCTCGGGAATGACCTTCTTGCCATCGAACACGGGGAAGAAGACAGTCGCTCGCCGCACGTTTCCGACAACGTGGTAATTGGTGAGGATCAGCCGCCGGCTCTTGTCGATGAGCGAGCCGCTCCCGGTCGCCCGAACTCCGTTCCCGCGGTCGGAATGCACCCACGCGGTCGATTTGAGCACCTGTCGGTAGACCGAGATGCCGGTCTCAGTGGCCGGCATTGGCGGGTCGGTCTTGGGCTCGGGCTGCGCGGCCGCGCTGCCCGCAATCAGGCAGGTAGCGACAACTCCGGCGAGACCGATCCGGCAGAACACCCGGGTCGACATGGTTTTCCTCATCCTGGTGGGGGAGCAGCACCGGCGCGGTAGATTCTACGCAGTGGGTCGGATTGCTGCCAACCGTGATCAATCACCCCAGCCCTTGCCGAATGCTCTGCCCGCGGCGAAACTCAGCACCATCACTCTCCCCTTTCTTGCGGCACCGGTCTCTCGACTTGTGTCGCAAGAGACAAGGATCTGACGCTGAGGCTCCCATGCCCGAAACGCTCCGCTGTGTGCCTCCGGACGCCCTGATCGTCGGGTGGGACTTCAGCACCGGTGCTGTCAAGGCACTTGCGTTCGACCTGACCGGCAATGTGGTTGCCGAGACCCGGTTCCCAACCGACCTCTGGACCGAGGGAGGGGCCACCGAACTGAGCCTGATGACACTCGAAGGCCAGGCCCGGTGTAGCACTCGCGACCTCGCTGCGCGACTCCGAGACCACAACCGGCTGGGTCACTGGATCGCGGCGGGGATCTCGGCAACCCACCACACCGCTGGCCGGGTGGATGCGAACCACAACCCCATCCGCCGCGCCATCTGCTGGAACGACCAGACCCTCGCGAAGTACCACGCGACCGGGCTCGCCCGACTCGGCGGGCCGGACAGGCCGCGGGAGTTGACTGGTGGACCGTGGGCCGTTCGCTACTCACTCAGCCATCTCGTCAAGGATGAGGAGTGCCTGCCTGAATCCGGGTGGGAACAGACCCGCTGGGTGTTGGGTCACGGTCCGCTCGCGGCGGGGTATCTGACCGGCCGGTTCGGGGTGACGAGCGTCTCGTCGGCAGCCTCGACCGGGATCATGGATCTCCGCACAAACAAGTGGCGGAAGGAGATGCTCAGCGCACTCGCGCGAGAGGATTTCCGCGAACGCGCCTGGCACACTCTGCCAGCGATCATCGACATGAACGAACCGGTGGGCCAGTTGGCCGAGTATGTCGCCCTCGAAGCCGGAGTTCCGGTGGGGGGTCGACCGTACATCTTCCCAACCCTCGACGACCAGGCGGCCGGGCTGGTGGGCGGTGGGGCAACGGATGCCGGGCAGGTGGCCGTGATCCTTGGGAATTCGGCAGTGGTGAACTCGTCGTCGTCACGACTCCCGCAGTCGGGTTCACTGGATGCGATGAAGCTGAACTGGGGTCCATACCTGTGGATGAGGTGCTATTCGAACGGAGCGCAGTTTCTGGACCGCGTGGTTGGAACTCATCCGGACTGGCCGGGCCTTGAAGCCGCCGGCCGGGCTGTTCCTCCGCTGTGTGGTGGCACCGTGATCCTGCCGTTCGTGCTGTCCGAGCCCTCGATCGGGGTCCACGCTCCGCGCCTCGAATGGCTCCCGACCCAGCCCACCGACTCCGGCACCCGAGTACGTGCGTCGTTTGAGGCGATCGCGTACCTGATCGCACTTGGGGTGCGGGAACACGAAGCGGCTGGGCAGGCGGTCAGCCGGGTGACGGTGTCGGGCGGGATCGCGAAGTCGAACCTGATGGTCGAGATCCTGGCAAGTGTGCTGAACCGACCGCTCGAACGGCTGGTTTCGGGCGAGGGTCCAGCCCTTGGGGCAGCCGTCACCGCGCTGGCCGGGCTGGAGACATACTTGCGAGCCGAGAAAGGGATCGACGGGGTCTTCAGCGTTGCCGATGCGGTCGCCACGATGGTCAAGTTCCGCGACCGCCCGGAACCCCGGGCCGATTGGGTCGAGCTGTACAGGAAGGGACTGGCGGAGTTTGAGCGACGAGTGAACGGCGGTTGACCAGAAGGTGAGGGCTGGTGCCGCAGTCGTCCGGAACGACTTGTATACGTTGCTGAGGCCGCAAGTGAGTGGCGGACATCAAGGATTTTCTGAATGAATATGGACGGGTGATTCGTTGGCACTTCGAGCCCTGTTGCACCTCACTGCGGCATGTCCTCCCCGTGAAGGTGGTCTTCCCCAAGAAAAATGGAGTCGAAGTTAGAGACTTCTCGCTGGACGCGACAGCATCTTGCGCCGTTGGTTCCCCATCTCTCGTTCCCACGCTCCGCGTGGGAATGCCGTCTTCGACGCTCCGCGTCCTGGCCTGAACGGGCCGGAGACGTGATCGGCGATGCGGCAGAAGTTGTCCCCGGCGTGTTGCCCCACACCCGCGGAGCGGGGGAAGAACGGTTCCCACGCGGAGCGTGGGAACCAGGGGAGAGTTGTCGCGTCGAGCGAGAAGTGTCCGAAGTTAAGGGTGGTTCTGGTTGTACGTCCATCCAAACTCTACCGGAGATAGCTCGCCAAAGCAACAGGGTCGCTTGCTATGACCCGTCGAACCTTCAACCTCAACCCGCAAGTACGATCTCGATTCCGAAGCCCTCGACGGGCAATGAGGACCGATCGTCACCCATTCAGGGGAGCAGGTCGTTGACGAGGATCAGGCTGTTTGGTGCGGTAAGCGGGATGACAGCGTCGGTCGGGCCAAACGTCAGTTGCGTCTGGTAGGCGATTGCCCCGAGTCCGGACGGGAGCGGGGCCGGGTCGCGGAACACGAGTAACCGGCGCCCCGTCAGGTCGAGTACCCAGTAATCTGTGACACCGGCCGTGGCGTACAACTCGGCCTTCGGGGTGGTGTCGTGGTCGAGAGTTGAGTCCGCCACCTCGACGATCAGGAGCGTGACGGTCGGGTGATCCGTGTAGTCTTCGATTCGGCCGGGGTAGACGGCGATGTCGGGTTCGGGGTCAGAGTCCCCTGTCGGGAACGGGCTCTGCTCGTTGACCCAGCCCACCCCAGCAAAGACCTTCCTCAGCATGTCCGCCGTTTTGGTTTTGGCGACGACGTGCGGCCAACTGATGGGGCTCATCTCGATGATCGCCCCGTGAATCCGTTCCACCCGCCGACCTCGGAAGAAGCCGAGGTCGGCGAGCCGGTAATAGTCCTCCCTGGCCCATCGAAATCCGCGGGGGCCACGGGCTGTCATCGGCGAGGACGGGGCGGCGATCGGCATCGTGTGATCCTCCGGGCTGTAGCGTATCGTCCGCCTTTTCCGAGTACCAGATCGAGTGCCCAACAGCCGCGAGTGGGGGCCAGGAGCCTGGCAGTGGGTCAGGATGTCGTCGTTCTCGCACCCGGCGTCCTGGAGGGCATCGGCGAGGATTGGCATTGGGGAGAAGTCGCGTGAGGCGTACATCTGCTGCGGGGGTCGTGTTTTTTGCACCATCACCCTCCCCATGCTACATTACAGGCGCAAGAACCAAACGCACAACCGTGGAGAAAACGCTATGTGGAATGAGCATGTGAGTGACTTTTTGAAATGGGTGAGGAGTGGAGGTGAACTGAGATGGGGATTTTGCTACCCCAGACCCAAACTCGGCCTGAGAGTGTATTTAGAAAGGAACGGCGAGAGGGTGACTCCCGCTGACCTGGGACGGCTGGCAAAGAGGTGGATGGAGCAGTCCGGGAAGGTTCTTACCAAGAACGAGTTCTGGCGGCTGATTGAGGCAAGCGTTTATGATGTATGCAACAATGTGGCTCAACGGTAGTACTTAGCAGATTAGCCCCGCGAGTCGCTTGATCGTACCAAAACCTCGGATCAAGGGATTAATTTTTCTATATGGTGTTATATATAATATTATTATTCAGAAGATTCAGCGGGTGGATTGTCGGAGAAAGTGAGTTGCAACGCCGTCTCACTGTGGTCGCCCTCCCACGACATCCTGATCGCGTTTCGGGTGTTCGCGGCAATGATCATCGGCGGGCGGTAAGTCGCAGTTTTCAACTCTGGGAATGGCGTGTGATCTCCGGTCAGAACCAACGTGAACAGTGAACCAAATACCCACATCCGCAAGCCGACGATCCCCGTAGGGTCGCCCACAACTGCGAGCCGAAAAACGTGATGATCAACGCGAGAATGTTCGTGAGAAAGGTAGATGCCCTCTCCATCTGGGAATGGCGAATTTCGGAAGATGATCTGTAAAGCCTCGTCGCTCGGCAACTGCCCCTCGAAACTGTGCTCAAACGGTACAGGAAAATTGCCGCTAAACACCCCGCCACATAGTGTCTTGTACATCCATCGTTCGATCCGATCTCCCAAAACGTAGGAATTCACGGCGACTGGATCGCCCTGGATTTCGTCAATCACCACCCTCTCCATCGCCCAAAATAACTTCGCCATCTCAGTGTCAAAGGGGCTGAGTGCGCGGTTGTGCATTTCGCAGAGTATCTTCGCAGTTAGGTTCTTGATTCCGAGTTGCGCCGGGTTGTTGGGCGTTGCCCGAATGAAAGTCAGCCCATATGTACTGCCACCTGGGCTATCCTGCCAGATATCTTTGAGGAGTGTCTGCGAAACGTAATGCTCCCGGTTAACAGGTCCGCGACAGTCGCACAATCGCTGAGCGTAGCAACCAGGATTCGAGCAAACGGGTGGTGTCATGAGAAGTATGAATTCCCATTGGCATCGAGTTGCGCCAGCCATTCCACAACGGTCATCAGGCGCCTCTAAACTCCTCCATTTTCTATTCTAACAGTGGTCAACCCCCAGAGGTTCTACCAGACTTCCGGAATTATTTCTTTCCCGCCATCACCACCAGCGTGACCGGCCGCGACGGCACCGCCACCAGCGTGTTCGGCATCGCTGTCGCCTTTGCGTCCTTGGCGAATGGCACCTGGGCCTGACACTGGAGCACCAGAGTGTACTCGCCCGGGCGGGTGTTCGCTTGCGCCTCGATCGTTACCGTTGCTTCGGTTTTTCCATCGGGTACGGTGACGGTCCCCATCTTGAACGGGCCGGGGAACGCCAGTGGGGTGAGAGTCACCGTCCCCTTGAAGGTTGGCCAGGACCGCACACACGCTACCTTCACCTCGAGTTTTTTCCCCGCCTCGACCTCGATTCGATCCACGACCGGCGACACCGCGAACGGGGCGGTCTCGCGGATGGCCAGCACCAGTTCCCGCGTTGGCCGGCTGGAGTTCAGATCCGCGACCGTCCAGACCCGGGTGTGTGGCCGCACTTCGCGGACGATTGTCTCGTCTCCGCGCTTTGCGGTTGCGGTCAGTGTAACCGGCCCGACCCAGTCCGCAGCGTCTGCGTCCGCCCACAACACCACCACACCGCGGCTGTCGTTCTGGATGGTGGTCGGGGCCATGTGCAATCCCTTTGGGAGTCCCTCAGCGGTGATTGTGACCGGGCCAGTGAAGCCTCCGGAGTTGTGGAGGACCAGATCGAGGTAATTCGCCCCGCCCTTGCGGATCGAGGTGCCGCCGGGTCCGGGGTTTTGGTGATGGATCACCGCCGGGTAGAAGTCCGGGACCGCCTTGCGGATTGCCAACACGTACTGATACCGCGGACCGCCACGGCGGTAGCGGTCCTGCACCAACACGCGGTAGGTTTTCTTCGCTGTTAGGTTCACCGAGCCGGATGGATCGCGGAGGTGGCCATCGAAAGCGTTCATCCGGATGCCGAAGTCGTCGAGTTCAGCGACGCGGTTGTTCTTGTCATCCAGCACCACGAGGTAAGGGTCGGCCCGGCCAGCGATTCGCTCGCAGTACACATCAAACCCGTACGCGCCGGTTTCGGTGGGCTCGATCGCATACCAGTCGGCATCGCGTTCCTTGTCGAATCGCCCACTCACCACGGCGGGGAGGGTGAGCTTCTGCGGGTGCGCGGGGTCGTCATTCGGTTCCTGCTCGAGTGTCACCGGGGTGTCCGTGACGAGTAGCGGAATCCCGCGGTGCTGGAACCCGGTGAGGGTGCAGGTCGCAGCCGTCGGCAGCACGCTATGCCCGGTTGGGTGGTCGGTGAACCGGAACAACCCGCGGCGGAACACGTCCTCGGGTGGCGTGACCGTCTCGGAGAGAGCATCCAGTGGGAGATCGTTCACCACGAGTGGCGACGGCTTCGCGCTGCTGCCCAGATTCCGCCCGTAAACGGTGAGTGTGGCGGGCTTCCCCACCTGCACGGCCCGCGGGGACACATTCTCGACCTGCGGCCTGTCCGAAATCACCAGTCGATACGGGTGCCCGCCACGGAACGAGAGATCGTTGATCGTAACCGAGTACTCGCCGTCCTTCGGGGCTACGAACTCGACGAGCGGATCGCGCCCGGCGTAGTCGCCATTCGAGGCGAGCTGGCGTCCGTCAGCATCGGTGAGCGTCATCGTGGCATCAAGCTGCGAATCCAGCCGCTGCGCGTAGCATTCGACGACGACTCGCTGACCTGTCTTCGCCGGGAAGCGGAACACGGCCTCGCGGCCTTGTTTCGAGGTGCCGTTGACGACGCTATTCAGTGGCACCGACTGGGCCGTTTCGGGTTCCTTCGGCGCGATTTCAGCGACCTCCGTGAGCCCCCGAGAGACTGCGAACAGCCGGGGGCTGGTGATCCCATACTTCCCGACGAGCCGGGCATCATAGGTGCCGGTTGGCACGTCCGCCGCGATGGTTACACGGAACTTGCGGTCCTTGAGATGCTGGGCCGTGATCCCGGGGTGGTCAAAAAGCAGAGTGTTCGCGTCTTCGAGGTCGGCCCCGGCCACCTCGATCTCGACGGACGACCCCGCCGCCGCCCCGAGTGGGCTGATTCGATCGAGCCGAGGGGAGGGCAATTCGCCGCGGGCGACGGTCGCGAGGAGCAGGAGGGTGATGAAGGAGATGGTACGCATGGGGTGGGTCTCGCTGAGTTCTATCTCTTCTTTGTCTTCGCTGTGCTCTCTGTGACTCTGTGGCTAAGTCAAGTTTTTCAATTAAGACAAATTAACCACAGAGAGACAAAGGACACAGAGATAAAACCAAAAACCTAAGATGGAGAGGAGAGTAGTATCAACACTTCTCGCTCGACGCGACAACGTCTCCCCTTCCCCTGGTTCCCACGCTCCGCGTAGGAACCGTTTTTCTCCCGCTCCGCGGGTGTGGGGCAACACGCCGGGGACGACGTCTACCGGATTGTCGATCACGTCTCCGTTCCGTTCAGGCCACGACGCGGAGCGTCGAAAACCGCATTCCCACGCGGAGCGTGGGAACGAGGGAGAAAAATCGAGACAGAGAGGAGAGCAATCTCTGATCAATTTCTAATACTTTCTCTCTTCTCTCTTCTCTCTTCTCTCTCTGTTCTTTGATTTTCTCTGTGTCCTCTGTGTCTCTGTGTCTCTGTGGTTAAATTCTGTTTTGATTAAAAATTTATTCACGTTGATAGCCATGCGGCTGGGGTCTCGATCAGCCCGGCGAGCGTCTGGAGGAACCGGGCGGCGGGGCCTCCGTCCACGATCCGGTGATCGAACGTCAGGCTGAGCGTGACCTGTGGGCGGCCGACCACACGGTCGCCGCGCATCACTGGCCGTCGCTCGATCCGGCCGACTCCCAGGATAGCACACTCCGGCAGGTTAATGATCGGGGTGAAGGCATCCACCCCGTATCCACCCAGGTTCGTCACGGTGAAGCATCCGCCCTCCATCTCGCGGGCGGGGAGTTGGCCGCGACGGGCATGGTCGATCAGTTCACGGGACCGCGCTGCCAGCGCCCGTAGGCCGAGGGCAGGGACATCGCGAATCACCGGCACGAGCAGCCCGGCATCCGTGTCGACTGCCACCCCAATGTCGATCCGCCCAGCTGGGAGGATGCCTCCATCCGTCCACCGCGCGGCCAGGAGCGGGTGCGTCTGGAGGGCGAACCCGACCAGCTTCACGAGGAAATCGGTGTAGGAGGGGACCGGCCGATCGTCGATTGCGCCGACTGCCTTGAACTGCTCCCGCAGGTTGACGAGATTCGAGGCGTCGACAGCCGCGGTCAGGGTGACCGGGGCCGTTATCCGAGAGCTCTCCGTCATCCGGGTGGCGATTGCCTTCCGCGTCGGGGTCAGGGGTATGAGGCCGGGTTGCGGGGGGGTCGGTGTCGGTGCAGGGGTGTCGCGATCGTGATTCTCGCCGTTACGAATGGCTGCGGCCACGTCCCGCTCGCGGATACGACCCGTCCGTCCGGTGCCCCGGAGCTTGCACCAGTCGAGCCCGTGGCGGGTGGCGAGTCGGCGAGCCCGGGGGGAGATCGCCGGGTCGGCCGTGGGAACGGCCTGGGCCGCCCGTTCGATATCTTCGACAACCACGCGCCCAGCCCGCCCGGTTCCCCGGATAGTACGGAGGTCAACCCCGTGCTCGCGGGCCTTCCGCCGGACGGACGGGCTGGCGGCAGGTTCGACCGCCGGTGGCGTCGACTCCTCCGTCCCGGCCAGCGGCTCCCGAGGTGGGTGTGCTTCTCCGGCTTGCAAAAGGTATCCGATCACCGCTCCGACGACGACCCGGTCGCCCGGTTTCGGTCCGTCCGCGGGAATCGAGAGAATCCCGGCATCGAGGCTCTCCACCTCCTCGACCGACTTCTCCCCCTCCAGCCGGAACACGGGATCGCCAGGCCGGACGGGGTCACCGTCGGCCTTGATCCACTCCACGAATGTCCCGGCCTCCATGCTCCAGCCAAGGCGGGGGACGGTGATCGAGATGGGCATGGTCGGGGGCTCACTCGTCCAGAAGATCGCGAACAGCCCGGATGATCGCTGCCACGTCCGGGACGATGGCCGCCTCCAGTGACGGGCTGTACGGGGTTGGGGTGTGCGCTCCGTTCAGCCGATGAATCGGAGCGTCGAGCTCATTGAAGTACCGGTCGGCGATCCGGGCCGCGATCTCCGCCCCGATCCCGAAGGGGCCGAACGCCTCATCTGCGATCAGCAGCCGACCGGTTTTGGCGACCGACTGGCCAATCGTGTCAACATCCAGGGGGGCAACGGTTCGCGGATCGATCACCTCGATCGAGATTCCATCCCGAGCCAGGGTGTCGGCGACCTCCCGGGCCAGCGGGACCATCCGTGTGAGCGCGACCAGTGTGAGGTCGCGGCCTTCCCGCACCACCGCAGCCTGGCCGAACGGAATCTCGTACGCCTCCTCGGGAACCGGTCCCTTGAGCCCGAGCAATTCGCGATGTTCGAGGAACAGGACCGGGTCAGAGCAGCGCAGGGCGTGATGCAGCAGCCCCTTGGCATCATACGGGGTGGAGGGCACGACCACTCGCAGTCCGGGGAAGTGGGCGTACATCGGATAGTAATTCCCCGAATGGTGCGTGGCGGCCGAGTGCCCGATCCCGACGCACCCCCGGAGCAGAACCGGCATCTTCAGTCGGCCACTACTCATGTACTGCATCTTCGCGATCTGGTTAATGATTTCCCCGACCGCATCCAGCACGAAATCCGCGAACATGAAGTCGACCACCGGGCGCGTGCCAGTCATGGCTGCTCCACCTGCCAGCCCGACGAACCCCCGCTCGCAGATGGGGGTGTCGCGCAGTTTCTCGGGTCCGTACTTGTCGTAGAGCCCGGCGGTCGTCTTGAAGTTCCCCCCGCGAATCCCAATTCCCTCTCCGAGCACGAAGATCCCCGGGTTCGCTGCCATCTCAAAGGTGAGGGCTTCGAGCGCCGCCTGGGAGTAGGTGATCTGCCGATCGCCCGGGACAGGAGGCGGGGGCAGGTTTCGCGGTTCGGCGTAGATGTGGGTTGTGGCTGTGTTTGGGTCGGGCGACGGGCTTGCCTCGGCAACGCGGTGGGCCTCCTCGACCTGCTGTTGGATCTCCGCATCAATCGCATCAAGGTCAGCAGATGGGATGGACCACTGGGACGAGAGACGTTGCCGGAAGAGCAGGAGGGGGCACTGCATCTTCCAGGCTTCGACCTCCTCACGGGTGCGATAGGTGAAATCGCCCATCCCTTCCGCGTGGGGGCGGGTGCGGTAGGTCTTGCACTCCAGGAGGGTCGGCCCATCGCCCGCCCTGGCCCGCTCCAGGGCCCACCCCGCGGCAGCACGGACGGCGAGCACATCGTTTCCATCAATCTCCACCCCGGGCATCCCGTAGGCTGCGCCGCGACCCGAAACGCTGGGATTCCCGGCCGCGGACAAGAACGGCACCTCGGTTGCGAACTGGTTATTCTCGCACACAAACACGACCGGCAGCTTCCAGATCGCAGCCATGTTCAGGCCCTCGTGGAAGGCCCCGTTATTCACCGCACCATCGCCAAAGTACGCGACCGCTACCCGGTCCGTCTTCATTAGCCGGAAACCATAGCCAGCTCCGGTTGCTTGAAGGATGCTCGGGCCAACGATCCCACTCGTCCCCATCAGCCCAATTTCCGGCGCGAACAGGTGCATACTCCCACCACGGCCGTGCGAGCACCCGGCCGAGCGGCCATACAACTCGGCGATCAATTGCACCGGGGGCATCCCTTTCGCCAGTGCGTGCCCGTGCCCGCGGTGGGTGCTGAAGACCACATCATCGCGCCGAAGATGGGCGGACACCCCGACCGCTACCGCCTCCTGACCGACATAGGTGTGGCAGGCCCCGTGGATAAGCCCCCGCTGGTGCGAGCGAGCCAGTTGCTCCTCGCACCGACGGATCAGCACCATCTGCCGATAGAGCCGCAGGGCGTGTTCGTGGGACGGGAGATCGGTGGTAGCGTTCACAGCAGGTCGGGGCTCCAGAGTTCGCTCTTCAAGGTAACAGGATCGGTCTGAAGAAATGGCCCGCAGATGACGCAGACTTTGGCGCAGATAAAATCTTGATCAAAACCCATTTAATCAGATCTGGATTTCATCTGCGTCGAAGTCTGCGTCATCTGCGGGCTATTCTGAGGTGTAGCTTCGGCTTCGGCGACCATCCGGCCAGCGTCGGCCACGGTCTTTGCCCGACCCGCGCACACCTGGGCGAGCGTGAGCAATCCCCGGAGGGTGTCTTCGGAGGTCGGGGAGAGCCGGTGAGGCGGGTGAGTCAGGTGGTCGAGAATTTCCCGGCGGAGTCGGGAGAAGGCGTGAGCCAGGCCGCCCGAGAAGACCACGCGATCCCACTCCCGACCCGGGGAGACAACCCCCGCACACTTGGCATAGTGCTGCCCCATCCACCGGAACGCGGCCGCGAACAGATGCCCGACGGTCAGGTTGTTCTCGCGGATGTTGGCGATTCGCCCACGGTCGCCGGTCAGGCTTGCGAAGAACGCCAGATCGACATCCAGATCGGTCTCGGGAACGATCTCCACCGCCCGGCCGATGTACGCCCACGGGTCCGGGCCGTCGACCCCTGCGGCCCGACTGATCTCGGTCAGTAACTCGACCAGCACGGCGAGAGACCGACCGGCCGGGATCTGGACGAGGGTTCGCAGCCAGAGCCCATCGAAGTACGGCCGGACCTGGAACTCGCCGCGGGGAAGGTCACGCGAGAGCAGACTCACCTGCGACCCGGTCGCGATGTTCAGGGAGAGTTCTCGCTCCCCCAGTCCGCCCCCGACGAGGGCACACTGCTGGTCGCCGACCGGTGTGAAGCACGGAACCTGCCGACCAGCGATGTCGGCGATCCCGACCAGATCGCCAAAGGGTCGGACCCGCGGCCAACGGAGCCCATCCAACCCCAACCGGGCGATGAGATCGCGGTGCCAGTCATTCCGGCTCAGGTCGAACAATCCGTGCGCGGCGGCATTGGTCGGGTCGGTGGTGGGTTCGCACCCGCACAGATTGGCGAGTACGAAATCCGGAAGCGCGGCCGGGTAGGTGTCGGGCTCCAACAACCCGCGATCCTGGAACCAGCGCAGGGTCGTGATCGGGACACCGGGTCGCAACTCACGGCCGGTCTGATGCTGTTCGTCTTCGGTCAGCGTGCGGGTGAGGTTATCGGCAACGCTTCCCGGCCCGTGTGCAGCCGGTTCCAGTCCACGCTGATCTTTCCAGGTGACCGCGTTGGACCTCGCGTTTCCGCGGGCGTCGGTGAGGACGAGTCCATGCATCTGGCTGCACAGCACCAACCCCACCGCATCCAGCGCTTCATCGAGCAACTCGGCGGCGAGCCGACGGACTGCCGAAACGACGGCCGCGGGATCGAGTTCGTGGCGGGTTGGTGGGAGTCCACTCACGGGGTCGGGTGCTGGCACCCGACGGGCCGGACCGACCACACAGCGGTCGAGATCGAGGACCGCGCCCTTCAGAAAGGTGGTGCCGAGGTCGATCCCGATAAACCGTGTCACGACGAGCCGCGCCCCCGTTTCACCTGAATCAGTGCGACGAACACTCCACCGAGGCCGTAGCACATGGCCAGGAGAAGCAGGCCCGCAGCGTCTGGCAGGCCAATCGCTTTCATACTACCGAAGACCGGGTTACCGATGGTCCCGGCCACATTCGCGCACATATTGATGAAGCCGATCGACACCGCGGCAGCGGATGAGGTGAGGGCAAGGGTCGGGAGCACCCAGAATGGGGTGATCCAGAAATAGGCGAAGAATCCGGTCAGGCACAACCAGGCGAACACCACCGCCCACGGTTGTCCGGGAATGACACTCAGGGCGAGGAACAACCCGGTCCCGACCTGCCCTGCGACGCAGTGCCACTTCCGGTCCCCGGTGGCGTCGGACGACCGCCCGGACACCCACACTCCGGCGAATCCGCACAAGTAAATGAGCCCGATCCAGTCCAGGACGTCTGGGTTGGTCGCCGCCGACCCGGTCGCCTCGAGCATCCCCTTCACAGCCGTTGGCAGCCAGTAAAGAAGAGCGTACCCACCGGTATTCGTCATCAAGATTCCGAGTGCGAGGAGCCAGACCGTCCGTCGGCCCAGGGCCTGCCGGAGAGTGACCTGGCCGGTGATCGCAGCGGCATCGCGCCGCTCCTGCTCCAGGGTTTCTTCGAGCCCATCACGTTCCTCCCTGGTGAGCCAGGTCGCCTGCCGGGGTCGATCGGTCAACAAAAACGGGACGGCGATCCCAAGAAGCACTGCCGGCGCCCCCTCAACGATGAACACCCATTGCCAACCGGCCAACCCGAACCAGGACTGTTCCAGCAGGATGGCCGACACCTGGCTCCCCATCATCAGGCTGCCCGGGACTGCCAGCAGCATGATCGACAGCGCTCGCGCACGCTCCTGCCGGGGGAACCAATGGGTGAAGTAGACGATCACACCGGGGAAGAATCCGGCCTCGGCCAGCCCAAGGAGGAACCGGGCGATGTAGAACTGGTTGGGGGTACTCACCAGGGCCATCCCCATCGAGCAGGCTCCCCAGGTGACCAGAATCCGGGCAAACCATTTCCGCGCGCTCCAGTGCTCCACCAGGAGCGCGCCGGGCACTTCGAGGAACAGATAGCCGGCGAAGAACAGGCCAAAACCCCACCCGAACACGTCGTCGGTGAAGCCGAGGTCTTCTTTCATCTGGAGCTTGGCGAACCCGGCATTGGCCCGGTCGAGGTAGGCGATGATGTACATCACCAAAACCAGCGGGAGAACCCGCCAGGCGACCTTTCGGCGGGCGCTGGCGGCCACGCGGTCATGATCGGGGGGAGTCGGGCCGGTGGCGTCGGGCATGGGAGAGTCATCAGCTTCGGCCGCCGCTCCGATGCGTGCGGGTTGTGGCGGGTCCGTGAGGACAGGCTACCCGATCCGCCACAGGGCGGCACGAAAAAATCGGCTCAGCCGCTGAAATGTCTTCCCCAATACCAACAGAGCAACCCTCGACGCCTCGCCAAACCATTGGGCGAGCGGCAGAAGGAAATCTCCTACGGTCACGGGCAGCAGAAGGTGGGGATTGGAGCCCCGAAGGGGGCTCTGGCCATCTTCAATTGAACCTGGCCATGTTCATCCCGATCCCAAGGACCATAATCCCGAGGCTCAGAACGAGGCCAATAATGCTGAGCACCAAGCCGGCGATGGCCATGCCTTTGCCTTCTGGATGCCCCATCGAGATTGCGCCGCAGATGGCCGCGGCGAGTTGGATCGGGATCGCGAACGGCCAGCAACACACGAGCGGAATCCCGACGATCCCCAGAACCAGGGACGTGACGGCCAGGCCGATCCCCCCCCCTGTACTTCTGCTGGAGGACCGTCGGCGCCGGCTGGGGCGATCGTAGTCGAAGTCGTCCTCTTCCTCGTCCCGCCGGTCCCGACGGGGGCGGCGAGTCTCAGCCGGGGAGGACTGCTCCTTGGGGCGTTCAACGACGAAGACCTGAAGGCAGCTCCCGCACTCCACCTCCTGGCCGGTGTGTTGGTCATCAATCTCCAGTTCGGCGCGGCACGCCGGGCAACGGACACGGATCAGCGCCATGGGAGACTCACACGGGAAACGGGTCAGGCGTCGTCCAGCATAGCAAATCCCTGGATTGTCGTGGTGGGGGTGGATTCAACCACTCCGCCGCTCAACCGGAGGTGGGTCGTCGTTGAACAGTACGCTAACCGACTCATTCCCATGAATCCGGACGATCGCATTTGCAAGCAGCGCGGCAACCGAGATCACCTTGATGTTCGCGAGTTGCTTCTCCGGCGGCAGGGGTATGCTATCGGTGATCGCAATCTGCTCGATCCCGGCGTCCCGCAACCGCTCGACCGCCCGGTCCACAAGAACCCCATGCGTGGCGCACACATACGCCTTCTTCGCTCCATGCTTGCGGGCGATCTCGACGGCGTTGACGATGCTCCCACCTGTCGAGATCATGTCGTCGAACACGACCACCGTCTTCCCCTCGACCGGAGCCCCGATCAGATGCGCAGCCTTCGTCTCGGTTGCGCTACTCCGCCTCTTGTCGACCACTGCCACCTGCCCGCCCAACCGTTTCTGGTAATTGAGTGCCTTTTTGACATTCCCCTCGTCGGTACTCAGGACGATCAGATCGTCTTTGGGGATGTTCAGGCTGCGAACGTGGGAGGTCACGTCCTTGACCGCGTACAGGTGATCCACTGGGATATTGAAGAACCCCTGGATCTGGGCCGCGTGGAGGTCCAGACAGAGCACTCGGTGGGCTCCGGCGGTGGTGAGCAGGTCGGCGACCAGCTTGGCGCTGATCGGCACCCGGCCCATGTCCTTGCGATCCTGTCGGGCGTATCCGTAGTACGGAATGACAGCCGTCACCCGGGCGGGGCTGGCCCGCTTGAACGCGTCCAGGATGATGAGCAACTCCATCAGGTGCTGGTTCACCGGTGGGCACGTTGGCTGGACGATGAACACATCGCGGCCACGGACGTCCTCATCGATCCGGACGTTCGTCTCCCCATCCGGGAAGTTCCCCAGGTTGATATTCCCGAGGGTTGCCCCCAGATGCTTGGCGATGTTCTCGGCCAGTGGCCGGTTCGCCCGCCCGCTGAAGATCTTGAGCTTGTGGTTGCCGCCGTTGCCGATCACCGCTTCCCCCCACCCTGGGCTTCGGACGTGTCCCCGACGAGGTGCATTATGTGGGGTAGAGGAAAAGGGAGCAACCTTTCGGAGTGGGGATGTCAAGATCGGGGTCGATCCAGGGCATTGCCCTGGGCTGAAAGCTCTCATCTTTTCGGGGTGAAAACCGACAGACCAATCACCCAGCCTGAAAGGCTGGCAGCTTTCAGACCAGTCCAACGCCCTGGGGTCCACCAACCCGACCGCCCCGCCAACCCTGACAGGTTGAGCCCCTGCGCGCAGACTCCCCGACCAGCACTTCGGGAAACCGCAACGCACCCGACCTGTTCCCCCCTCGTGGTTGTTGGAATCTCATCCACTTTGCCCCTTCCGACAGGCTGCGGTCGAAGATCACCACCCGGTGTCCGGAACCTCCGATGACCACTCCCATCACCCCCCAGCGGATCCTATCGTCCACAGCCCCATTTTGCCCGAACCCTTGGAGGAGCTTGCCGTTGTTCCGATGGGGGACGCGCTGAAAATCATTGGGCGCGGCCTCCGGAGCGACTGGCCTGTGTTGGCCGAGCCGATGATCGCTCCTGGAATGACACAGCCTCAGCGGGTTCCTGGATGAGGACGAGGTCGGATTCAAGTACCGTGAGCACCAGAGCGAGTTCCGATACCAACTGCTCGCCAACGCCCCAAGACATCCTCTCCAACGGCTCCTCCGAGGGACAAAGCCGTCTGGTCTGGGAACGGTGGCAAAGTCGGAAGGAAGACTCGCCTCACCGCTGCCCTACCCCTCCGTTGGTCCATACAACTCACGGTAGACACTGCCTGACCCTCCCCGACCGCGGTCAACTGTGGAATCTGACTCCCTTTCCATCGACTCCTTTTCCCTTCCCGTCCGTCGCCCGACGTCCGTGGCTGAGCTATGTACCCTCGTCGGGGCTGCGACAACAGCCGGGCAGGGAATCTATCCGGTTGGTGGCCGGACCTCGCTGGACGTCGGGTTGGTCCCCAGCAAGACCGGGTACGCCGTTGACATGACGGCACTGGACCAGATCATCGACTACCCCGCCCGCGATATGACGATTACTGTCCGCGCTGGGATCACAATCGGGAAACTCCAGGAGACTCTGGCCCAGGAAGGGCAGTGGTTGCCGGTCGACATCCCTCTCCCGTCCCGTGCGACGCTTGGCGGGGCGGTGGCACTCAACCAGAGTGGCCCCCGGCGGGTGGGGTCCGGCACACTCCGCGATTACGTGATTGGAATCAGCTTTGTCACCGATGAAGGGGACGAGGTAAAAGCCGGCGGACGGGTCGTGAAGAACGTCGCCGGGTACGACCTGATGAAACTCCAGACCGGTGCGGTCGGCACACTCGGGGTCATCACACAACTGACCCTGAAAGTGAAACCGAAACCGGAAGCGTCTGTGCGTGTGACATTTGGCTGTGAAACTTCCCAACTGGGTGCGGTTCTTGATCTGCTGCACGCTTCAAACTCCCGTCCGGCAGCATTGGAAATCCTCAACGCCACCGCCTGGAAGGCTGCTGGTATGGGTGAGCCCGATTCGGCGGCTTCATGGGTGGTGGTCGTGGGATTTGAGGAGAAGGCATCGACCGTCGACTGGCAGGTCCAGACCCTCCTCTCCGAGTTGCGGTCCGCATTGGTGCGAGACGTAACCGAGACTCGCGGGCCGGCCGCTCAAGGGGTCTGGCAGGTCGTGACGGACTTGCAGCATCGGAGCCAGTCGCGGCTGATTTGGAAAGCGAGCGTGTTACCGAGCAAAGTGGCGGAGTTATTGCAGACGATCGCCCAGAAACCTTGCCTCATCCACTCCGAACCACTCAATGGGATCGTCTGGTTCTATAGCCCCGATCGTGTTCCAGCCGAGCCAATTGACCCGGAACTCGCCACTCTGGAGCAAGCGATCACCACGGCCGGCGGCAACTTTTGCATCACCCGCTGCCCGACTGCATGGAAAAAGACGCTCCGGGTCTGGGGCCGCCCAAAAGGTGACTGGGAATTGATGCGACAGGTGAAACAGGCCCTCGACCCGAAGGGGGTATTTAACCCCGGGCGGCTGTTTCGGGACGTGTGAGGACGCCCCAAAGGATGAGCTGAGTAACGTGGTAGACCATAGAGGGCACACTCGAATGGGACTGGAGTTTTACATCACTCGCGCGGCCTCGTGGTCGAACAACGAAGGGAGTGAGATCTCGCCCGACGAGTGGTTGGCGCATGTGGCTTCAGACCCCGAATTGAAACTTGATCCGCGCAATGGCAAGTATTACGCACTGTGGCTAGGTGAGTCTGCATACGACGAACCGTGGTTGAATTGGTTTCGAGGCAACGTCAGTACGAAGTGGCCGGACACAGCGCTTTACCGGAAGATGCTGAGCATCGCGTTGGCTCTGGGTGCCCATGTGCAGGACGATGATGGCACCGTGTACACCAGAAACACCGACTGGAGCTTTGATCCTGGCCCACGGCGAGGCTAGCACCGGCAGGGGAATGCTCGCGCCTGACCGCCAGCTCGTTCTCACCCATGCGACTGACAGCCTCCAGCTTGAGTATCGCTCATACGAGTCTATCTGATATGTCCCTCATCACTTCCCACCTGACTGACCCCGTGGCCCCGAAGACAGCCCTCCCGGTTCTGTCGGCAATGGTCCCGAATGCACCCGGCGCAGCGGCCCCCCCCCTGCCCTGCGCCCACGGAGGCGAATCATACGGCCCGAAAATCGACTACGAATTGATCCTCGATTGCGTCCACTGCGGGCTCTGCACAGCCAGTTGCCCGACCTATGTCGAGACTGGAAACGAGGCCGACTCTCCCCGCGGCCGGATCTACCTGATGCGCCAGGTGATCGATGGTACACTCACGCTCGATGACGACGTCAAGCACCACCTGGACCTGTGCCTGAATTGCCGGGCCTGCGAGACGGCGTGTCCATCCGGGGTGCAGTACGGCCGGCTGATCGAGCCGTTCCGCGAGCATATGGCCGCGATCGAACCGGGCCGTCAAACGCAGGCACTCAACGCCCTCCAGCGATTTCTGCTGTTCAAGGTCTTCCCCTATCGCTGGGCGAACCGCCTGAGCCTCGCTCCGGCCCGGTTGATGCAATGGACAGGGGCCGACTGGCTGCTCCGGAAGACCGGAATCGACCAGCTCATTCCGAAGCCATTCCGGTCCATGAAGGACATGCTCCCGGACCTGAAACCGCACTACGGCCAACTCCCGGAGGTGCTCGAACCGGAGGGCAAGCCGCGGGCACGAGTGGCACTCTTCCTCGGATGCGTGGCTGATGCTCTCTACCCGGAGACCAACCTGAACACTGCCCGGGTACTGCAAAAAAACGGCTGCGAGGTGTGGATTCCTCGCAATCAGGTTTGCTGCGGAGCGCTCCACTACCACGCTGCGGCGGAAGAACCCGCTCGCGCGTTCGCTGCGACAAACTGCTCGGCGTTTGGGGCGGACAAGATTCCCGACTTCGCCAAATTGGATGCCGTCATCACGAACGCGGCCGGATGTGGGGCACAACTCAAAGATTATGCTCACATGATGCACGACACTCCCCAGGCCGAGGCTGCGGCCCGACTCCAGGGGAAGGTCCGCGATATCAGCGAGTTCCTGGCCGAACTCGGCCCCGTAAAGCCGACACATCCGGTGAAGGTACGCGCGACTTACCACGACGCCTGTCACCTGCGTCACGCCCAGCAAATCTTCAAACAACCGCGGCAACTGTTGGAAATGATCCCCGGGCTGGAACTCGTTCCGCTGCCCGAGAGCGAACTCTGCTGCGGCGCGGCCGGGAGTTACAACCTCACTCAACCCGAGATGGCCACCCGCCTGGGCGATCGGAAAGCCGCGAACATCACCAGTACCGGTGCCAGAGCGGTGTTCACCGGCAATGTCGGCTGCCTCATGCAGATCACTCGCCACTTGAAGGCGATCAACCCCTCCATCTGGTGTGCTCACCCCATCGATGCCCTCTGGGCAAGCTACAGCGGTGAGATGCCGGCCGAGTTGAAATGAGCGATCCTGATACAGGACCCCGCAGAGGCTGTCGCATCTNNAGGCTCCTGCCGAGCTTCACCAGCTCACGCTCGGCAGGAGCCTCGCCCTCCCGTTAGACCGATGCTTGCTCCTGGAATGGGACAGTCTCAGCTGGTTTCTGTATGAGGCAATCCATTGGGTCTAGCTTGCGCCGACCTCCATGTTCAGCGCGCAACCATTTCTGGCTCGGCCCAGTAGAGCTGTTTGTGCCCCCGTGCCTCGAACTCTGCCACGAGTCGAAGTGCCTCTGGGTGAGTGAGTCCAGAGCGCACCAGAAAGGTGTTCCCGTTATCGTCGGTTCGCCAGATCGCCCAAGTCTGGGGTCGGCTGGCGTCTGCTGTCTGGTGGGGTGCGTTTCCCATCGGATTGAACCCTGGCTTCATCGGGCCTGACCAAACTCGATCAGGCCTACCGTTCTTCAGACTCGCTTCCCAAGAAAACATCCCAGATTCGGTTCCTGTCCTGCAACTCCCCGGTGTTGCAACCCGATCACTCCTCGCGATCCTGACGTTCCATTCTTCGGCTATCACCATCTCACCCGTTGTGACTCCATCAGATACTGTAATCCGAAGAATCAACTTGCCCACGAAGTGTGATCGACGAGGAATCACCGGGTTGGCCCAGTTCTTCGGGTTATTCAGGCTGAACATCAAATCCGCTCATTCCGCAGGACCGTTATACCCCGGCCAAAATGAATTTCCGTTCGAGCCAATGCAAATTGTGGGGACGGTCGAATTTTGCATGACCAGCGAAATCGCTCTAGTCTGCTTTGGGCGTCCAGATTGCCCAACCTTCCTGTTCAACGAGGAGCGATCATCATGTTGGACCTGCCACGCCGGGCTGGTAAGTGGGTGGTGAACTTCCTGAAAAAGGAAGACGGGCCGACCGCGGTCGAGTACGCGGTGATGTTAGCCTTGATCATTGTTGTCTGTATCGCTGCCATCACCACGATGGGGCAAAACACCAACAGCACGTTCAGTTTTGTGGGGTCGCAACTCAAGCCACCGGCCGCCGGGAGTTGACCGGGGCAGATGCGGGAGCGGCTGATCGTCTCCCGCATCTTTTCCTGGACTTCGGCAACATCGGGATACCCTTGACCACCGTCTCGTCAGCAGCGATCAGTCGCTCAGCACATCTGGTTCTCCGGCGCCATTCGGTAGCGTGTAACCGGGTCCGACCGGTTACACCCACTTCTGTGGAGGGTCCGTAACGTCAGTGCCTGTCGTCGCTTCTCCCGGCTTGACACCCCTGCCCGGGGGTGCTAGTTTCCCGCCCTGCCGGGAACCCCGCACCCGCACTCACTTGTGGGGTGAGGTCGTCGATGGTCAACCGCACCACCCAACCTCTGACCGCCTGGTTCGTGCTCTGGGATCTCGGCTTGACCGCTGTCGGGTGGATCGGGGCGTATTGGGTCCGGTTCCGGACGGGTCTGATCCCGATTTACCGGGACGTTCCCGACCTGACGCAGTACATCGGGAACCTGCCTCTGGTGGTCATCCTGGCGGCCGTCTCGTACCGACTGGCCGGGATGTACGTCGTCCATCGGATGCGGCGATTCCGCGAGGAGTTAAGCGCGGTTGCCCAGGGCGTCGGGCTCATGGCTCTTGCTGTGATGGCCACGAGCTTCGCACGGCAGGCCCAGTACGAATCCCGCGCTGCGATGCTCCTCTTCACGGCTGGGGTGTTCGTGGCGATTCTCGCTGCGCGGCGAGTGAGTTGGTCGGCCGTCCGCCGACTCCGGAGTCGGGGGGTGAACCAGAGCCACGCCCTCATTGTCGGAACCGGCCGGATTGCCCGCCGGACCGCACGCACCCTGAAACAAGTCTCCTGGACCGGCATCCAGACAGTGGGGTATGTCGAGGACGACGCCAGCCGATGCCCGACTGACTTGCCCGTCGTCGGGGGGATTGCGGAACTTCCGGACCTCGTCGTCCGACACCACATCGAACACGTTTTCATCGCGATCCCGCTCTACCGTTATGCCGACGCCCGGCGGGTGTTCGATGCTCTCTCCCAAACTGTCGTGGATGTCCGCTTGATCCCCGACGTCCCGGCCCTGTCCGGGCTGGCCTTGACGACCACGACCTTGCATGGGATGACAGTGATCGGACTGCGTGAGAGTCCCCACCACGGGCTCAACGTGGTGGTGAAGCGGGTGATGGATGTGCTCCTCGCATGTCTCGGGATCATCGTCCTGGCCCCACTTCTGGCGGTGATCGCTGTCATCATCAAATTGACCAGCCCTGGCCCGGTACTCTATCGCCAGGAGCGGTGTGGGTTGAACGGTCGGTCGTTCCAGATGCTCAAGTTCCGCTCCCTCCGTGTGAACGCGGAAGTGGATGGCCCGCAGATGACGGCCATGAACGACCCCCGCCGGACGTGGTTTGGGGCCTTCCTGCGCACGACAAACCTGGACGAACTCCCCCAGTTGTTCAACGTCCTGTTGGGGGACATGAGCCTGGTCGGACCGCGTCCGGAGCGTCCGGTGTTCGTCAAGCAGTTCTCCCAGACGATCCCGAACTACATGGTCCGGCACGCGGTCAAGGCAGGGATGACCGGGTGGGCGCAGGTGAACGGCTGGCGGGGGAATTCGTCACTTCGCAAGCGGATTCAGTTCGACCTCTACTACATCACCCACTGGAACCCCCTCTTTGACATCCGAATCCTGTTTCTCACCGTCTGGCGGATGCTCTTCGAGAAGCAAAAACACGCCTATTGATCCAGGAACCCGCAGAGGCTGTCTCATTCCCGGAGCAAGCATCGGTCTAACGGGAGGGCGAGGCTCCTGCCGAGCGTGAGGCAGACGCCAAGAAATGACCTCCCACGATCATCGGGGGTGCCACGGCGGCTAGTCCGCCCGTGAAGGTGTCACACGGGCGGACTAGCCGCCCGTGGCACCCNNTTTTCTCTCACCAACTGCCTAATGGTGGTGCAGCTCGGCAGGAGCGTCGCTCTCCCATTTAAGCGTCCAATTTATATTCCCATCAGATCGATTTACCCTTTGATCACTCCGATCGGCCGCATTCGGGCGACTTTCCGGGAGAGGTTGGCCTCGTGGACCACATCGACCACATGGTCCACGTTTTTGTAGGCTGCTGGCTGCTCTTCCGAGAGACCCATCCGGCTCGATGACATCGCGATGACCCCCCGGGCCTCCAACTCCTTCTCGATCTTCCGACCAGACGCCTTGAGCTTGGCCGCGGTCCGGCTCAGTGCCCGCCCGGCCCCGTGGCAGGTCGATCCGAACGTCCGCTCCATACTTCCGCTGGCTCCCACCAAGACCCACGACGCTCGCCCCATGTCCCCGGGGATAATGACCGGCTGACCGACCGCCCGGAACGCTTCTGGCACCTCGGGATGTCCGGCCGGGAAGGCCCGGGTTGCCCCCTTGCGGTGGACCCACACCTTCTTCTTCCGACCCTCCACCGTGTGCTCTTCGAGCTTGGCGATATTGTGGGCGACGTCGTAGAGCAGGTCCATTCCGAGGTCTTCCCACGACCGCCCGAACACCTCGGCGAACACTTCCCGCGTCTGGTGCATCAGGAGTTGTCGGTTGCAAAAGCCATAGTTGGCCGCCGCACGCATCGCAGCGATATACTTGCGGCCCTCCGGGGAGTCGGCCGGCGCGCAAGCGAGCTGACGGTCGGGTAGGGTGATGCCGTACTTGGCTGGCGCAGACCGGAAGCTGGTCAGGGCATCATCGCAGACCTGATACCCGAGTCCCCGCGATCCGGAGTGGATCATCACGCAGACCTGATTCAGCTCCAGACCGAAGGCCGCGGCCACGTCCGCATCGAAGACGCTGTCGACGACCTGGACCTCCAGGAAGTGGTTCCCACTCCCGAGTGTCCCGCACTGCTCGGAGCCCCGCTTGACCGCGTGGTCGGAGACCGCATCGGGATCGGCATCGTCGATGCGCCCGAGTGCTTCGGTATGCTCCAGGTCGCGGGCAACGCCGAGTCCGCGGTTGATGACGAACCGTGGCCCCTCCCCCATCAATCGACGGGTCTCGGTGGTGTCATACCTGTAGGCTCCGCTCTTGCCGGCCCCGGCAGGGATGGTGTAGAAGAGCCCCTTCACCAGCTCGCGCATCCGGTGCTTGACATCACTCAAAAATAAATTTGTCTTAATTAATCTGACGCCACAATTAATATCGTAACCCACGCCGCCGGGCGAGATTACGCCGCCCTCGGCTGGGTCGGTCGCGCAGACCCCACCGATGCAGAACCCGTATCCCCAGTGAATATCGGGCATGGCAAAGCTGGCGGACTGGATTCCGGGAAGGGTTGCAACATTCGCCACCTGCTCCGGAGCTTGGTCCTTGCGGATCGATTCGAGCAAGGTCTCGTTGGCAAAGATCAACCCATCCACCCGCATATCCGGCCGGTACGACTTCGGGATGCGATAGCAGCAGGAATCGACTTTCTCCAGCGGCCCGGTAAAGGCGCCCTTCATGAGTTCCCCAGATATCAGTTTTCAGTTTTCAGTTTTCAGTTTTCAGTTAGGCGTTCGGCAGGTAATAATCTTCCTGTTATTGCTTGGCGTTCGGACCGCCACGGAAGGCGGCCCGAGCTTGGCGACCGGCAAAGGTGGGTATTCTTTCTTCTGCCGAACGCCGTATCAGCCAGATATATCAGTGATCAGATATTATCAACTAGCGATTAATGCTGGCTGGCAACTGATAACTGATAACTGATAACTGATAACTGATAACTCCCTTCAAATGTCCACAATCACCTCGGCCAGCCAGCCGTCGGCGGTGCGTTTGACTTTCAACTCGTGGTAGGTGATCGCCTTCACCTCGTGGCTCAATGCGTGCCGGGCTGGGTCGAACGGTTCGCCCCAGGCGGTTCCGATGAGCCCGGTGTCGGTCACCTGGACGTCGAACCGGCTAAAGATCAGGTGGTCGGCCTCGCAGTGGTAGAGAAGCCGCTGGAGCCAGTCGACTAGTAGGTACTCCGTGTCCGCCCCCTCGATCTCGATTCGCACGTCTTGCACCGGCCGCACAGCCATGACGTCCTCGACGATGGCTGTGAAGAGGCAAGTCGCGATATCGACGAACAGGGTATCGAGGTCGGGTGCCGTGGCCCGCAGCCCAAGGTCGGCGGTGTGCTCGAAGAGTTCGTACATGCCCACAGCATACCCCGTCTTCGGGTGCGGAGATAGGGACAGCGGAAGGTGGGGGAGGGTTCGGGGCGTCTCACCAGCGGAAGCGGAGGAGGAACCAATCGGGCCGCCCGGCCCGTTCGTCGAGCCTTTCGAGCGAGACTGGACAGGGACGACCGCTGAGTAGTGGGAGGTTCAGGTCGAGGCAATGCATGCCTCGTTCGCGGTACTCCGCGATAGGTTCGAGTGAGAGGAGGTGTTCGAGGAGTCGGGTGAATACCTCTCGTGGGACTTGCTCGGTCAGCAGCACGTCATCAAACCGTAGGCAACGGGCCTCGCACCCGCGCGGTGTCATAATCATTACGATTCCGTTACCTCCACGCGAGAACGTCGCAAAAAAGATCCAACTCAGCGTGCTTGCGATGTCATCGCCTTCGAGACCGATTAATGGCGATTCGTAACTCACATCAGCGAATTCGACTTCCGGCTGGCCATAAGTCGCGTTGATTGCGGACAGAATTTCTGTCAGTTCGGCCCTCACTGCGATCACATCTCGATTCAGGAAGAATTCCACCCTTTGGATCGTCTCGACGTTGCCCGGATCGGCGGTGGCGAGGAACAGAACTCGCTCCTGAAGGTCGAGCGAAAGTACACAGTTCTCTCGCGCAATTGATTCTGGGAGCCAATCGAATGCCGTCTGCGGTAACTGAAACCCGGCGAGCTTCACCGTGATGTTCGGGGCAGGGAGGAGTTGGAGCAGCGATTTTGGGAAATCGACGAAGAGCCTCGCGGGGATCGTCAGGTTCGCCCGGACCAGCGGGGCAAACTTGGCAGCCTGGTCCTCGAATGCTTTCCGCTCTGGTGAGTGGTGTTCGTATCGGTCGGCTTCGATCTTCGCGCGGATGTAGCGCGCCCAGGCCACATTCGAGTCGGTACCGGTCTCTTCGAGCCAGTCGGCGAAGACCAGCCGGGCAGTTGCGTCGGTGGGAGTCCGAAGGTAGCTCCGCATGAAAGCATCGGCGGTCGGGTGCGATGACATGACGGCGTCCCACAGGTGGAGATGCACCTCCCTATCTTACCAAACTGTTCAACTCATACAGGAACCCGCTGAGGCTGTCCCATTCCAAGAGCAAGCATTGGTCTAACGCGAGGGCGAGGCTCCTGCCAAGCGTGAGAGGTCAAGCCCGGCAGGAGCCTCGCCCTCCCATATATACGTCTAATCGTCTTTCCGTAGATACGACAGCCTCAAAGCGTTCCTATATCAGCTCTGCCCAAGGGGAAGCAGCTCTGAGGAATCAGGGGTCATGGTCAGAATCTGCCGTACCGCTGGCCAGCCGCTCCTTCGAGGTCGCGGGGGTCGTTGACGATACGGCAAATCTGTCCCGATGACGGGTTTTTCCTTGCCGTTCGGAGGAGGATCTGAGAAGGTAAATCGATCCGCCTCCCCGGATAGGCCCGGGCAGGGGCGGACCGGCGGATGCGCGGGGGCTCGCCAGGGTTCTCCCGGTCCGACACTCTCCCCTGTCGCCGGCGGTCCATCCGTTACCACCATGATTCTGGAGGGGAGAGATGCACAATTTCAGCGGCGGTGAGGAGAGGCAAGAGTTCGAGATGGGTGGGGTCACCCGGCGGGAATTCTGGCGGCGGGCGGCAATGCTGAGCGCCGGTGTGGCCCTGCCGTTCTACAACGAGGCGGCTCTGGCTCAGGACGTCAAGGGACTGGCCAGCATTCCACCCGACACTCTGCGGCTCAACGCCAACGAGAACCCCGTCGGTCCGTGCCCGGCCGCCCTGGAGGCGATCCGGGCGGTCGCCGAGCAGGGGAATCGGTATCCATTCCGAATGACCGAGGAGTTCATCCAGACGGTAGCCGACGTCGAGGGGTTGCCCGCCTCCCACATCCTGCCAGCCGCCGGGTCCAGCGATCCACTCCACCGGTCTGTCCTCGCGTTTACGTCCCCAACCCGGCCGCTGGTCATTGCCACCCCGAGTTACGAGGCCCCGGAGGGGGCCGCCCGTTTCGTCGGGGCGAAAGTGGTCCAGGTCCCGCTTCGTAAGGACTACTCTCACGACCCGGATGCGATGGCCCGGGCGCACCCGAACGCCGGGGTGATCTACGTTTGCAACCCGAACAATCCGACCGGCACCGTCACCCGCAAGGTGGACATCGAGTCCATCGTCGCCAGCAAACCCAACGGGTGTGTGGTGCTGATCGACGAGGCGTATATCCACTTCTCCAAGACTGCGACTTCGGCGGTCGACTTGGTGCGCGCTGGGAAGGACGTGATCATCCTGCGGACGTTCTCGAAGATCTTCGGGATGGCCGGCCTACGGGCCGGGGTGGCCCTGGGCCAGCCGGCCCTGCTGGCGAAGTTGCGGGGTTACGGGGGGCTGAGTGTCCTGCCAGCTTCGGGCCTCGCCGGAGCGATCGCCAGTCTGAAGGATAAGGCGGTCGTCCCGGACCGCCGCAAGGCCGCAGCGCAGGTTCGCGAGGATCTCTTCAGTTGGCTGGAGAAGAAGGGGTATGGATATATCCCGTCCGAAGCCAACATGGTCATGATCGATGGCCGGAAACCCGGTCGGGCAGTGGTTGCCGCGATGCGTGAGCAGAAGGTCGCCATTGGCCGCACCTGGCCGGCGATGCCCACCTATGTGCGGGTGACCATCGGCACCCAGGAGGAGATGGCGAAGTTCCAGGTTGCGTTCGCGCGGGTGATGGAGTCGTGATCGGGAGGTGAAGCTCGCACCGCCTTTCATACAGGAACGCGCAGAGGCTGTCTGATTCCCGGAGCAAGCATCGGTCTAACGNNGGGACTCAAAACCTCGGCTTTGGGATGAGCCCGACCGGTTACACCCAAGGTAATAGGCTCGGCAGGAGCCTCGGCCCACCCCTTTGCATGTCTAATCGTCTTACCGGAGATGAGACAGCCTCTGCGGGTTCCTGTATCAGGCCGAAGATTCGGATCGCACACCAAATCCCGGTGGTATTCCTGGATGAGTCCTTACTTGTCTTTGATCCGCACGAGCGTGTCTTCCTTGCCTTTCTCATCCTTGCTGACCAGTTCGGTATCGGTCAGCTTGCTGATGGTCCGGGTCATCGATTTTTCCATGTCGCCGAGTTTCAACGTCAGGAGCAACTTGTTCCCGTCGAGTTTGTAGGTGCCGTCGGCCTTGATCGCTCCTCCCCCGGCAGTGAACGAGACCTTCCCCTCCTTGGCGAATTCGATCACGAAGTTCTCCGCTTTCTTGCCGTCGTCTGGCTTCGGTTCCCACTTCCCGATCAGCTTTTTGCCGTCGACTTTCTCCGCCTTGTCGTCGGCCGAGACCCCGGCAGTGACCGCCAGGACGACCGCCAGCCCGCACCCCAGAATTGCCCGCATCGCCGGACCTACCTTTTGAAAGAGCCTGTGAGGGCTGCGGAGCGTGTCCCCGCACCCCAACCACCCGGCTATTTCTTATCCACAAGCCGCTTGAGCGTCTCCACCATCCCTTTTGCATCCTGAGTCACCAACTCGATGTCGCTGAGCTTGGTGACGGTCAGCACATGCTTTTCGTCCTTCCCATTCCTGGCGAGGGTGACAATCAGCTTCGTTCCTTCGAGTGTGTACGTCCCACTTGCTTTCTCCGCTTTTCCCCCGAACTCAAAACTGGAGATCACCTTCCCATCCTTGGTCATCTCGATAAACCCAGTCGCTCCCTTCGGGAGTTCAGCGGGTGCCCACTTCCCCACCAGTTTCTTTCCGTCGACCTGTTCTGGCTTGTCGTCAGCAGAGACTCCGGCGGTGATCGCCAGGACGACCGCCAGCCCGCACCCCAGAATCGCCCCCATCGTCAGATCTCCTGTTGTTGGCCAGATGGGATGATACAGGGGTCCGAGTCGGCCGTCTCCTTGGGTTTCCGGGTGAACTTCCCCGCTGGTGTCTCCTTCGTTCTCGCCAGGAGCCTACTCATAGATCGCTTGCGGCCCGTCGGTCGGTTGATCATCGATTGACGCGGGAGCATCGGCGGGATTGTCCACAGCGTCCGACACGCCGAGCCAGCGAATCACCAGCGGGAGTGTCAGTCCCTGCCCGACCAGTGTTGCGAAGATGACCCAGAATGTCAGGAACTGGATCAGGCTACGGTCGGGGAAGCGTGTACCGTTGTCCAGAGTCAGAGGCAGGGCGAGAGCTGCCGCCAGCGACACCACTCCCCTCATCCCGGTCCACCCGACCACGACCACTCCTTGCCACGCTGGGTACGGGGTTGGTACCCCGAGGATCTTCCGGTCCAGCCAGCGTGGCACATAGGCCCCGGGGAACATCCACACCAACCGGGTGACGATGACCACCAGGCTAATTCCGATGGCGGTTTTGACGAGCCATTCCAGATCGAGCCCGCCGTCAAGTCCATCAAGCACCTGCCGGAGCATCAGGCCGATCAGGATAAAGATCAGGCTGTTGAGGAGGAAGTCCACCCACTCCCAGACCGCGCGAGCCTCCTCGTACAATTCCTGGGTGAACACCTTCTCGCATCGGCTCCCAACCCACAGCCCCGCAGCGACCGCCGCCAAGACTCCCGATACGTGCAGATGTTCGGCCGGGAGGTAGACCGCGTAGGGTGTCAGAAGCGTGATGGTGATCGTGAGTTTCGTGTCCGCAAGATTCCTACGGTCGAGCCACCGGTGCAACTGGATGACGAGCCAGGCACCGGCAATCCCAATCGCGATCCCCCCCGCGCTCACCACCACGAATTGCAGCCCGGCGTCAACCAGGGAGAACGTACCGGTCGCGATGGCCCCGATTGCTACCCTCAACACAACCAGGGCGGAGGCATCGTTCACCAGACTCTCGCCTTCGAGGAGGGTGACGATCAACGGAGGCACCCGAACCCGCTGGGTGACCGCGACCGCCGCGACCGCGTCCGGGGGTGAGATGATCGCACCGAGGACGAACGCCGGCCCCCACTCCAGCCCCGCCCAGTAGTGGGCGGCCAAGGCGACCGCCGCGGTCGAGAACAGAACCAACCCCACAGCGAGTAGCGTGATCGACCGGAGTTGTGCCCGAAATTCGGGCCACTCGGTCCGGAAGCCACCGGCATACAGAAGGGGAGGGAGGAACAGTAGGAAGATAATCTGCGGGTCAAAGGTGATGTCCGGAACCCACGGTTGCAGGCTCAAGACGAGCCCACCGATGACCAGGAGAATCGGGTACGGAATCCCGATCCGCCGGGCCAGCACCCCGAGCCCGACGGCAACCGCGAGCAAGGCGAGTACGATCTCGACCGGGTGAAACATGCGACCTCCGTGCGTCTGCGGTCCGTCAGGCTGTGGCAATGCCCGTCAACTTATCGGCAATCCGTTGACAGTCCTATCCCACGCGCCTTACCCTTCAACTCGTCGCCAGGGCAATTCGCGTTTCGCAGTTTTCAGCCAGAAATCGGGAACGCGAAGCAGGAAACGGCCTGTCCCACGAATTCTCCCCACCAGAGTTGCTTCATGAACCGTCTTCTCGCCGCCTGCATTCTCTTCTTCACCGCCGCCTCTGCCCGGGCGGACAAACTCGTCCTCGTGGCCGGTGGTGGCACCGACCCGGACGGCTCGGCCGCCGCTACCGCCCGGGTGATCCAGCCGTTCGGGGTCGACTTCGCTGCGGACGGCACGATCTACCTGGTTGAGATGGTCCGCGGCGAGCGGTTACGGGCGATCACCCCGAAAGGCGAAATCATCACTCTGGCCGGGGCGGAGGGACAGAAGGGAGACGCCGGGGACGGCGGGCCGGGACCGAAGGCCCGGTTCAACGGGATGCACAGCCTCGCCGTTGGGCCGGATGGGTGCGTGTACCTGGCCGACACCTGGAACAACCGCGTCCGCAAGTATGATCCGAAGACCGGGATCGTGACCGCGTTCGCCGGGACGGGGGAGAAGGGGTTCGCCGGGGACGGTGGGCCAGCGGCGAAGGCGACATTCGGCGGCTGCTTCTGTGTGTCGTTCGATCCGGCCGGCAAAAGTCTATTCATCACGGATTTGGACAACCGACGGATTCGCAAGGTGGAGCTGGCAACCGGGATTGTGATGACAGTCGCGGGGAACGGTCAGCGGGGCGTGCCGAAGGATGGGGCCGAGGCGATCGCACAACCGCTTGTCGACCCCCGCGCGCACGCCGTGGATGTGAAGGGAAATCTGTACATCCTGGAGCGTGGCGGCCACGTCCTGCGGGTGGTGGATGCGAAGGGGACGATTCGCACTGTGGCCGGAACGGGAAAGCCAGGAACAGGCGGAGTCGGTGGGAAAGCCCTCGACGCCCAGATGAACGGGCCGAAGCACCTCAGCATCGACCCGGACGGGTCAGTCCTGATCGCCGACACGGAGAACCACCGCATCCTCCGCTACATCCCAGTCGAGGAAAAGGTGGTGCTCGTCGCCGGTACGGGGAATAAAGGGACAGCGGGCGTGGGCGGCGACCCGCGGTCGGCCGAATTCAACCAGCCGCACGGAGTGATCGTCCACCCGAAGACCGGTGAGATCTTCGTCTCCGACGCGAGCAACGGCCGGGTGCTCAAGATCGTGCGGGAGTAGAGGGAGCGGGTGTGAGAGGGAGAAACAAACCGACCCAGGTGAGATAAGGCAGTTGCCAGGAAATGACNNCCTACCACGATCATGGGGGGGTGCCACGGGCGGCTCGTCTGCCCGTGAAGGCGTCACACGGGCGGACAAGCCGCCCGTGGCACCCGATCCCTCTGGTAGATTTTCTCTCAGCAACTGCCTAAGTGTCTCGGATGTCCTGCGGGGGTCGATGAGTGAGGCCAGACGCTCTCTCATTCCGTCGCGGATTGAGCGCTCGGGACGACCTCGTCAGGCACAACGAGCCCTGTCGCGACCTTTACCCACTCCCGCAACCCTTCCGCTGCCCGGCGATGCAAAAAGGATTCGAGCGTGGTCAGGTGAATATCATTGTCGTCGGCCCAGGACAGGACACAGCAGTACACCTCAAGTTTTTTCCCACGGCCAAGCGAGCGTTCCTCGACCCGAACACTGACATCGGAGATGCCTGCGAACGGGACTCGCACCGACCCACAGAACCACTTCTCCGGGAGGACGAGTTCTTCCGCCTCGATGTCGGCGACGAGGACCGGGTATCGGGCGAAGAGGGCTGCCCCCCCGGCTCCGGCTGCGATCGCTCCGGCGGCAACCGCCCCCACCGATTCGAGTTGATTGCCGCTTTGGATGAAGAGCAGGAAACCACCCAGCGCGGCCACCCCACAGGCGACCACGACGAACACCCGCAAGTGGCTGGTTTCGGGTAGCCGAGCGATCCACCCTGTCTCGGTTTGGTCGACACATCGAGGATCGGTTGGGTCGAACTCCGCCCGGGAGTCCTTGGCGATCCTCCACGCTCCGATCAGAAGGACAGTCAGTGATAGCGTGACCAGAGCACGAACCCAGTCTGTCGTTTGAATCCCGGGGGTGAGAATGGCGTCGGTGGGATCGGAAGGGCTGTAAGCGACAATCACCTGCCGACCGACCGGGAATTCGGCCTGAACCTGTTCCCAAAATTGCCTGTTGGAGGTTGCAAACTCGTAATACCGGCGGCGAGTCCCGGTGTATCGATTCCCGTCCACCACGTACTCGTATGCCAGATCGAGCGAGTACGTTTTCCCGCCCTTCGAGCCCTTTCGCTCACAGAGTTTGCTCCGGGTCACGACGGCCTGGGCGGTCGGGTATCCAGTCGCCAGGGCCTGCCCCACGACACCCTTGAAGGTGAACCAGTCGGCGAAGAGAATCATGGCCGCGAACACGAGCAAGGCGACCTGTGAACCGCCCGCGTTTGCCCGCAACGCATAGAACTTCACGGTCTCACCTGAAATCACGAAGCGCTACCACGGGTCTTGGCGATCCAGCGATGAGACTCGGGCGGTCGCTCTATCGTGTACGTAGCACATTCCCGGGTGAGTCGCCCGAGTGGGGTCGTTTCGACTCCCCAACGACGGAGTGATTCACGTCATGCAGGAAATCGGGGGGTATCGAGTTTGAAGCTCTACCGCACCGCCAGTTGCACCAGCACCAACACCAGCAATCCGACGCTGATCACCCCGTTGACATGGAAGAACGCGCGGTTCACTCGGGAGAGGTCGTCGGCACGGACGAGAGCGTGTTCGTACACCAGCAACCCGCCGATCAGCCCGAGCCCGATCAGGAAGACTGTCCCCAGGTGCGGGGACGCGAATGCCAGTCCCACCAGCAGCCCAAACATGACCGCGTGACACCTCGCCGCGACACGCAGGCTGGCCGCCACCCCGATCCGGGCCGGGACGCTGTGCAGTCCGTGTGTCCGGTCGAACGCGGCGTCCTGGCAGGCGTACAGGATGTCGAATCCCGCCACCCAGAACATCACTGCCCCCCCCAGCAAGGTCGGAACCGTCATCTCGACCAAACCCTTGACTGCGATCCACGTAGCCACCGGAGCGAGCATGAGGGCGGCCCCCAGCCAGAAGTGAGCCAGCGCAGTGAACCGCTTGGTCAGCGAGTAACCGAGCACGAAAAGCAGTACAGGGACGGCCAGATACAGCGGCCACGGGTTGGGCGGATGAGGTGGCTCGCGGAAGTAAAACAGGAGCGTGGACGCCAGGAATCCGGCACAACTCAGCAGGGTGAAGGCCCAGACGGTGCCGGTCCGGAGGAGACCGGCGGGGAGGTGCCGACCGGCGGTCCGGGGGTTTTGGGCGTCGATGTGGCGGTCGGTGAGTCGATTGAACGCCATGGCTGCGGAACGGGCCAGGACCATGCACAGGAGAATGCCGAGCAGATCCTGCCAGCGAAACGGCTCGTCTTGCCACGCCAGAACGGCCGCGAGCAGGGCAAAGGGCAGGGCGAATATCGTGTGGCTGAACCGGATCAACTCCAGCAGCCGACGGGCAGCAGTGAGCATGGTGCTACTTGTAGGCCCGGCAGTGCCGGACGTCCCTGTGGTTCGCATCCGGCACTGCCGGACTCACAAGAACAACCGCTGCGCAGGACATGGGGTAACGGTTCAGGCGAGCGGCGGAAGGAAGGTTACCCGGTTTTGGGACTCGCCCAACTCGGGCCGCCACAGAGGGCGGCCCCTACGTCTGCTGTGTAGGGGCCGCCCTCTGTGGCGGCCCGGCTGTCCATAACGGGTGGTATCCCAGTATCTGCCGCTCGCCTAACTCCTCCACCTGGCTGAGTTGGACCTTTTCAACGCCGCACTTTGACAGGGGATTCGATCCAACAAAAAAGCCGGCTCCTGCCGGCAGACGGGTCGATGGATTTTCGGCCATTCGATCGATTCAGGTCACGCCGCGGTCGAAGTCCGGGATTTGGGTGAAGGCGATGCGGGTCGGGGCCGCGTCCCGCAGCCCGAACATGCTCCCGAAGTAGATCACGTTCGCCCCGCACTCCCGGTTCACCCCATCCATTGCGTGCGACAGATCGGTCCGGCGACGATCCTCCTCAAATAGCGACGGGGTCGCACTGCGGGCCGGGAGCAGGTCGGCCAACACCATCCCGACTTTCATCGGCACCCCGCCCGGGGGTCGGCCCCGCCACAGGTTCCCCACCTCCTCCAGAATCCCCGGGGTGTCCTGACGGTGTGGGAACCGGCACCCCGCCTCCCAACTGGCCCGCCCCCATCCGACTGGGTCCGGAACCGTCCCGGGTTCGCCCTGATAACTCACCCCGACCGAGACTGCCCCGGCCCAGTAGTTGATCTTCCGCAACCGGGCCGCCGCCTTGTGTGTCAACCGGACCAGCACCCCATACGCTCCGGCATCGGTCCGGAGATTGGGCGGCAAAATGTGCGAGTGGCTGACTGTCTGTCGCCGACCGGGTTTGTCCGGCACATCCTCCCCGCGGAGGAGCCGGAACCACTTCTCCCCGATCAGCCGGCTCCCCCACACAGTTGCCAGTGTCTTGGCGGGCGCTGCACATAACTGTTGCACGGTGAAGATCCCGTACAGATTGAATCGCCGCTCCATGCGTGGGCCGATCCCGGGGAAATCTCTCAGGGCCAGGCGGTGGAGAGCGGCTGGCAACTCGTTGTCGCGCAAGACAACCAGCCCATCAGGTTTGCGCATGTCGGCGGCCACTTTCGCCAGCATCTCGTTCGGCCCGACTCCAATGGAACACCGCATCGCGTCTCCGGCCCGCTCGCGGATCGCGGTCTTGATGCGGCGGGCAATCTCCATCGCTTGGTCGGGTCCACGCTCGGCACCGAGCAGCTTGCACGACATCTCGTCGATCGACATCACTCGATCAATCGGAATGCACGATCCAACCGCATCCAAGATGCGGTTGTGCATCTGGACGTACCGGAGATGCCGGGCGACCACGAAGACAATTCCGGGGCAGAGTTTCTCGGCTTCCCACACCGCGGTTCCGGTCTTCACTCCACGAGCCTTCGCCTCGTAACTGGCCGCGATGCAGGCGGTGGTCCGGGCGTCGGTCGGAATGACTGCGACGGGTCGCCCCCGCAGGGAAGGGTCGTCCTGCTGCTCGACCGAGGCGAAGAAGGCATTCATGTCGATGAACAGGTAGCGCAGCGGCATGGGCGTCCCTTTTTCAGACCCGGAAAACGATTTTGTACATATGTACACTATTTCTGATACACCCCCTTTCCGGAAGTGCAACTGAGATTTGCGAGATTCGAGTGGGAAAGTGAGATCCCAGGGTATCGGTTGGGAGGGTGGCGGGTGGATCGATTGGGATGGGTGGTGTGGCAGGTCCAGACCGCGAACGCGAACCCCGTGTGTGGTGTCCCTTCCACCGTGCGGGGCCTTTCTCCCGATATACTGGGGGGGAAGTGGTGATCGCTGCAATGTCGGTTGTGAACAGAGGAGTCGGGTATGTCGGGGCGGGTGGTTCTGGCGATGAGCGGTGGCGTGGACAGTTCGGCGTCGGCCGTGCTGCTCAAGCGGCAAGGGTACGACGTGATCGGGCTGTTCATGCGGACCGGCGCGCACGGCCACGACCCGAGCCACGATACCCGCCCGGACAACAAGAAGGGGTGTTGCTCGGCAGTCGATGCTGGAGATGCCCGGCGAGTGGCTGATCGCCTCGACATCCCGTTCCACGCCCTCGATTTCGAGCGTGAGTTCGGTCGAGTGATTGACTACTTCGCGGACGAGTACGCGCGGGGTCGAACCCCGAACCCGTGCGTGGTGTGCAACACCTGGCTGAAGTTCGGTCAACTCTGGGCATTCGGTCGGCAACTCGGGGCCGACTTTATCGCCACCGGGCACTACTCGCAAGTGAAGCCAGGACCGGGCGGGTTCGAGCTTCACAAGGGTATCGACTCTGACAAGGATCAGAGCTACGTCCTGCACGGGATCGGGCGGGAGGTGCTCGCCCACCTACTCTTCCCGGTAGGCGGGTACACCAAGGGCGACATCCGATCGATCGCCCGCGAGGCCGGCTTGCTCGGCGTCGCGGACAAGCCGGACAGTGTCGAAATCTGCTTCGTCCCCGGTGGAGACCACACTGAGGTCGTCCGGAGTCGGCGGCCAGAGGTCGCAATGGCCGGGGTCATCCAGGAGAAGGACGGAACGATCCTGGGCGGGCACGACGGGATCGACCGGTTCACGATCGGTCAGCGGAAGGGGTTGGGTGTGGCAGCCGGTCGGAAGCGGTTCGTGCTGGAAATCCTGCCGGAGACGAACACCGTCGTGGTGGGCGACCACGACGACCTGCTCGCGGCCGGGCTGGTCGCATCCGGGTTGAACTGGCTGGCCGATCCCCCCTCGGGGCCGCTCCGCTGCGCTGCGAAGATCCGCTACCGTCACGCGGCGGTTCCGGCGACGGTGACGACCACCCCAGGAGGTGGCGCAGAGGTCCGGTTCGACGACCCGCAGCCAGCGGTCACCCCAGGGCAGGCGGTGGCGTTCTATGACGGCACCCGCGTTCTCGGTGGGGGGTGGATCGAGAGGCACATCTGAAACGCAAGGCAGGGAGTGCCCAGGGCTTCCGCCCTGGACTAAGAACGAACGCCCCATCCGGGGCTAAAGAGCCGGCGGCCTGCGACGGAAATCAGGGGTTTTTAGCCGCAGAGCGGCGTTCGTTCTTAGCCCAGGGCGGAAGCCCTGGGAAGGCTGGGCGATGACGGACGAACCCACCCCACCCCGCCCCACCTCCGACCCCAACCATTTACACCTAAATGCAAGGCGGCGGCACATGGCGACCCTCAAATCGATCGAACTGAGTGGTTGGAAGTCGATCAAGCACGCCAAGGTGGACCTCGGCCCGATCAACGTCCTCATCGGGGCAAACGGGAGCGGGAAATCGAACTTCATCTCGTTCTTCAAGCTACTGAACGAGATGATCAATGGGAGGTTGCAGGAGTATGTGGCAAGGGCCGGAGGCGCGAATTCCCTCCTGTACTACGGGTCAAAAACAACACCGGCAGTAGAATTCGAGTTGGTGGTGAGTGGATTGCCTTTGCAGACAGAAGAGTACAGAGTTAGCCTCACCGATGCTCCGCCAGACACACTCGTATTTGCAGAAGAAAAGGCGCAATCACATGACAGAGGCTGCCATACAATATTCCCGCCTTCACTAAAAAGTCGATTGGAGAGCGATTTCCTGAAGTGGTCTATGGAGCAAGGGTTCGGAGCGTTGGGAGCGTTACTCCGTTCGTGTCTCCCCTATCACATCAACGACACGTCACCAACGGCACTGATACGACGATATGGCTACATCGAGGATAATCGTGTCCTCCGATCCGATGCGGCGAACCTGGCCGCTGTGCTGCATCGGATTCGGATTCTGACGCCAAGAATCTACGAACGCATCGTCCGCACAATTCGTCAGATCAACCCGCGATTCGGGGATTTCGTCCTGGAGCCCCAGACGTTAAACCCGAACCAAATCATGCTGAACTGGAAGGAGAAGGGGCAGGACACACTCTTCTGGCCACACCAACTCTCCGACGGGACTCTTCGCGTTATGGCTCTGGTGACTCTTTTGCTTCAGCCCGAGGCGGAGCTACCCGCCTTGCTTGTGCTTGATGAGCCGGAACTCGGCCTCCACCCCTACGCGATTGGGGCCATCGCGGGTTTGCTGCAAGCAGCCTCCCATCACTGCCAGGTGATCATCTCGACTCAGTCGACGCAACTGCTGAACGAGTTTGATGTGGGTGACGTGATCGTGGTGAATCGGCCGGGGGAAGAAACTACATTTTCCCGATTGGACGAGGCCCAGTTGGCGGGCTGGCTGGAGGACTACGACCTCGCGGAACTGTGGCAGAAGAACGTGCTGGGTGGGGGTCCACACTGATGTGCCACCTGTATCTGTACGTCGAGGGCCAGACCGAGCAAACATTCGCAGATGCCGTTCTCAAACCCCACCTGGCCCAGTTCGGGGTCTACCTGATGGGGGCCGTGTTGGTTCACGTCGGGCGGAAGAAGGGCAAGACATTCCGGGGCGGGGTGCTCAACTACAAGCCGTTTCGGCTCGGGCTGGAAAACCTACTCAAACAGCACGACCGGCCGGGGGTCTGGTTCTCGTCAATGGTCGATCTGTACGCCCTGCCGAAGAACTTTCCGGGATGGGACGAGGCCGAGAAACTTCGGTCCGATCCCCGAAGCCGGGTCGCGAAGCTCGAAGAGACGCTCGCCGCGGATCTCGCCGACGCGCGGTTCATCCCTTACATCCAGTTGCACGAGTACGAGGCGTTGCTCTTTGCGAGCCCGAAAGATTTTGGCCTGTACTACCCCGACAAGGCCGACGCGGTCGCCGCACTTCAGGCCGTCTCCGACGCCCATGCTTCCCCAGAATTGATCAACGATGGGAAGACAACCGCCCCTTCGAAACGGATCATTGCTGAACTACCCGACTACGACGGAAAGAAACCCGTCGTCGGTCCCCTGATCGCGGAGTTGATTGGCCTCCCTGTCCTCCGGGCGAAATGCCCGCATTTCAGCCAGTGGGTTGAGAAGTTGGAGCAACTCGGAGCCGGGCCACAACCGTGACCTCTCGTCCGGACCAGGCACCCCTGCGAACCTCACGCCCGCGACACCCCGACCGGAATCCGGATGGCACCGTCCGGGACCACACACCCGCCCCGGGCAACCGCTGCCAGGGCGATGTCGACGACGAGTTGCTCGTGGGATCGACCGATCGACGCCATCCCGTTCACCAAAGCCTGGCTGTTCAGATACGGGTTTGGGTTCAGCTCCAACACGTGAAACCGCCCATCCTCGCTCATGCGGACATCAAGCCGCGCGTAATCCCGGCACTGAAGCAGTCGAAACGCCTTCTCCGCGATCCCCCAAAGCCGATCCGCTGCCTCGTCCGGGATCGCCACCCTGGTCCGGAGCGGGGTTGCCTTAAACTCGTCGCTCTCGGTCTGCCACTTGGCCGCGAACGTGTATACCGGCCAGCGACCGGGGCGAGTGTCGAGGAACTCGATCTCGGCAAACGGGAGCGGCAAGATCGGGCGAAGTCTCCCGCTCAAGCCATCCTCGATCAAGTTGACATGGAACTCTCGACCAAACACGAATCGCTCAACCAGTACCGGTGGCCCATACGAACCCAGGACGTACCGCACCCGGTCGTCGAGTTGGGCCTGGGAGGTGACCACGCTCGCCTGGTCGATGCCGACACTCGCATCCTGGCAGGCAGGCTTGACGATCGCTGGCCAGGCTCGCCGCCACCGGGGGGTGGGTAAACTATCGATCAGCACGAAGTCGGGGGTCGGGAGGCCAGCCGCCGCGAGCAGGTGCTTGGTCCGGACCTTGTCACGGCCAAGGGACAGGGCGGGCGACGGCGACCCAGTGAACGGGACGTTCAACCACTCCATGAGCGCAGCGACTGACACCTCGGTTGCGGTCTGTGTGGCGAGCCCCTCGAACAGATTGAAGACCGCGTCCGGGCGGTTCTGCCGGATCTCATCGAGCAACGGTTGGGGGTCGTAGTTGATCCCAAGTTGGCGCACAGCGAACCCGGCCGCCTTGAGCACCAAGGCCGTGTTGGCAGCGGTATCAAGGATATCGTGTTCGGAACTGGCGTCCGGATGCTCCGGGGGGAGAACCGGGTCGTTGTGAAGAATCAGAATGCGGGGCTGCATGCGGGGCGGCTCCAACCGGCCGGACGGACCACGCAGGCGACGCGGGTCACAAGATCTTTATCGCTCAGGGGCGGCTGAGCGGGGAGGCCTCTTGGCGAATCTATCGGCAGAAGATGTCCAATGAAAAGGCGAAACATGGCACAAACCGCATAACGTGAGCGCAACCGGGTATCCGCATGGCGTCAGACGGTGCGACTGGTAAGGACCAGCGGAGAGAACCGAACCCCCCAACCCCCTTCCCTAAAGAGGAAGGGGGAGCCAGAGGGCCGTTTGACTCCCTTCTCACTCCGAACCAAGGGGTTCGGTCCGATTGTCCTGAGCGTCCCCGGGGTAGCGCGAGTTAGAACTGCCGGAGGAATCGAAGGTCGTTCTGCCAGAACAGGCGGATGTCGTCGACCGCGTGCCGGAGCATGAGCATCCGCTGCGGTCCCATCCCGAACGCGAACCCGGTCACCTCTGCCGGGTCGTACCCACCCGCGCGGAGCACATGCGGGTGAACCATCCCCGCACCCATGATCTCCAGCCACCCGGTCCCCTTCGTGAGCCGGTCGCGGTTTGGATCCTCCTTCGGCCAGTCGATGTCCACCTCGATACTCGGCTCGGTGAACGGGAAGTACGAGCTCCGGATGCGGACCTGCCGCTCCGGGCCAAACATCCGCCGGGCGAATGCGGTGATCGTCCCCTTCAGATCGGCCATCGTGATTCCCGCGCCAATCGCCAGCCCCTCCACCTGGTGGAACTGGATCTCACTGCGGGTACTGATCGCTTCGTTGCGGTAGCACATCCCCGGGAGGATCACGCGGATCGGCTTTGGGTGAGTCTCCCGCATCACGTGGATCTGCCCGGGGCTCGTGTGGGTCCGCAGAAGCACCCCCGGGGTGGTGGTGAAAAAGGTGTCCCACATGTCGCGGGCCGGGTGGTGGGCCGGCATGTTGAGAGCCTCGAAGTTCATCGCGTCCGTCTCCACTTCCCGGGTCCGGTAGACCTGGAACCCCATGTCCGCGAAGATCCCGCTGATCTGCCGGAGGATCTGAGTCGCCGGGTGCAACCGACCGCGTGGGCGAAATCGGCCGGGGAGGGTGACATCGAGCGGGTTCGCTGTCAGGCTTGCCTGGAGTTTTTTCTCCTTTTCCTCTGCTAGCTTGATCTGGTGCGCCGACTCCAGCGCCAGTTTCACCCGGTTCGCCTCCTGGCCGTAAGCTGCCCGCTGGTCCTTGGGGACTCCCCCAATCTTCCCAAATGCTGCCTTCATCAGCCCCTTGTCACCGAAGTACTTGGTGTTCCACGCCCGCAGGGCAGCCTCATCGGCACACGCTCGCAGCTCGGCAAGCCCTTCGGTTTCCAGTGTCTTGAGGGCGTCAGTCGCGGCGTCCGGCATGGCAGGGGTGTCCATGAGCGTCGGTCATCCAGGTGTGGCTGAGGATACGACCCGTCTGGGGGGATGGACACCGATCGGGGGCCAAGGGTTCTCAGGCCTTCGGCTCAGGTAACATTTGGGTATCCTAAAAGGGTGTCGCCAAGGTTGATCCGATGACGGCCTGAAGGGCCGGTTCTTCCAGCCCAGGCCGAAGGCCGAATGGCACTTCCTGGGATTT
>PLDW01000316.1:3500-11406 GCA_003136315.1 Gemmataceae bacterium | reverse complement strand
GGGAAGCGGGGAGATTTTCTCTCAGGCAGACGCGAGGAAATGACCGACCACGATCATGGGGGGTGCCACGGGCGGCTTGCCCGCCCGTGTGACGCCTTCACGGGCGGACTAGCCGCCCGTGGCACCCACAATCGCCCGTGGCACCCACAATCGCCCGTGGCACCCACAATCGCCCGTGGCACCCACAATCCTGGTCTGTCATTTCCAGCCGTCTCCCTTATTGTCCGGACCGTTCGCGCACCTCCACCCGCCCGGCATCCTCGATCAGAACCACATCTGCCATCCCGAGAAACAGCCCCGTCCCGACCACGCCGGGGATGGCATGGATCGCGAGCTCCAGACCGTGGGGGTCGGAAATGGGACCGACCGCAGCGTGAAGGATGGGGTTCCCGTTGTCACTGAGGAATAGCTCGCCGGAGGGTTTCTTCACAGGTTGAGCCGGGTAACCGAGATCGGCAAGGCGTTTTGCGACCAGCGGCAAAGCAAAGGGCACCACCTCGACCGGCAATTTCCCCCGCCCACCGAGTTTGTTGACCAATTTCTCTGCAACGCGCTCTGGCCCGATCAGAATCACCAGCTTCCGGGAAGCCGCGGCCACGATTTTCTCTCGCACCAGGGCGTTCCCGTACCCTTTGATGAGGTCGAGCGCAGGGTCGACCTCGTCGGCCCCATCGAAAGTGATGTCGAGCGGGAGCGCATCGTTCAGTTCGACCAGCGGAATGCCACCGCGGATCGCGAGTTCCGCAGTCGAGTGGGACGTCGGCACCCCGCGTACTTTGAGTCCAGCCTGGACACGCTCGCCCAGCGCCTTCACAAATTGCGAGGCCGCGGAGCCGGAACCGAGCCCGAGGGTCATTCCGTCGGAGATCATCGCCAGGGCCATTTCGACGTTCGTCACGACGATCCTCCTCGAAGTTGGGGAGATGTCACGTCGAGGTGGCGCTGACCCCTCCCCCCGCGCATGATAGGAAAATCGGGTCACCCTTGCCGCCCGGACGTTGTAATGCCGAATTCCGTCCCGTCCCGCCCCAGCCTCCTTGTTGTGCTCGCCCTGGCGGTCGGGTTTGCCCTGGCCCACACCCAGTCGCCGCTGTTTTACTCGAATCAGAACCAGTACCTGCTTCACGGACTGGCTGCGGCCGGGTACAGGCATCTCGATCACGATTGGCTCGCAACCACCCGCGACCCCACCCCACTTTTCAGTGCGGGCGTGGCCCTTGCCTACTCCTGTGCCGGGCTGTGGTCGCTCCAGGTTGCGTATTTTGGGCTGCTCGTTGGGTATTTCCTGGCGGCGTGGTGGCTCGTCTGTGCTATCCCTGGGCTTTCCGCAACCAACCGGGCCGCGATTTCGTTTGCTGCCGTGTTCATGGTGGCCCATGCTGCGATTTTCCGACTGGCCTCCGTCTGGCTGACCGGGACCGATTATCCGTGGAACTTCCAGGCGGGGGTGGCCGGGCAGTATGTGCTTGGGCCGGGGTTGCAACCGTCGGTATTTGGGGTGCTTTTGGTCGCTTCGGTCGCAGCCTTCGCCAACAACCGACCGCTCCTCGCGGCGGGGATGGGAGCAGTCGCTGCGATCTTGCACCCCACCTACTTACTCCCGGCCGCTCTGCTCACCGTCGGAATCATGATCGGCCTGTGTACGGGTGGCCGATGGCGGACGGCGGTCGGTGCGGGTGGGTTGGCCCTTGTCATTGTCACTCCAGTGGTTGCCTACAGCCTCGCCACGTTCCCGATTGACGACACCGGATCGTTCGCCGAGTCGCAGCGGATTCTGGCCGAGGTTCGCATTCCGCACCATTCCGTCGTTGCGCGGTGGTTCGACCTCGTCGCTGGCCTCCAGGTGGCGTGGATCGCAATTGGAATCGGGTCCGTGCGGAAAACCCGGTTGTTCCTCCCCCTACTGGTCCCCGCGGTTGGGGCGGTCGCCCTCACTCTCGTGCAAGTTGCGACCCACGACCACACCCTCGCCCTGCTCTTTCCGTGGCGAATCTCGTCGGTGCTGGTGCCGGTTTCGACCGCCATTCTGGCTGCAAAGCTTGTCGCCCGATTCCCCCAATCCCGGTTCTGGAGCTGGCTATCCGGAGTGGTGTTCGTCGGGTCGGTTCTCGGTGGGGTGGGAGTGACAGTGCTCGGCCTGGGCTATCGGATGAACGAAGCCGAGCAGCCGCTGCTGGAATACATCCACGAGCATGTCGCTACGGGGGATGTCTACCTGATCCCGACACGCATTCCCCCAGTAGGGGCCGGGCGGGGATCGGTGTCGACGAGTTTCACGCCGCCGCCACGACCGAAACCCGGCTCCAACCTGATCCCGGTCGACTTGCAGCGATTCCGACTGGCGACCGGAGTCCCCATTTTCGTCGACTTCAAATCTGTCCCGTACGCTCACACGGAAGTGCTGGAGTGGTTCCGCCGTGTACGACTGGTTGAGGCGTGGTACGGGGAAAAGGACTGGGACCGAGCTGGCATCCGCGCTCAACTCGTGAGCGAGGGCATCACGCATGTCGTGATCCCGCGGCACGAACCCATCCGGGCGAGTTTCCTCGAACCGCTTTACGAAGACGAAGCCTATGCCGTGTACCGGGTACATGCAAAAGAACAAAATCGATAAGAAATGTGAGATGCCGAAGCCGCTTGGGATGGGTGCCTCGGCAAGTCAACCCTAAAACCAAAGCAGAATCACGAAAGCACGAAAGACGAAACTGGGAAATCATTCAGACACTTCTCGCTGGAGGCGACAGCAGATCCCCTGGTTCCCACGCTCTGCGTGGGAACCGGTCTTCCCCCGCTCTGCGGGTGTGGGGCGACACGTTGGGGACGACGTCTACCGATTCGTCGATCACGCATTCGCCAGGTTCAGGCCACGACGCGGAGCGTCGAAGACGGCATTCCCACGCAGAGCGTGGGAACGAGGACGCAAAATGCGAAATAAGTCAGCAATAGTTTGATATAAAATATCAGCAGTTGTAGGATTAATATTCGGCCTTATTTCGTCTTTTCGTCTTTCGTGGTTTCGTGATTCAACTCTTCCTCTGCCTCCTGAACGATCAGGGTGTGGCGAGGAGGTCGTCCCAGTTGGTGGCGTCGAAGATCCGCTCGGCCATCCGCTCCAGTCGAGCCTGGTCGGCGACCCCCCGGACCGCAGCCTCGACCGTCGTCGTGACGACCCCGAACCGCTTCCGACCGAGGAGGATGAGTACCCGCCAGAGTTCCTCCACCGTCCCCTGGGCGACCCCCTGGGCAACGCCCTCGGCCCTCCCCTGGGCCATTCCCTGGGCGACCCCCTGGGCCAACCCCTGTTCCACTCCCTTGTTGAGAATCCACTGGTAGGTCGACGATTCTTCGAGGGTCATGCTGAGCCTCCGAAATAGGTCGGTGACCTGAGCCGAGTCGTGCCGCAGCCCACAGAGCACCAAGGCCGACCCGAGTACCTCATCGACCACTGTAGGGTCCACATCCCATCCCCGCAACTGGTCCTGGAACCGGGCGACCGCACCGGGCAGGTCGGCCACCGCCTCATCCGTCAACAGGGCCAGTGGTGCTGTCCCCAATCCGGCTGCCAGGAGCCCTGCCATTGGCTCGTTCCACACACGCACCACATCGTACTCGAATCGTAGGTAGACCCGGCCATCCTTCCGCGTGCGAGTGTGGACCCCCGTCAAGTCGGAGGCGTCCGCCTCCGGACGCAGCAACACGACGACCGAGTGAACCGGCTCGTCGTAGGTATAGTCGAGCAGGGCGTTGTAGCGGTGGAGGCGGCGGGGGACGCCGCGGCGGGAACTGACTTCGGCTTCCAGGTGGATGAGTGCCGGTGGCGGCCCCGGGAGCCGGAACACCTTGTCCGCCTGGACGGTGACCGACAGGTCCGAATCGATCACCTCGGCCGGTTGGGGGGTGAGCCCGACCCTGGTCGCGAGGAACGCGGCCCAGTCGTTTGGGCAGGTGTCGATCAGTCGATTGAGGGTGGCATCATACGGCTTCGACATGCTCACCTTCCTATTCTGTTATACTTTCTGTGTAGCTCCGCTTGTGCGACACTTGGACACTCTGCCAAATCTATTCTGTTACATTTTTTGTGTTGCCCCGCTTTGGCAATACTCGAACGTTCTGCCAGCTCTATTATGTGACACTTTCTGCGCTGCCCCGCTTTGGCTGTTTCACGCGGTTCTCGGGGATATTCTGAATGTGACGAGTTCCAGGGGTCTTGGGTGGGAATCGCCATCTATGCCTCCTGGTTTCACTCACGGAAGCGGTTGTCAATCCTGCTGTGACACCGTTTCGGCCTCGACCCTGCGGCCAGATGGCGAATCCCGGGTTGCTTCGCGATGTCATCGGGAAGGAGCATTCAGGTAACCTTATTGGGGGAAGTTGCCTGCCAGAGAAGGAAGCGGTTGATCCTCGACGGGCGCGACTGCGGCACCCAGGCCAGCCCAGGGGACAGGGCACAACGCGAAACGATGTTCGCAGCGCGGCGTTTTCAAGGCACGCTCGGCCTGTTACGATGGCAGGGAGGAGGAAAGACGCCGATGCAAACGTTGACGCTGAACGTCCCCGGACCACTTTACGACCGGTTGAAGCACCGCGCCCAACGGAGCAACCGTACGGTCGAGGATGAGACAATCGACCTCCTGATCGCGTTGGTGCCGAAGGCAGACGACCTACCCGTGGACCTTGCGGAGGCGATCTCGCATCTGTCCGTGTTGGAGGACGGGAGCTTGTGGCAGGCCGCACACGCACACCTGGCACCCGAGGACGCGAGTCGGCTTGAGGAATTGCATCGGAAACGCCAGCGGGAAGGGTTGGATGATGCGGAAGCCCTGGAGTTGCCGCCGCTCGTGCGTCAGTATGAACGGTTCATGCTAGTCCGTGCCCAGGCGGCAGCCCTGCTGAAGCAGCGTGGGCACGACGTCTCGGGCCTGCTGAACACGCCATGAGTCGAACGCACATCTCAAAGGCTTTACGCCGGGTGCCATGACCACGGCTCTGCGTGGGCATGGTGAAACGATAAAGAATCAGGAACTATCCAATATTATCAGCGATCCTCAATCTGTCTGGAACGGCCCAACACAGATTCTTGAATGATCCATTGCACTTGACAAGATTCATGCCCCTGAACCCAATCACATCCTGGCAATGCCATCCGTTGTGGTGGAAAGCACACGATGCCGCTGATGTCATGCCCACTCAAGGCAGTGGGCATGACACCCGGCGTCTTTGCGTGAGATTTTCTTCTCTCTTATCTTGTCTGAGTCTTTTGCGTCTTTGCGTCTTTGCGTGAGATCCTGCTTTTTTCTTATCTTAGCGTGAGATCTCTCGTTCGACTTCGGCCCGGAAGACGTCGCACTCGTGCCACGATTCCCAGTCGAACGGGTTGCGGCGAAGATCCTCGACGGGCGCACCTGCGGCACCGAGGCCGGCCCAGGGGGTGAGGGCACAATGCGTAACGATGTTCGCTGCGCGGATTGGCTGACCCGCCCGGTCGAGCCACTCGGCCGCGACCCGATAGAATCGCTTCGCCTCGTCGGGCTGGTTCAGAGCGAGATAGGCGCGTGCCAAGAGCAACTCCTCGACCGGCGGGGCGGGCGGGTTCGTGACCGGCCGCGACACCAGGCACGCGAACAGCATCGGGATCGCCGCCCCCGGCTTGCCATCACGCATCAACTCCTGCGCCACGAGTCGCATGGCGAGACGATCCCCCTTGAGGGCAAGCATCTGGACGATGCCGCGGTCGTAGGGCGTCTTCGCGAGAGCGGGCTGATGGAAGCTCGTTCGGGCGATCACGAGCGGATCGGCCAGGAACTCGTTGCGTTCCTTAAAGCGTGCTGTTGTGCGCTGCGTGGGCAGCGACAGAAGGCGATCCAGGAAGAACCGGGCCGCGAAGCGGTCGTTGGATTCTTGCGCCGCGTCGTAGCCTTCCTGGTATCGCCAATAATTAGGCCGTGTGTGGATGAGACGATAGCTGATCTCCTTATGGTGTTGTACTAAAGGAATCAGTCTAATGCTACTATCATAACTGTAAGCAAACAACTGGCCATCGAGGCTGACTCGGGCGTAGCCAAGGATTTTTGGGATCGGCTCATTCTTCAATTCCTTGCCCGTCCGCGCGTCCCACACCTTCATCATTTGGTCCCAACTGCCAGTGACGATACGGGTACCATCCGGACTGAACGACACGCTCGTCACCGGGCCACCTTCCTGTTTTAGATCGAGGAGTAACGTCCCAGTCCGGGCATCCCAAACTTTTGCCTCGCCCAACTTGTCAGCATTGCTTCGCCCGTGTATCCCACCCCCCGTGACGACTCGTGTGCCGTCAGGGCTGAACGACACGCTATTCACAGCTAGCTGATGCCCTTTCAATTCGATTAGTGGCGTCTGCGTCTGTGCATCCCACACCTTTGCCGTCCGGTCCTCGCTGCCAGTTACAATCTGTGTACCGTCCGGGCTGAACGATACGCTACTTACTGCCTCCGTATGCCCCTTCAATTCTAGTAAAAGTAATCCCGTCCGCGTATCCCATACTTTCGCCGTATTGTCCCAACTTCCGGTGACGATTCGTGTACCGTCGGGGCTGAATGACACGCTACGCACATGGCCTGTGCGCCCTTTCAGCTCGACCACTTTCCACTCCGCCCGAGCGTCCCACACTTTGGCCGCGTTGCCATAACTGCCGGTGACGATCCGTGTGCCATCCGGGCTGAACGACAAGCTTGTCACACCCCCCGTGTCCCCCTTCAATTCGAGTAAGGGCGTCCCAGTCCTCGTATCCCACACCTTTGCAGTCATGTCGCTACTGCCGGTGACAATTCGTGTGCCGTCTGGGCTGAACGATACGCTCGTCACATTATCCGTGTGACCTTTCAGTTCGAGTCGGAGCGTCCCGGTCCCTGCGTCCCACACCTTCGCGGTCTTGTCATAACCGCCGGTGACGATCTGTGTGCCGTCTGGGCTGAATGACACGCTCTCCACGAAGGCCGTGTGACCTTTCAGTTCGAGGAGTAGCGTCCCAGTCCTTGCGTCCCACACCTTCGCAGTCTCGTCACCACTGCTGCCGGTGACGATTCGTTTTCCATCTGGGCTGTACGATACACTCGTCACCTCTCCCGTGTGTCCTTTCAGTTCGAGGAGTAGCGTCCCTGTTTCTGCGTCCCACACCTTCGCCTCGCCCAAGTCGCCTCGATTTGGGTTCCCGCCCCCCGTGACGATTCGTGTGCCGTCTGGGCTGTACGACACGCTGCTCACCGCTCCCGTGTGACCTTTCAGTTCGAGGAGTAGCGTCCCCGTCCGTGCATCCCACACTTTCGGATGCCCGTCCCCAGTGCCTGCGACGATTCGTGTGCCATCTGGGCTGTACGACACACTCGTCACCCCGTGGAGATCCCCTTTCAGTTCGAGGAGCAGTGTCTCCGTCCGTACGTCCCATACTTTCACCTTGCCCAGCGTGCCGGGCCATGGCATGCCAGGCCATGGAAAGCCACCCCCGGTGACGACCCGTGTGCCATCCGGACTAAATGACACTCTCTCTACTGAGCCAGAGTCGTCTTTCAGTTCTTGCAGTGATGTCCCCGTCTGGGCATCCCACACCTTTGCCGTCATGTCGCGACTGCCGGTGACAATTCGTGTGCCGTCTGGGCTGAACGATACGCTCGTCACATTATCCGTGTGGCCTTTCAGATCGAGGAGTGGCGTCCCCGTCCGTGCGTCCCACACCTTCGCAGTCTTGTCCCAACTGCCGGAGACGACTCGTGTGCCGTCTGGGCTGAAGGCCACACTCTCCACGACGAGCGTGTGGCCTTTCAGTTCGAGGAGTGGCGTCCCCGTCCGTGCGTCCCACACTCTGGCCGTGTTGCCGTAACCGCCGGTGACGACTCGTGTGCCGTCTGGACTGTACGACACGCTGCTCACC
>PLDW01000316.1:0-3444 GCA_003136315.1 Gemmataceae bacterium | reverse complement strand
CCTTTCAGTTCGAGGAGTAGCGTCCCCGTCCGGGCGTCCCACACCTTTGCATGCCCGTCCCCAGTGCCTGCGACGATTCGTGTGCCATCTGGGCTGTACGACACACTCGTCACCCCGTGGAGGTGCCCTTTCAGTTCGAGGAGTAGCGTCCCCGTCCGGGCGTCCCACACCTTTGTCGTCATGTCGCTACTGCCGGTGACGACTCGTGTACCATCCGGGCTGAACGACACGCTCGTCACCCATTCTGTGTGCCCAAAACATGTAAATATTCCACCGTTTGCGCGCCGTTTCAGATAATGCCATTCCCAACCGCGTTGATCGGGAGTAATATAGTCCAATCGGTTAAAAGATAATATTGCATTACCACCATCGTATGCTGAGCTGGCAAGGACCATATTGCTGACGCCGAGTTGATACTTGAGTTCCCCGGCACGGTCATTGGCGTCCTTGATGGCCTCATCTCGCTTGCCAAGCGCCTCCTTGGCTTCTCCGAGGGCGAAGTCTCGTTTGCCAAGTGCGTCCTTGGCTTCACCCAGGGCCGTATCTAGTTTGCCAAGTGCTAGATCGGCTCGGATCAAACCCCAAGTCGTTCCCGCGATGCCGACCAGAAGTGCCAGGACGACCAGACTCACAGCCATCACTGCGCTGCGGTTCTTCCGCACGAACTTCCGCATTCGGTAGGCCCGGCTCGGTGGCGCAGCCATCACCGGTTCATAAGCCAGATGTCGCCGAATGTCCTCCGCGAAGCCATTCGCCGAGTCGTACCGACGGGTGCGGTCCTTCTCCAGCGACTTCATCACGATCCAGTCGAGATCCCCCCGCAACAGTCGCTTCAACTGGGCCGGTTCGATGTGGCGGTTGGCCGCGATGTTCGGCAGTGCGTCGGAGGTGCTGAGCCTCGTGCTCGGTCGGGGCGGATCGACCTCGCGCACCATCCGCAGTATCTCCTGGATCGCCCCCCGCTGGAATTGCTTCGCATCGATCGGCGGCGACCCGGCCAGCAATTCGTACAGGATCACGCCCAGGGCGTAGACATCAGTGCGGGTGTCGATGTCCAGCGTCGATGGGTCGGCCTGTTCCGGCGACATGTAGGCAGGCGTGCCGACGATCGCCCCGGTATCGGCGAAGCTCTGGTCGGTCAGCCGCTGTTCCGTCGCCTTGGCCACTCCGAAATCGATCACTTTTGGCGTCGGTCGGCCGTCGACCTCGGTCACCAGCACGTTGCCCGGCTTGAGGTCGCGGTGAATGATCCCCTTCTGGTGCGCGTGCTGCACCGCATGGCAGACCAACACGAACAACTCCAGCCTGGCCCGGATCGGGAGCCGGGCGCGGTCGCAATACTGGGTGATTGGCACCCCATTCACCAGTTCCATCACGAAGAACGGCTGGCCCGTATCGGTCGTGCCGCCATCGTAGACGCGGGCGATGTTCGGGTGGTCCATGAGGGCCAGCGCTTGCCGCTCGGCATCGAATCGAGCCAGCACCGCCCGCGAATCCATCCCGGCCTTGATCAGTTTGAGCGCGACCTGTCGCTTCACTGGTTTGGTCTGCTCGGCCCGGTAGACCGACCCCATACCCCCCTCACCGATCACCTCGACCAGCGTATAGCGGCCAGCGATCACCCGGCCCGCGGCGGAGTCTGTGGCGCGGTGGGCTGTCGGAGTACCCCCAGACGCAACCGTCCGCGGGTCGGGAGAGTGGTCACCGGTGGCGATCCCGGAGGGGGGACTCGCGGTCGATCCGGGGTCAGAGGCACCGCCTGCAAACCCACCGACTGTCGCCGAGGTCTCCGAATCGGGAAGGCTCGCGGGGTCAGAGACCCCGGCTACAACTCCTCCGGCTGTAGCCGGGGTCTGTGACCCCGGTGCAGCGGTAAGTCCGGGGTCACAGACCCCGGCTACAGCTATTCCGGCAGGTCGGTGCGTGGTGGCTCCGGGGTCGGCGGTAAGTCCGGGGTCACAGACCCCGGCTACAGCCTGCACATCCGGGGGGTTCGTCCGGGTCGTGTCGGGCGAGGTGTGCGACGGGGGCTTGGCCACGGTGGCGGAGTCGGATTCCAGGAGGCTCCCCGGCTGGTCGTGGGCTCGCAGGAGGGCATCGATCCTGGCTCGCAGTTCGGCGTCGTGGCCGCATTCCCGGTCCAGGAACTCGACACGGGCGGCAGCGTCGGGTTGCTCGACGGCGAGAAGGAACAGGGCCTGAACACGTTTCGGGTCGGCGGGCATGGGAGGGACTCCGGGGGCGGGGACACCCCACAATGCGAGATCGAGGGCCGGGGCTGTCGAAAAAAATTTCCGAATTCAAGCAGGAAGAGGATTAACCACATTCAAGCAAGAAGAGGATTAACCACAGAGACACAGAGAACACAGAGAGAAAACCAAAAGCCAGATAATAAGAGATAATATTTCCCCTGGTTCCCACGCTCCGCGTGGGAACCGATCTTCCCCCGCTCCGCGGGTTGGGCCAACACGCTGGTGACGACGTTTATCGTATCTCCGGTCGCGCGTCCGTTCCGTTCAGGCCAGGACGCGGAGCGTCGAAGACGGCATTCCCACGCAGAGCGTGGGAACGAGGGAGAAAGAGAGAGATTAAAATTTTTCTTGGTTTCGTTCTTCTCTCTGTGTACTTTGTGTCTCTGTGGTTAGAACTTTTTTTCCGTCTTCATTCCTTCAGCGCATCCCGGAGCCAGGCACGGGCATACGTCCACTTCTGGCGGGCGTGGTAGACGGTGACCCCGAGGGCCGCGGCCACCTGTTCGTGACCGAACCCGGCGAACTGTCGCAGTTCGACCACGCGGGCCGCTTCCGGGTCTTCCTCGGCCAGTCGGGTCAGGGCGGCATCCAGGGCGAGGAGGGAGTCGGCCTCGGGATCGGCGGGAACGTCCGGCAGGTCGATCCGCCGGTGGCCGCCACCATGCTTCTCGGACTTTTTCCGGCGGGCATGGTCCACGAGGATTCGCCGCATCGCTTCGGCGGCGGCAGCGAAGAAGTGGCCCCGAGTCTCCCACCGCTCGGCGTCGGCGGGTCCGACAAGTCGCAAGTACGCTTCATGCACCAGGGCGGTGGCATCGAGAGTGTGGCCGGGGGCTTCCGTGGCCATCCTGGCGGCTGCGAGACCGCGCAACTCGTCGTACACGAGCGGGAGGAGATCGGCAGCGGCCCGGCGGTCGCCGGAAGCGGCGGCGTCGAGGAGGCGGGTCACATCAGACATGCTGTTGAGTGTAACAACCGGAGAATGGTCTGCAACTCGAAAGTCAGCGAGGGGCGAGAGAAAATCGACCAGCGGGCTTGGGTGCCACGGGCGGCTTGTCCGCCCGTGAAAGCGTCACACGGGCGGACAAGCCGCCCGTGGCACCCCCATGATCGTCGTAGGTCATTTCCTGGCGTCTGCCTTATCCTTCTTCTCTTTGTCGAATCCTGGGTTTTTCTCACGCCAGACCTTCCA
>PLDW01000109.1 GCA_003136315.1 Gemmataceae bacterium | reverse complement strand
ATAAGCTGTAGAGACCAATGCTGTAGAGGGGGTGAAAGAATCTACGACAACCTAACTTCCTTCTGTGACCGATGCAAAGCATTCACCTCCGGCGAAAGAGGATTGTGCTTGGTGGGAACGGTTCAATCCGTGCGCAGTGGGGTGAGGGGGACAGATCCCCCCTCGTGGATGTCACCCCCCCGCTCGTGGGATGGGCGGTTTACGAACTGCGGTTTACGAACTTACGAAGAACGAAATTCACGAAGAAAGTCTGGGGCGGGGCTCACCGCCTCACCACTCGTGAGATGATCTCGAACCCGGTTTCAGGTGTCCACCGCATCTGCACCACGAGTCTCGTTGCCACCGGTCGCCGTTTCCGATGTCTCACCTTTCGCTTGCTGTACTGGCTGTTGTACTTCAACCCGCAACAATGCCGGCCTCCCAAACGCTCCCGATCCAGGGGGAGGTAGAGCGAATCTACCCGCCGCTCACACCCCGGGCAGGACCACCAGAGGCGATCCCCACCGGAGGGTAACAGAGTCTCGATCACGACAACGGAATAGGCAACGGGGGGAGCGCTGGGGGTGACCGCCGGGTGAGTGATATCGACCCCGCAGGGGGACAACTCCCAGGTGAGCGGGTGCTGGTCTCGTCCCAGATTGTGTACGCCGCGGACTGGACAGGGCGAGCCGCAGACCTGAGAATAAGGACGCTTATTCTACCTTTTACCCAACGAACCAGCGGGGAGCGGTCGTGGCCCAGATCTTGCTGGTCGATGACGAACCGAACCTGATCGCCGAGCAAGTCCGGCACGCCTTCCCGGCCCCAGCGCACGGGATTGGAGTCGCGCGAACCGGTGCCGACGGACTCGCTCAGGTCGCGGCCGACCCGCCGGACGTCGTGCTGCTCGACCTCCGGCTCCCAGACCGCACTGGGCTCGACGTGTTCGAGGCGATTCGCGCCTCCGACGCCCGCATTCCTGTGATATTCGTGACGCTGTCGAAGACGGCGGATGCAGCCATCGAGGCGATGAAGCGAGGTGCGTTCGACTACCTGTTCAAGCCGCTGGACCCGGCCCAACTGCGGCGCGTGGTCGGGGAGGCTCTTGAGGTGGCCCGGCGGATGCGCGAGCCCGCTATACTCGCGGAGGTACTGCCGGAAGAGGACATCGGTGGGTTAATCGTGGGGGCGTGTCCGGCGATGCGGGAGGTGTACAAGGCAGTCGGCCGGGTCGCGGCTCAGGACGTGCCGGTGCTCATCACCGGCGAGAGCGGCACGGGGAAGGAGTTGATCGCACGGGCGATCTACCAACACGGCCGGCGGAGCAAGGCGCCATTCTTCGCGCTGAACTGCGCGGCCATTCCGGAAAACCTGCTGGAGTCGGAGCTGTTTGGGCACGAGAAGGGTGCGTTCACGGGGGCCGATCGCCGCCGCATCGGTCGGTTCGAGCAGTGCAACGGCGGCACCCTGTTCCTGGACGAGATCGGGGATATGCCGCCGGCCCTTCAAGCGAAGATGCTCCGGATCTTGCAGGAGCAGACGTTCGAGCGAGTTGGCGGCAGTGAGACGGTAAAGACCGACGTGCGGATCATCTCCGCGACCCACCGCGACCTGAAAGCGCGTTCGGCGGACGGGACGTTTCGGGGCGACCTGTACTACCGGCTGGGCGTGTTCAGCGTCCACTTGCCTCCGTTGCGAGAGCGGGGGGACGACCTGGCGGTGCTCGTGGGGTATTTCGTGAGGCGATTCAGCCGCGAGTTCGGCCGCGACGTCCGAGAGGTCCACGAGGAGACCATGAACCGACTCCGCGCGTATCCCTGGCCCGGGAACCTGCGGGAACTCCAAAGCGTGTTGAAGCAGGCTCTGTTGCGGGCGACCGGGTCGGTGCTGCTCCCGGCCATGCTTCCCGAACTGACGACCGAACCGGCATCGGTGGCCGTTGCCGACAGCCCGGCGGGACAGACTGCTCTGGAGTCCTTCATCCACACGCGTCTGGCGAACGGATCGGAGGAATTGTTCGACGAGGCTCACCGGGAATTTGACCGAATCCTGTTGCCAATAGTGATGGAGCACACCCGAGGGAACCAGTTCCAGGCGGCCAGGATCCTCGGGGTCGCCCGCCAGACCCTCCGCCGAAGGCTCAATGATCTGAATATCACCCCGCGATTCACCGACGCCTCCGAACCCGACCCCGAATGACTGCTGGGCCACAACAATGGGGCATCTATTCGACCCCGTGACGGGATCGCAAACCGAGCCACCTCCACACCCGCCCTCGGTGACCGTCCGTGGTCACTTCTTCACCATTTTGGCAACTTGAATCTCCCGGCCATGTGCTCGGAGGCTGGTACGGCTCGGCAGGAGTCTCGCCCTCCCTTTTCGACGTCCAATCATCTTTCCTGAGATGCGACAGCCTCGGCGGGTTCCTGTATCAGACGACTCCGACCGAGCGTGACCGGCACGGCGACGCCGCTTCCTCAGCCATCTTCCGGTAGACGTTCTCGATCTCCATTCCAGTGGTTCTGCCCCGCAGAGTGCGAGTGGCCATCTTGGATGATTCCGTACCAGAGTTGAATTGGCCGTCACGCAATTGGGTGGCGCGCAGTTGCTCGGCCGAGGCCGAGAGCCCTCAGATCGGAACTTCTTTCCATCTTGCTCCCAGGTCTTCACGCCTGGCCGACACGATCCACATGCCAGACCGATCCTTCGGCACGGTCCTTGCTTTGGGACAAAGCGAAACCCACCCGTCCGGTGGGAACGACCTGGGATGCAGGTTGAGGGGTCTGCTCGCTGGATAGGTGTGGTGAGGTTTGGCACGACGAAACGAGGAATGCCAGGTAGCATCGAAACTATGGCTGGCAATTCGTTCGGCAGAATAATTTCGTTCTGGTCTTCTCTGTCTGTACATTAAGATCGTGAATCAATTTGGTGATATCTTTGTAAATTTATCATATTTGTTTCAGTCAATCAGTCGCGATCGGATGTGATATCGATGTGTTCCGTGTTTCTCAACTGTCCTTCAACAAGGAGATGCAATGTCGGACCTTCAGCGCCGAGACTTCCTGACAAGGGCCGCAGCGTTCGCGGCTGCCACGGCAGCCGTGAGTGGAACCGGGCGCGTCGTCGCCGGTGACCCGAGCTTCATGAACAACGTCCCTGACCCCCTCCTCGCCGGCAAGGAGTTGCCGACGTTCAAGTTCGCCCTGGAGAAGTCCGAGGCGAAGGTGATGGGCCAGAGTTGGGCTCGGGAAGCCACCGTCACGCAACTACCGATCTCCAAGGGGATCGCCGGGGTCTCCATGCAGTTAGCCCCCGGGGACATGCGGGAACTCCACTGGCACGCCACCGCGGCCGAGTGGGCCTTCGTGGACAGGGGGCGCGTCCGAACGACGGTCATCGACCCACAGGGGAACGCCGAGACGAACGACTTCGAGCCGGGGGACGTGTGGTTCTTCCCGCGCGGCCACGGGCATATGCTCGAGTGTCTGGGGAACGAGCCGTGTCACTTCGTGCTCATCTTCGACAGCGGTTACTTCTCGGAGTTTGGTACGTTCAGCATCTCCGACTGGATGGGCCACACGCCCAAGGCGCTCCTGGCGAAGAACTTCGGCCTGCCCGAATCGGCCTTCCACGGGTTCCCCAAGACCGAGGTGTACTTCGCCAGTGGTGCGGTGCCCCCGGAGAAGCCAGCGCTGCCTCTGCAGGGCCAGAAGTTGCCGCCACAAACGCACAAGTGGCGACTCATGCAGCAAGCGCCCATCATCGACTCCAAGGGAGGAAAGATGTACGTGGTCGATTCCGGCAATTTTGCGATCTCCAAGACGGTGACCGGCTCGATCCTCGACCTGGAACCGGGAGCGCTGCGGGAACTGCACTGGCACCCGAACGCCGACGAGTGGCAGTATATCCTCGACGGGAAGGTGAGTGTGACGTTGTTCGGCTCGGGCGGTCGGTATCGGACCGAGACCCTGGAGAAGGGCGATGTCGGCTATATCCCGCAGGGGTATGGGCACTCGATCGAGAATATCGGCAACAAATCGTGCCGTGTGCTCATCGGATTCAACAGTGGCGTGTACGAAACGATCGACCTCTCACAGTGGATCGCTGGGAACCCGCGCGACGTGCTGGCAACGAACTTCGGCAAGCCTGCCGCTCTGTTCGACAAGTTCCCCAATAAGGACGCGGGGCTCCTGGACAAAGATGGAAAATAGCGCGTCGGGTTACGCCGCACCATACTGTCTTTGGAATTCCTGACACGAGAGGGCAGGGTCAACGCATCCAATATCGCTGGCGGCAACTGGATGGACCGAGAGGTCGTCGAGGACGACCTCTCGTTGACGAGCCGCCAGCCTGATGATCTGCGGACTTTCAACCGGGCAATGATCAGTCGGTTCTCCCGAAGCCCCCGTGCAGTCCACCGCTAACATGCGATGATCAATGATTCCCGAACGGTTTTGTTCGCCCCATTCTTGGAGGATGTTGGTATGCAACGTCGAACCTACCGCCTTGTGACGGCTGGCGCCGCCCTGGCGCTTGCCGCAGTCGTCATCGCGGAAGTGGTCAATTCCCCACGCTCCCGCGCAGAAACACCGGAAGCTTCCACGCGGACCGTCCCTGCCACCGGGAAGGACAAACCCAGTGTGTCTTACTGGCACGTCTGGACCGACGAGAAAGGGGTGAGCCATCAAAATCGCTGCGAGATGAGCGCATTCAAGCTACAGAGCATTTCAGAAGGGGCCGCGCCGTCGTGGATCGACAAACAGAACACCCCTGGCGCCACCGTGCTAATGGTCGTCCAACCCGTGGGTTGGGTGGGTGAGTGGCACGAGAACCCGAAACCACAATGGATCATACCCCTCTCCGGCCGTTGGTTCGTGGAAACGATGGACGGCAAGCGTGTGGAGATGGGGCCAGGCGAGGTGTCCTTCGGCGGCGATCAGAACACCAAACTGGACGCCCAGGGACGCAAGGGGCACCGCTCTGGCACGGTGGGCAACCAGCCTTCCGTGAACATGATCGTGCAACTGGAAAAAGACCCCTTTGCCGGCAAACCTTGCAGTGCTCAGGATTCCACCACGAACACGACGAAAACTCCTCTAGGGTCAGTCGATACGTATTTCGTGACCCAGACATCGCTCGGTACGCCGTTCCAGACCGATGCAGGCCGATTTGCGCAGAAGAGTGGCGGCACCCAGGCCATTCGCTCCTATGCGGAACTCATGGTGAGTTCGCACATTGAAGTGAATGATGCCTTGGAGGCTATTACGAAGCAGAAAGCTCCGGTCCCGCCGCCGACCCTCCTGAAAGCCGCGTACGGGACCATCATTTCGACCCTTGAGACTGAGAAGGGTCCGCGTTTCGACCTTGAATACGTGCGCGGCCAAGTGGCCTACCAGAAGGCAAACGCCGCGCTCTACCAGTATGAGATCGATAACGGCACAGACCCCGACCTCAAAGCGTTCGCGCAGCAAACGCTGCCGAAAATCCAGGATCATCTGGAACGGGCAGTCAAGCTGGAGCGGGAACTCAAGACTCCGTAGTCTACCAAGTTCCGACGTAGTGTTGCCCCGGTCATTGAGAGGAGAGTGCTCCCATGACAGAAAGCGTCGGCTTCATCGGCCTGGGAGGCATGGGCCTGGCCATGGCGACCAACGTGCTCAAGGCCGGCTTCGGCCTGCGTATCTATAACCGCACCGCCGAGAAGGCCCGGCCCCTGCTGGAGCGTGGAGCCGTGCTGGCGCGCAGCCCGTCGGAGGCAGTCGTGCCCGGCGGCATCGTGGTGACCATGGTGTCCGACGACCAGGCTGTTGAGGATGTGACCCTGGGCGCCAACGGCCTGCTGGGCCGGCTGGGCAACGGAGTTCACCTCTCGATGAGCACGATCTCGCCGCGGACCGCGCGCCGGCTGGCGGACCTTCACCAGGAAGGTGGCGCACATTACGTCGCCTCTCCGGTCTTCGGCAAGCCCGAGGTCGCGGCCGAAGCGCGGTTGTGGGTCGTGACCTCGGGTAACGCCACGGCACGAGCGCGGGTGCGGCGACTCCAGGAGGCGATGAGCCAGCGGGTTTTTGATTTCGGTGAGGATCCCGGTGCTGCCAACGTCATCAAGCTCGCGGGAAACTTTCTGCTGGGGGCCGCAATCGAGGCAATGGCCGAAGCCTTCACGCTAGTCCAGAAACACGGCGTGGCGCGGCAAGAAGCTTACGAGTTCTTCACGCAGACTCTCTTCGACTGTTTCGTCTACCGTGGCTACGGCGCGTTGGTCGCGTCGGAACACTACCAGCCGGTGGGGGCAAGCCCATCACTGATCCGCAAGGACTACGGGCTGATCATCGAGGCGGCCGCTGAGGGGTTGGTCCCGATGCCACTGGCCGGCTTGATCCACGAGCGGCTGACGGCGACAGTCGCCAAGGGCCGCGACGACGCCGACTGGGCCGGCTTCGCCCGAGAAGTCTCAGAAAGCGCGGGGCTGTAATGTTGCCCGCACTATAACGAATCCGGAGAGCCAGCGCACCTGATCCCGATCCAGGACGCCGGGCTTCATACGTATCTGCGGACGCTCGACATTAAGGAGTTGTCCAGAATCAAAACCGTGAAATCAATGGCAAGGGCTTGCAGCCCGTATTGGCCCNNTCTCCTGTTCGTTTGATCGGCGACATACACGGTTTTGATCTTGGACGAGTTCTATCATTTGAATTACGAAGCGTATGTCTCGGTGAAGTTGTAGCGGGCCGTTCGCCCCAAGTCTTCAACTGCGAGGGATCGACAATGTTCAGTCTCCCGATTGCGTCCAAACGCCAGCCGTACAGTCAGCAGACCAGTGAGAAGTCCTCCCGGCTCCGCGGTGCGACAGTCACCGAGAGCGTTTGCCCGTATTGTGCCGTCGGGTGCGGTCAACTCATTTACACCAAGCGCGGTCAACTCATCGACATTGAGGGCGACCCCCGCAGCCCCATCAACGAGGGAACGCTCTGCCCGAAGGGGGCCAATGCCTTCCAACTCGCCGTCAACCCGCACCGCGTCACACAGGTGCTCTACCGGGCACCGTATTCTGACAAATGGGAGACGAAGAGTCTCGACTGGGCGCTCGACCGGATCGCCCACAAGGTGAAGGCCGCGCGCGATGCCGATTTCATCACGCGCAACGAGTCGGGACAGTTACTCAATCACGTCAAGACGATCGGCACTCTCGGCGGAGCCACGATCGACAACGAGGAAAACTACCTCATCAAGAAGCTGTTCGGGGCGGGATTGGGGGTGGTGTCGATCGAGAACCAGGCGCGGATATGACACTCCGCCTCGGTGCCCGGTCTGGGCGCCTCGTTCGGCCGCGGCGCGGCCACCAACTACCAGCAGGACATGGCCAACAGCGACTGCATCCTGTTCATGGGTTCGAACATGGCGGAGGCCCACCCTGTAGGGTTTCGCTGGCCCATGAAGGCGAAGGAGAAGGGCGCGACTCTGATCCACGTCGATCCGCGGTTCACGCGCACCTCGGCGCTTTGTGACGTCTTCGTGGACATCCGTGCCGGGAGCGATATCGCGTTCCTCGGCGGCCTGGTGAACTACATCCTCACCCACGACAAATGGTTCAAGGAGTACGTCCTCGCGTACACGAATGCCTCGAACATTATCGATGAGGGGTTCCGCGACACGGAGGACCTGTCCGGCCTGTTTAGTGGCTACCACGGGGACGGTCAGACCGGCAAATACGACGCGAAGGAAGGGCACTGGGGCTTCGAAGGGCGCCCGGACGATGTCGTGACTCCGGAGAAAATGTGGAAGGAAGAACCGGGGATTCAAGGCCACGACCTCCAGGCGGGGGCCTCCACCCACTCCGCGCTACGGAAGAACATGGCGGACGTACCAGGCGACGAGCCGCAGTGCGACCCGACGTTACAACATCCGCACTGCGTCTTCCAGCTCCTGAAGCGTCACTTCGCGCGTTACACGCCGGAAGTCGTTTCGCAGGTGTGCGGCTGTAGCCCCGAGCAACTGACCCGTGTAGCGGAGTTGCTCTGCGCCAACTCCGGCCGCGAGCGGACCAGTTGTATCGTCTACGCGCTGGGGTGGACGCAGCACGCCACTGGTGTGCAGATGATCCGCACCGCCGGCATCTTGCAACTGCTCCTGGGGAACATGGGCCGACCCGGCGGCGGCATCATGGCGATGCGCGGTCACTCCACCATCCAGGGCTCGACCGATGTCGCCACTTTGTACGATTCGCTACCCGGCTACCTGCCGCAGCCAGCCGCCGATGAGCAACACGAATCGCTCAATTCTTACGTCGAACACGAGGGCATGACCACAGGTTACTGGGTCAACTTCCGCAAGTTCATCGTCAGCCTCATGAAAGCGTGGTATGGCAACGCGGCCACGCCGGAGAACGACTTCGGGTTCTCGTGGCTGCCACGGGTCGACACCGACTACTCGCAGCTCGCCTACTTCGACCGCATGGCGAAGGGCGAAGTGAAGGGGTACTTCCTCTTCGGCCAGAACCCCGGCGGCGGGGGACCCAATGCGGGCCTCCACCGCGCTGGCCTGCGGAACCTCGACTGGCTCGTCGTCCTCGACTGGTTCGAGATCGAAAGTGCTGTGTTCTGGAAGAGCGACCCCACCGGGCCGCCGGCGGCCGACATCAAGACGGAGGTGTTCCTCCTCCCGGCCGCGGCCGCACCGGAGAAGGAGGGCAGCCTCACCAACACCCAGCGGATACTCCAGTGGCACCACAAGGCCCTCGACCCGCTCGGCGACAGCCGCTCCGATGCGTGGTTTATCTATAACCTCGGCAAGCGCCTCAAGAACCTGTACGCCGGCTCGACTGATCCGAAGGACCAACCCCTGTTGAACCTCACCTGGGACTACGACTACGACGAACCGCCCCGGTTGCCCGATGGTACGCCGAGCCGGATCGAGGGTGAACCGGACCTGGAGAAGATTCTGCAGGAGATCAACGGGTACAAGGTGAACGAAATCGACCCTGCGACGGGTGAGCCGAAACTGGTGTCGGGCTTCGCTGAACTGAAGGACGACGGATCGACGGCCTGCGGGTGCTGGATCTACAGCGGCGTCTTCCCCGCACCGGATCGCAACCGGAGCATGGAACGCCGCCACACCGATAACCCACTCCAGCCCGAGTGGGGCTTCGCCTGGCCGGACAACCGCCGGGTGCTCTACAACCGTGCCTCTGCGGACCCTGACGGCCGGCCGTGGTCGGAACGCAAGAAACTCGTGTGGTGGAACGAGGAGGCTCGCCGTTGGGTCGGCCTCGACCGGCCCGATTTCGAGATCGAGAAGCCACCCGGCTACCGCCCGCCACCGAATGCGACAGGCATGGCGGCCATCGCCGGGGACCGGCCATTCATCACCAAACCCGATGGGCTCGGCTGGCTCTACGCGCCCGCCGTCAAGGACGGCCCGCTGCCGACGCACTATGAACCTGTCGAGTCGCCCGTCGGCAACCTGCTCTATCCGAAGCAGACGTGCAGTCCGACGGTGCGGATGTTTGATGGGCCGCGGAATCGCGTGGCGCATGCGCCGACGGCCGAGTTCCCGGTGGTCGCCACGACGTTCCGGCTCACCGAGCACTACCTCAGCGGGCCGATGAGCCGGTTCAACTCCTGGCTCAACGAGCTCCAGCCGGAAATGTTCGTCGAGCTCAGTCCCGAACTGGCTGAGGCGCGCGGGATCGTCCACGCCGGATGGCTGACAGTGACAACACCACGCGGTCGGATCGAGGCCCGCGCGATGGTGACCCGACGGCTCCGCCCGCTCTTGATCGAGGGGCGCATAATCCACCAGATCGGTTTGCCGTTCCACTGGGCCTTCGCGGGGGAAGTCGTAGGCGGGAACGCCAACGATCTGACCGCGTTGCTGGCCGACCCGAACGTGAGCATGCACGAGTGTAAGGCGTTTACCTGCCAGGTTCTCGCCGGCCGGCTTGGGGGTCTACAGCCGACTCCGACGGTTCAGGCGGTGCGCTGGCCCGTCCGCGGCCCGATCGCCGATACGCCCGTGGCGGCCCAACCCGAGGGGGAACCCGAACATGGTGACTGAGGAACTGGAGGTTGTGAAGCGGCCGCAGACCGAAGACTCGCCGCGGAGCGGCTGGTTCTTCGCCCTCGTGGACCGGCTGCTCGTCCCGATCCGCCGTGGAAAAGAACCGGAGCGCCAGCCAGCGACGGGGTTCTACACGGACACGACAGTGTGCATCGGGTGCAAGGCGTGCGAGGTGGCGTGTAAGCAGTGGAACCAACTTCCAGCCGATGGGTTCGAGTTCACGGGCAACAGCTACGACAACACTGGAGAACTATCGGCCTCGTCCTGGCGCCACGTCAAGTTCGTCGAGCAGTTCCCGACGCCGGACCCGATTACCCCGCCTTCTCCACCTCCGCAACGGTTCGCGCTGGAGATTCTCCCCACCCCCACACCAGCACCGCAAAAGTCGCCGGACTTCGCGCGATGGCTGATGATGTCGGACGTGTGCAAGCACTGCGTCGCGGCCCCGTGCCAGCAGGCGTGCCCGACCGGGGCGATCATCTACAACGAGTTCGCTAACGTGTACATTCAATCGGACATTTGCAATGGCTGCACGTACTGCGTCGCGGCCTGTCCGTTTGGCGTCATCACCCGCAGCACGATTTCTGGCCACGCCCGCAAGTGTACCCTCTGCTACGACCGGCAGAAGGATGGCCTCGTTCCGGCGTGCGCGAAGGCCTGCCCGACAGCGTCGATCCAGTTCGGGCCGATCGACGAGCTGCGCCGGCGGGCACAGAAGCGCGTGGCGGAGTTGCAGGCGAAGGGCGTGTCCGGCGCGCACCTCTACGGGGATACCCCGACGGAAACGTACACAGCGTTGCACTCGTTCTATCTCCTGGTTGATCGACCCGAGGTCTACGGCCTGCCGGACAAGCCTTTCAATCCGTGGATTCACATGAAAGGCGACTACCTGCGGACGGGCCTTGTGGGGGTACTCACGTTGGCGATGCTGCTCGGCGTGTTGCTTTGGTAGGTGCCGCTTGCTGATACAGGAACCTGCTGAGGTTGTCGCCTCTACGGAGAGACGATTAGACGAATAAATGGGAGGGCGAGGCCTCCTGCCGAGCCGTACCACCCTCACGCTCGGCAGGAGCCTCGCCCTCCCGTTAGACCGATTCTTAGGAGTTGTCCAGAATCAAAACCGTGAAATCGATGGCACGGGCTTGCGGCCCGTATCGGCCCAGCATGGACCGATGATGGGTGGCCGGGGTTGAGTCCTCGAAACCCCGGCTGCGTGGGGATGGC